>CAZGNA010000008.1:0-36667 GCA_964526945.1 uncultured bacterium
GCCCGAGCGGGGGGCGGCGCGGGCCGAGGCCGGGGGCGCGGCCCCGACGGGGCGGGGCGCCGGCGCGTCGGGCGCGGCTGCGCTCTTCGCAGCGCTCGAGGCGCAGGCGGCGACGTTGCAGCCGGGCGAGGCGGGGCTGCTGGCCCTCGACTGGTGGAACGGCTGTCGCACGCCGCTGGTGGACGCGGACCTCTCGGGGCTGCTGGTGGGGCTGACGCTGGCCACCGAACCCCACGAGATCTACCGGGCGCTGCTGGAGTCGACCGCCTACGGCACCCGGCGCGTGCTCGACACGTTCGAGGCGGGCGGCGTGCCCGTGCGCGAGGTCATCGCGTGCGGCGGCCTGGCCGAACGCAGCCCGCTGCTGCTGCAGATCACCGCCGACGTGCTGGGCCGTGAGGTCCTGGTCTCGCAGGCCCGCCACGCCTCGGCGGTGGGCGCGGCCATCTACGCGGCCGCGGCGGCGCGCGCGGACGGTGGCGGCACCGATGGCATGCTGGCCGCCATCGAGCGCATGGGCGATCGGCAGTACGTGCCGTACCGCCCCGACGCGCGGGCGCACCGGGTGTACGAGGCGCTCTACCGTGAGTACCTGGACCTCGCCCGGCATTTCGGCGAGGGAGGATCGGACGTGATGCGCCGCCTGCGGGCGCTGCGCGCACAGGCGCACCAGGCCCGGGAGCGGCGCGCAGAGGTCGCACGAGACCGCGAGCGCGGAGGTGACGGGAGATGAGTGGCAACGGGCGTTGGGACGGGGGCGCCATCAGCCGGCGCGCTTTCCTCAAGACGGCTGCGGCGGCGGCGCTGGCGACGTCGGCCGGAGGGGTGCGGCTGCCCCTGGCGGCCGCCCAGGAGCGGGTGCTCACCCTGGACTACTACACGCTGTTCCACAGCGGCGACGCCGCCGCCATGGAGCGCATCGTCCGCCAGTTCAACACCGAGCACCGCACGGTGCGGTTGAACCTGCTGCAGGGCCAGTGGGCCGAGTACTACGCGCAGCTGTTCGCCGCGGTGGGCGCCGGCAACGCGCCGCACATCGGCATCTGCCACTCCAGCCGGGTGATGGACGTCTACCGGGCGCTCACGCCGCTGGAGGAGTCGCGGGCGGGCAACCTGCTGGAGATCGCGGACATCCGGGCGCCGGCCTACACCAAGACGGTGTGGGAGGCGGGCGTCTACCAGGGGAAGCGCTACCTGGTGCCGCTGGACTCGCACATGTGGGGGCTGTGGTACAACAAGGACCTCTTCCGCCAGGCCGGCCTCGACCCCGACCGTCCGCCGGAAACCCGGGAAGAGTTCGAGCGGGCCTGCGAGGCCCTGCGCACCCGCACCGGCCGCTTCGCCTTCCACCCGGCCGAGGACGCGCTGCCCCGGAAGATCCGCCGGGCGTGGGAGATCCTGTTCTGGGGGCAGGGCGGCGAGCTGCTCACGCCCGACGGGAAGCGGGCGGCGTTCAACGACGAGCGCGGCCTGCGCGCCCTGGACTACCTGGTGACGATGATCCGGCGCGGCTGGAACCAGCCCGGCACCGACGGGTTCAAGCAGTTCGCGGCCGGGCAGCTGGGGATGCTGCTGGCGGGCAACTGGTACCTGCCCACGGCCAAGGACAGCCGGGTCAACTTCGGCTTCCACTACGTGCCGAAGTTCTTCGACCGGCCGGTGACCTGGGGCGACAGCCACAACCTGGTGATCCCGCGCCAGCGGCCGGACCGGGCCAGCAACGAGGTGCTGGTGGCGGCGATTCGCGCCATCAAGTGGATCAACGAGCACTCCGACCTGTGGGGGATCTACGGCGGGCACATCCCGGCCTACCTGCCCGCGCAGCGCTCGCGGGCGCTGCTGGAGTCGGACTCGTGGTCGCTGGCGCTGAAGAAGTTCACGGACATGGCCAACCGGGGCTACGTGCACTACCCGTTGATCCACGAGAAGGCCCCGCAGGTCCACGCGGCCATCGAGCCCTACATCCAGGAGGCGTACAACCTGCGGCTGGCCCCCCGTGACGCGCTGGCGCGCGCCGAGGCCGAGGTCAACCGGGTGCTGGCGGGATAACCGCAGGCGGTGCGACCCCAGGAGCGCCGCATCGTGCAGGAGCGGACCGCGGGACGCACGCGGTGGGTGGGAGCGCGCGGGCGGGGCGCGGGGAGTCCCCCGCGCCCCGCCCGGCGCCGTCGAGGCACCGGGTGGGCCGTTCGCGCCTCGAACGCATGACACCCCGCCTCATGACACCTCACAGCCGGAGGCTGCTGCGCGCCGGCGAGATCGCGCTGTTCCTGGCACCCTTCGGGGCGTTCTGGGTGCTCTTCCGACTGGGCCCGGTGCTCTACGGCGTCGTCATCAGCCTGTACCGGTGGGATCCCCTGGGCGAGGCGCAGTTCGCCGGGGCCCGCAACTACCTGGCGCTGGCCCGTGACCCCCGCTTCTGGAACGCGTTGGGCAACACGCTGGAGTTCGCCGCGCTGGCCATCCCGCTCATCGTGGGGGTCGGGCTGCTGCTGGCGCTGTTTTTGTTCACGCACCGGGGCACGCGCGTCGCGCACTGGATGGAGGCGGGGTTCTTCTTCCCGTACCTGCTGACGGTGTCGGTCGTGGGCTTGGTGTGGCGGTGGCTGCTGGATCCCGACTTCGGCATCGTGCTGCTGGTGCTGCGCGGCTGGGGGCTGCGCCCCCCGGTCTTCCTCAACGAGCCGCGGTGGGCGATCCTGGCCATCGCGCTGGCCACCACGTGGTGGCTGGCGGGCTACCGCATGGTGCTGTTCCGGGCGGCGCTCGAGGACATCCCTGAGGAGCTCTACGAGGCAGCGCGCATCGACGGGGCCTCGGGCGCCCGCATCTTCGTGGCGATCATGCTGCCGTTGTTGAAGCCGGCGGTGCTCTTCGCCCTGGTGCTCACCACGATCTCGGGCTTCATCGTCTTCGGCCAGGTGCTCATCATGACCGCCGGCGGCCCGGGCCGCGCCTCGGAGGTGCTGGCGTTGTACCTGTACCGCTTCGGGTTCGAGTACCTCGAGATGGGCCAGGCCGCGGCGGTGGGCGTGGTGCTGTTCGCCATCATCCTGGGGCTCACCCTGCTGGCCTTCCGCTGGCTCGGCCTGGGGACGGCGCTGTGAGGGCAGACCGGCTGCTGGCGGGCGTCGTGCTGGCGGCCATGGCGGGCCTGCTGGCCCTGTGGGTCGCGCCCATCGCGTGGATGTTCGCCACGGGCGTCAAGCCCGCGCCCGAGATCTTCGCGCTCCCGCCCCGGTGGATCCCCCGGCGGCCCACGCTGCACCATGTGGAGGTCGTCCTGACCCGCTGGCCCTTCCTGCGGTGGATGCTCAACAGCCTGGTGGTGGCCACGGCCACCACGGTGCTGTCGACCCTGGTGGCGATCCCCGCCGCCTTCGCCTTCGCCCGCCTGCAGTGGCGCGGACGCGACGCGCTCTTCCTGGCGTTCCTGTCGTCGATGCTGATCCCGCTGGAGGTGAACGTGATCCCGCTGTACTTTCTCATGAACCGCCTGCACCTGCTGAACACGTACCCGGCGGTCTTCCTGCCCATGATCGGCATGCCCATCGGCATCTTCCTGCTGCGGCAGTTCTTCCTCAACATCCCCACGGAGCTGGACGACGCGGCCCGCGTCGACGGCGCCGGGAACGTGCGGATCCTGCTGCACGTGATCGTGCCGCTGGCCAGGCCGGCGCTCGCGGCGCTGGTCATCTACATGTTCACGTTCGCGTGGAACGAGTTCTTCTGGTCGATGATCGCGCTGTCCTCGCCCCAGATGTTTACGCTGCCCATCGGGCTGCGGGCGCTGCAGGGGGCCTACGACATCGACTACGGGATCCTCATGGCCGGCGCCGCGCTGGCAGCGCTGCCAGCCCTGGTGCTGTTCCTGTTCCTTCAGCGGTCCATCATCCGCGGCATCGCCATGACGGCCCACCGGTAGGATGGCCGCCGTGGCGCCCCGGGAGGGTGGACCCGTCGGGCCGGGCGGCGCACTGCCCTGTCGGCGGCGACGCACGATGCCGCGCCTGCGGCGGTGCGGGAGGCCATGACCCGGCCCCCGCGGGTCCTGGCGCGGCGCGCCATGACGAACCCGCTGCCCACGGCGTTCTGCCACGGAGCCACGCTGCTGCCGCTGCCCGACGGCGGCCTGCTGGGCGCGTGGTTTGGGGGTACTGCGGAGGGGCTTCCCGACTCGGGGATCTACACCGCCCGGCTGGCCGCGGGGACGACGGCCTGGTCGGCCCCCACGCTGGTGGCGCCCGCCGACGGCCACCCGTGCGGAAACCCGGTGCTGTTCGCGGGCGCATCGGGCGTGCTCTGGCTGGCCTACTTTCGCGTCGAAGGCGCGTGGTGCACCGGCGGCAAACCGTGCGCGCGGTTCTCGACCGACGGCGGGCAGACCTGGTCGGACGAGCTGCTGCTGTGGGATCGCGCGGGCGTGCTGACCAAGAACAAGCCCCTGCGCGTGGGCGCCACGCTGCTGCTCCCGGTGTACGACGAGGTGCGCTGGCAGGTGGGGATCGCGCGCCTGGACGTGGCGCGGCATACCACCGCCTGGACGTTCGACGACCTGACGATCGGCGCGGGCACCGGCGTGGCCATGATCCAGGGGACGCTGGCCGAAGCGGCACCGGGGCGACTGCTGCTGCTCATGCGCACCCGGGCAGGCCGCATCTGGGCCGCCGAGAGCGCCGACGGCGGACAGACGTGGTCGACGCCGTACCCGACGCCGCTGCCCAATCCCAACGCCGGCATCGACATGGTGCGCCTGCCCGACGGGCGCCTGTGGCTGGCGTACAACCACACCGACCGCGGGCGGGATCCGATGCAGTGGGAGCTGCGCTACCCGCTCTGCCTGGCCGAGAGCCGTGATGGCGGCGCGACCTGGACACAGGTGGCGGTGCTCGAGGAGGGGCCGGGCGAGTACTCCTACCCGGCGATCGTGGTGGACGGGGGCGGCCGGGTGCACGTGGCTTACACGGCGCGGCGACGGGAGATCCGGCACGTCGTGCTCGCGCCCTGAGTGCCGCTGTTGGCACCGGGCGTTGGCGCTGACTCTCCAGCCACCTGGCGTGTTAGTCCGACGCACACCCGCAGCCCGGCGCCTCGGGCTCGACCGGGGAAAGGTGACCATCGCCGACGACTTCGACGCTCCGCAACTGGCCGCGTACGAGGTGCCGCTGCCCCGCGCCTGACGCCCGCCACGCAGCCCGTGGTGCGGCGCGGAGTCTTTCCCTGCACCCCACTCCGGTGCGCTCAGACCACCGGCGCCCGCAACAGCGCTTCCCGCGCGGTGCGCGCCAGAGCCCGCACCGCGGGAAAGGGCAGCCCTTCCAGTTGCATGAGGACCTCGGCGGCCTGCAGCACGATGCGCTGCAGGTCGCCTTCTTCCACGTCCACGTCGGCGACCAGCTTGAGCCACTCGGCGCCCTGGGCCCACGCTTCCACCGCTGCTGCCCGGCGCTCGGCGGGCGACGGCAGTGGCCGACGTCGCTGGCGGTCCCAGTCGACGCGGAACTCGTCGACGACCGGGTCCGCCGGCAGGTGTACCTCGCGCTCGACGCGCGCGACCTCGTGCACGATTTGCGCGAGCGCGCCAAGCCGCGCGTGGGTCCCGCCGGCGCGCGGCGCCCGCTCGGTGCCAAGGGCCGCCGCCATCGCGGCCAGACGGGCGACGGTGCCCGGCAGGTGCCGCCGCCGGACCAGCTCGGCCAGGATCAGCAGCCGCGGATGGCGCAGGCGCATCGCCCATCGGCCCTCGGGCGTCAGGCGCGCCTCCGCGTCGAGGTAGCCAAAGATCTGGAGGACGGCCGCGCGCAGCAGGAAGACGGCGCTCACCCCGTCCCGGGCCCGCGCCGCCGCGGCGGCGATGCGTCCCTCGGGCAGCCGGCGTGGCGGGCGCGGGGGCCGGCCGAGGAGGTCTTGAAAGGCGGCGAGCGACCGCTGCAGTTCCCCCAGCGCGGTCTCGAGGTCACGGCGGGCGAGCAGGTTGAGCACCTGGGTGTACGATGGGGTGAACGCCGAGATCACGGGCTCCGGGTCGGCGTCGGCCAAGCTGAGGCCCAGCTCGGCTTCCTCGCGGGTGAAGGCGGGAATGACCACCACGCCGATACGATCGCGTCCGCGCCGGCCGGCGCGCCCCGACATCTGCTGGAACTCCGTGACCGAGAGCGGCACCGGCCCCTGTGGGCTGTTGCGCACCAGCGTCGAGAGGACGACCGTGCGTGCGGGGACGTCGAGCCCGCTGGCCAGGGTGGTCGTGGCCGCCACGGCCCGCACGAGTCCCCGCGCCAGCAGGTCTTCGACCGCCAGCCGCCACCCCATCAGGTGCCCGGCGTGATGGGGGGCGACGCCGCTCTGGATCAGCGTGTGCCGGAAACGGTGGCCCAGCAGCGTCGGGTACTCGCTCTCCCAGCGGGCCAGGGCCCGCGCCCGCTCCTCGGCCCCGGGCACCCGCAGCGCCGCCAGCTCCCGCACGGCCTCGTCGCACTGGCGGCGCGAGGGGAAGAAGAGGATCGCCGGCAGCAGCTGCGCCGCGTCCAGCTGGCGGAACAGGTCGCGCAGCCAGCCCGGGCGCCGCTGGCCCGGACGGATGCGCCCCGCCAACGCCGGCGGCAGCAGGCGCCCCGCGGCGTCGGCGAGCAGCAGCCGCAGCGGTACCGGTCGCTCGTCCTCGCGCACGATGCGCGGCGGGCGGCCCCGTACACCCGCCAGCCAGGCCGCCAGCTCCTCGGCGTTGGGGATCGAGGCCGACAGCAGCAGCAGACGCGTCGTCGGCGCTGCCAGCAGCAGGATCTCTTCCCAGGCCGTTCCGCGCTCCTCGTCTCCCAGGTAGTGTGCCTCGTCGAGCACGATCAGCCCGATACCGGCACCGCCGCCGTAGAGGATGTTGCGCAGGATCTCGGTGGTGCCGACGATGAGCGGCGCCCGCGGGTTGATCCGTCGTTCGCCGGTGAGCAGGCCCACGGCGGCTTCGCCGAAGCGGCGCTGGAACTGCCGGAACTTCTGGTTGGACAGCGCCTTGAGCGGCGTCGTGTACCAGGCGGTCGCACCGCGGGCCAGCAGCGCGGCGATCGCCTCCTCGGCGATCCAGGTCTTCCCGCTGCCGGTGGGAGCCACCACGAGCACGTCGTCGTGGGCGACCGCCGCGAGGGCTTCGCGCTGAAAACGCGCTGGTACCAGGGGCCCGGGCGGTACCTCGGCGACCTCGGCGAGGATCGGCCGCAGCCCCGGGTGCAGGGTGCTTGGCGCCGTGGTGGCAGATGCTGGCGGGCGTCCCATCGACCCCCGCTTCCACGGGCCGCGGGGCGTTTCCTACAGCGCAGGCGTGTCCTGAAGCGCAGTGTGTGCCGAAGCACAGCGTGTCTCGTAGCGCAGCGTATCTCGTAGCGCAGCAGGGGCGCGATCCGCGAGGACCGGCACCGCGGGTGCCCGGGCGAGCACCCGCCGCTGCGAGGACTCACACCTGCGGCGACCGTAGGCCGACGTCCCATGTGTACGTACTGTTAAAACACCCGGGCATTTCGACTACGAACATGTGTTCGGACAGGTGGTTCGAGCACTCGAGACCCTGCGCGCGTGGATCGGCGGCCACGGCCCGGGCCCTGTGCGCGCGCCCTGCCCTCGAGACCCTGCGCGCGTGGATCGGCGGCCACGAACCCCACCACGTTGGTCCTGGTCATCCTCGAGACCCTGCGCGCGTGGATCGGCGGCCCGCCGCCCCTGTCGTCCCATGGACCTGATCCTCGAGACCCCCCGCGCGTGGATCGGCGCGCCGCCGTCCGCCCGGACCTCGCGCTGGGCTGGCGGTTTCTTTCCCGAGGCAGGCTACCCGGGAGGCAGTACAGTCCTGGCGCGGAACACTCCCAGGCGATGCGCACGCGCGCCACGCGGGTGCTCGACGAGCTGGGAATCGCCTACGAGCTGCGCGAGTTCGAGGCCGAGGCCTACACCGCCGCCGAGGCCGCTGCACGCCTTGGGCTGGCGCCGGGCCAGGTGTTCAAGACCCTGGTGGCCCGCACGGACGATGGGCGGGTCGCGGTGGCCTGTGTGCCCGGAGATGCTGCGCTCGACCTGCGGGCGCTCGCCGCGCTCCTGGGCGCCAAGCGGGCCGCGCTGGTCGATGCCGCCGAGCTCATGCGGCTGGTCGGCTACGTCAAAGGGGCGGTCTCGCCGCTGGCGCAACGGCGCCGCCATCCCGTGTTCATCGATGCGTCGGCCCTGCGCCACCCGCGGATCAGCGTGAGCGCCGGGGTGCGGGGGCTGCAGCTGTGGCTCGACCCGCGCGACCTCATCCGGGTCACCGGCGCGCAGGTGGCGGTGCTGACGGGCAGGGCGGCACGCCCTTGACTTATGTGGAATCGCCTGGTCCGCGCGTGACTGCGGACCCTTCCCACAACGAGGGCAGGCCCTCCAGCCGCCGCCAGCCTTCACCCTCGCGCACGCGCTCGACCCGCAGCGCCTCGAAGTACGCGTCCAATACCGCCGCGCGCTCCATGGCCAGGGGCGGCGAGCAGTAGTCCTCTTCCTCCCACACCGCCTCGCCCGTCCGCGGATCACGGCGGGCACCCTCCAGGGCGCGGGTCAGCGAGCCCCCAAACGGCCGCATGGGGGCAAACTCCCGGCGGTCCAGCCGCGCGCGCAGTTCAGTCAGCCGGTCTGGCTTCGGACGGGCGCGCACCAGGTAGTAGGCCATGGGTATTCCCCTGGTCCGGCGATCGGATGCGTTCGCCTGACTTCAACGGCGCACGTGTGCCGGGCATTCCCGCGCGTGATTCCTGCGCCCCTCACTCCAGCACCGCATGGAGCACGTGGCCTTCGGCGTCGCGGGGTGTGGGGATGCCCAGCAGGTGCGCCAGCGTGGGGGCGAGGTCGATCAGGTTGATCGGCTGCTGCGGCCAGACGTGCTTGACCCCGGGGCCCGCGAGGATCGCGGCCGCATGCATCTCCCGCACCGTGGGGAGCGTCAGGTGGGCGCCCGTGAAGTTGTGCAGCAGGTGCGAAGCCTCGAACTTCTCGGTGTTGACGATGATGCGCTCGGTGCCGTCCCGGTACTTCACGGCGGCACGGTAGACGTAGGGGTTGGCCATGTACCCGGGCTTCCAGGCGTAGAGCACGTCGCCGATGCGGTCGTAGCCACGCCCCTCGTGCACGCCCAGCAGGCGAGCATCCTCCTTGCGCACGGCTGCGGCCACGATCGGTTCACCGGTGACCGGGTCGCGCAGGCGCATCAGGGCGTCGATGATCTCGTCCTGCACCCTGCTGTAGTCTTTGGGGTCGACGCAGCCCTGGGGATCACGCCCCTTGAGGTTGATGAAGATGTGGGCGTGGCCCGGTTCCAACGGGTAGCACTTCGTACGCGTCCAATCGATCTGCATCTCGCCGCTGGCGGGATCCAGCGTGAACGCCATGAGCCCGGCCTCGGCCAGGCAGTACTTGATGAACGGAAAGACGTCGAGGTGGGTGAAACCGTGGTCGGAGACCGCGAGCACCAGCGTGCGGTCGAGGTCCACGGCCTGCAGGATCCGCGCCACACCCTCGTCCACCTCGCGGTAGACGTCGCGGATCACCCCCAACCAGCGGTCGGCGCTGGCGGGGTCGTAGGTGCGTGCCCGGGGCTCGATCCCGCCGTACAGGACGTGCTCGACGTGGTCGATGGTCCCCACCCACGAGAAGGCCAGGTCCCAGTCGCACGTGGCCAGGACGTGGGCCGTGGCCCTGGTCCACCAGGTGGTGTGGGCGGTGAGCTGGGCCGTGAATGCCTCCAGGGGAATCCAGCCGTCCATGAACGCCCACGGGTCGTCCACCTCCATGTAGGGACCCGCCACGGCCTCCAGGGCCGGCGGGAGCTCGGGGGGGATGGTGTAGGGCTCGGCGGTGTTGATGGCGGTGACGTACAGCCGCAGGTCGTGGGCGTCGGGGCTGAGCGCGACGAGCTGGAAGCGGAACCGCCCGCGCCGGCGGCCGCTGGCGGTCTCGAACGTCTCGGTGATCCACGGGCTGAGCTCGCCGACCCGCAGCCGCGCCACGGCGGCGTGCCCGTCGCGCTGCGGCGCCACGAGGAGCTGGTCGTAGCCGGCCTCTGTGGTGGCCAGGATGGCCACGTGGTAGCGCACCCCGCGGGCGTACGTGGGCGGCACGTCGATGACGATCTCCAGCGGGGGCCGCGCGCTGGGCGGCAGCCCCGTCCACGCCCGTGCGGGCTCGGGGGTCACCACCACCATGCGCCCGGGCACCTGGTTGCACGGGAACCGCCGCGTGGCGAAGAACGAGCTGCTGGCGATGTCGAACAGCGGCATGTAGAAGAAGCGAAACGGCGGGTTGAGGGCTGCCGCCACCTGGACGCCGCGCTCGAGCCCCATGGGCCAGGTGACCGGCCAGTTCACCAGCGCCGGCACCTTGCCGGCGCGCAGCCCCGCCTCCCACAGCGTCTCCGCCAGCTGGATCCGCCGGTCGAACGAGGTGTGCCACGCGTCCAGCGGTTCTCCGGGCAGGTGCACCATCAGGCTGGGCACGCCGGTGCTCCCCGGGCCTGCCCCCGTGACGATGGCCGACCACGCCGCTGCGGTCAGGGGCGGAAAGGTGGTCAGGGCGCGGGCGAAGACGCCCCGCCGCATCAGGCCTGCCAGCGTGGGGAGCGCGCCCTCGTCGGCGAAGCGCCGCAACAGGTCGGGGAGTGCTGCATCCAGGCCCAGGATCAACAGCTTGTCGGGTCGCGCTGCCATGGGCACCTCCTCGGAGTCCGCTCTACCGCAGCGCCCCCAGGGTGAGCCCGCGCACGATGTGGCGCTGCATCACGAAGGCCACGACGATCACCGGGCCCATGATCATCACCGCGGTGGCGGCGAACGGGCCCCACAGGGTTTCCTCGGTGGTCAGGAAGCCGAAGATCGCCACCGGCGCCATGCGCACGCGGGCACCGGTCAGCACCGAAGCGTACACGAACTCGTTCCAGGCGTTGATGAAGGACAGGATGGCCGTGACGGCGATCCCGCCGTAGGCCTGGGGTAGCACCACCCGCAGAAACGCCGTCAGCCGTGAGCAGCCGTCCACCAAGGCGGCTTCCTCCAGCTCGCGGGGCACGTCGAGGAAGTACGTGGTGACGAGCCAGACGGCGAACGGCAGCGTGACGGTGAGGTAGATCAGCAGGATCCCCACGTGCGTGTCCAGCAGCCGCAGCCGCGACAGCACCAGGAAGAAGGGGATGAGGAAGCCGACGGGTGGCGCCATCTGCGTGAACAGCGTGTAGAAGAACAACGGCTCGCGGTAGGGGAACCGCACCCGCGCATAGGCGTACCCGGCCGGCACGCTGACCAGCAGGGTGAGCCCCATGGTGAGCGTCCCGACCAGGGCACTGTTGACGATGCTGCGCGACACGTCGACGGTGCCCAGGGCGGTGCGGTAGTGTTCGAGGGTGGGCGCAAACCACAGCCGGGGCGGAATCGTGAAGATGTCGGTGCGCGCCTTCAGCGACGTGGCCAGCACCCAGAGCACCGGCACGGCCCAGATGCCGATGGCTGCCAGCAGGGCCGCGTAGCGGGGCAGGTGCCGGACGAGACGTCGACGCCCCCGGGGCCTTGCGCTCTGGGCGCGAGGGAGACGAAGCGGGCTCATGCAGGGCTCTTTGCCACCACGACGCGTCCCGGTGGCGGGGCGTGCAGTGCGCGGGCGCGGGGCGGCCTCGTGCCGGGCCCTCGACCCCCTACGAGGCGTCGCCGTGGCGGTACGTGGGATGCGCGGGCGCGGGGCGGCCTCATGCGGGGCTCTCCACTGCGGCGCGCAGGCGGCCGAAGAGCACGGTCATCGCCGCGGTCACCAGGAGGAGCGTGACCGTGAGCGTCGCCCCGTACCCGAGGTTGAGCGCGTTGAACGCCACCCGATAGGCGTAGAGATTCAGGATCTCGGTGGCGGTGCCCGGTCCGCCGCCCGTGGCGGCGTAGATGGCGTCGAAGGCGCGCAGCGCCACGATGGTCCGGATGATCACCACGGTGACGATCGCCGGCCGCAGCAGCGGCAACGTGATGTAGCGGAATCGCTGCCAGGCGGTGGCGCGGTCCAGCAGGGCGGCCTCGAAGGGTTCCACGGGCAGGGCGGCCAGGCTGGCCGTGAACACCAGGAAGGCGAACGGTGTCCACTGCCAGGTGTGCAGCACGATCACCGCACCCAGCGCCAGCGTGGGATCGCCCAGCCAGCTGTGGGAGCCGATGCCCAGCGCCGTGGCCAGGTAGTCGAGCAGCCCGTAGCGCGGCGTCAGCAGCAGGGTGCGCCAGACGAGCCCCACGACCACCGGAGCGAGGACCATAGGTAGCAGCACGGCGGTGCGCAAGACGTTGCGCCCGCGCATCTCCCCCGCCAGGGCCAAGGCGAAGGCGAGCCCCACCACCACCTGCAGGGCCACGCTGGTGACGGTGTAGACGGCGGTGACCCGCAGGCTGTGCCAGAACCGGGGATCGGTCAGCATGGCCGCGTAGTTGCTAAGCCCGGCGAAGCCCGTGGCCCACGGCCGGGTCAGCTCGATCCGGAAGAAGGTCACCGCGACCAGGAAGACCAGCGGCAGGGTGGAGACGAGGGCCAGGACGAGCAGGCTCGGCCCGGTCAGGAGCAGCCCGAACCGCGCCTCGTCGTCGAACGCCCGGCGGTGTACAACGGCCCGGGCGGCCCCGGCCGCCGGCGAGGCCAGGGCGCCCGGGAGGCCGTTCTGCACCTCGGCTGCCTGTGGCGTTCTGCGTGTCACCGTCGCAGGATGCGCGAGAGCTCGGCGTTGGCGTCGTCGAGGGCCTGCTTCGGCGTCTTGCGCCCCACCAGGGCCTCCTGGATGGCGATGGCCATCGCCTCGCCGATCTCCGGCCACTCGGGGATGCGGGGCCGCCAGTCGGCGTCGGTGTCCTCGCGCAGCGCCGTCAGCACCACGTCGGCGTAGTCCCGGGTGAACGCGATGACCTTGCGGTACTCGGGATCCTGCCAGATGGACATGCGGTTCACGCCGGTGCGCACCACCGCGTCGGGCGCCTCCTTGAAGGTGGCCGACGACAGCTGCGTGGGACGGCTGGCGAGCCACTGGATGTAGAGCCAGGTGGCCTGCTTCTTCCGGGAGGGCAGCGCGGCGTTGATGGGCATCGCCCAGTTCCAGATGCTGGTGACCCGCTTGTTGGCCGGGCCCTTGGGCCAGCGCCGGTAGCCGATCTGCCCGGCCACCTTGGACTTGGCCGGGTTCTCGATGACCGACGCGGTGCTGTTGGCGTCGATGTACTGCACCAGGGTGCCCGCGGCGAACGCCTCCATGATCTCCGGCCAGTTCCAGTTTTCCACGCCCCTGGGCGCGAACTCCCGCAGGACGCTCACGTAGAACTCGAGCGACCTGACGCCGGCCTCGCTGTTGACTGTCGGGCGGCCGGCGTGGTCGAACCACTGCCCGCCGTAGGCGCGGAACAGCGAGGGCCAGATGTACATGTTCTGCCCCGCGCCGCGAAATCCGCGCAGCGCCAGCCCGAAGAGGTTCTGGGCCGGCGCGTGGCTGCGCCGGGCGGTCTCCCGCAGCTCGTCCAGGGTCTCCGGCGGGCGCAGCCCCAAGCGGTCGTAGACGTCCTTGCGGTAGATGTGGATGGTGACCTCGCCCTCCACGGGCATCCCCCACAGCCGGCCGCGGACGGTGTTGGCCCGACGCCACAACGGCACGATGTCTTCGAGGGCAAACCAGGCCCGATCGGTGAGCTTCGCGTCGTCCAGGAACAGGTCCAGCGGCTCGACCCAGTTGTTGGCCGCGTAGAGCGGCAGGTACATGGGATCGGCCGTGTGGCTGGCGTAGTTGGCGGTGCGGGCGCCCAGGTCGAGCACCGCCTTCTCGCGCATCTCGCGGGGCGGGATCACCTCGAAGGTGACCTCGATGCCCGTGAGCCGGGTGAACTCGGGCGTCACGGCCCGGAACTTGGTGAAGTAGTGGGCGGGCGTCACCAGGATGTGGATGCGCTCGCCCGCCAGTTGCCGCCAGTTGATGCGCGCTGCCCCATAGGGGTCGGTGCTGGCGGCCGCAGCCCAGACGGCCTCCCCGGCGCGTCCAAGGTACCCGGCGGCCAGGCCCCCGGCGGTCATGCGAAGCAGTTCGCGTCGCGACATCCTACGCATGGTCTCGCCTCCCATCTGGAGTTGATCTCACCTGCCACGCGCGGTGCAGCATGCCCGCACGCGTTCCGCCTACCGCAACCCTGCGCGCACGCCGACCGGCGCCGCCTGCCCGCGCAGCGCCAGCACGGGCTCCAGCCGCCGCACGAGCACCGGGACCACGGCCAGCTGCACGACGATCCCCGGCAGCCCGGTGACGATGGCCGTGGCCAGGTAGGTCGTCGCGGGGACCGGGAGGCCGATGACCGGCCCGACCACGGCCGCCACGAGCCCCAGCATCGCCCGGCCAGCCGCCAGGGTCACGAGCAACGCCATGTACTCTGCGACCAGCTCCGACCGGGAACGTCCGCCTGCTGCAGGCGAAGTGCGCGCCGGCAAATCGGAGATCGCGTAGCCCGCGGAGCCCCGGGCAGGCACGAGGCGGCGACGCACCGCGCCCATGACCAGCCCGTAGGTGGCCAGCTCCGCCGTCATGAGCGGGGCGACCGGTGGCACCAGGGGCGGCATGCCCGTCAACAGATGCGAGAGACCGGGCGCGAGCGCGCCCACCAGACACCCCACCCGCGGGCCCGCCAGCGCCCCCAGGAGGAGCACCGGGAGGTGCATGGGCAGCAAGGCAGGGCCGACGCCCACCGCGTGGAACGCCACGGGCAGCACGACCGCCAGGGCCACGCCGATGCCGACCATCGTGACGGTTGCCCCGGGTCCCGGCTGCGGCCACGGGGCGCGCGCCCGGTGACGTGCGCGGCCCCGCGAGGTGGCCATGCGCGCTGCGGTCTCCCGCACGGCCGCCACGGCGTCGTCCAGATCGCCGCCGCGGTCCAGCGCCTGGGCGACGGCCGCTTCGAACGGGCACGGCCCTGTCCCCGCGCGGTTCGTGATCGTGGGGACCCGACGGTCGGCTGTAAAGGTCAGGCCGAGGGCCCGGGCGTGTCGCTCGGCGGCGTCGCTGGCCACCCCGGCGTGGATGGCGTCCATCCCACCCCACGCCGCCACCACCACGGCGGCCGCGCCGGCGATGCGATCGGCCAGGGCTGCCCCGCGGCAGCCTGTGTCGCGCAGGCGCGCTGCAGCGGCGAGCAGGGCGCCCAGGCCGGGATCGGCGGACTCCGCCAGCACGCGGCCCTCGTGCACGATCACGAACCCCAGGCGGCTGGTCCGCAGGCGCGCCGTCGCCAGCGCGAGGTCCTGGGCGAGGGTATCAGGAGCGCGCGGCATCTTCGGGCTCCCCAACAGGAGGCTGCGCGAGCCGCTCGTACACCTGCACGAGCGCAGCGCTGTCCAGTCCGGCCAGACCGCCCGCGCGCGCCAGGTGGTTCAGCACCTGCACCATCGTCGTCAGCACCGGTGCCGCCCCTGCGGCGCGCGTCATGCGCACCGCCAGGTCGGTGTCCTTGCACAGCAGGTCGATGGAAAAGACAGGTGAGAAGTCGGCCCGGGCGATCTTGCCGCCGGCCTCGCGGAACAGCCCCGAGACCGTCGCGGCCCCGCTGGAGACGATCGCCTGGTACAACACGTCCGGCGCGATGCCGACGCGCGGTGCGGCGGCCATCAGCTCGGCCGTCGCCGCGTTGATGATGGCGAACATCATCTGGTTGAGCAGCTTCACCGTGTGCCCCGCGCCCGCCGGTCCCACGTGGATGACGGTGGCGGCGAACGCCTCCAGCACGGGCCGTGCCCGCTCCAGCACCGCGGCCTCGCCGCCCACCGGAACCGTCCAGCGCCCGGCGGTTGCGGGGCGCCCGAGGATGGGCGCGTCGAGGTAGCCGACGTGCGCGGCCGTGGCGCGGGCGGCCAGGCTGCGGCTGGTCGCCGGGTCGCTGGTGCTCGTGTCGATGATGACCTGCAGGCTGCCGGGGTGCGCCAGCAGGCGGCTTGTGACCTCCACGATCTCCGCCGGCCCGGGGAGCGACAGCACGATGGCAGCGATGTGGCCGCCCAGGTCGTCCAGCGTCGGCACGGCGGTCGCGCCGGCGTCGACCGCGGCCGTCCGCGCCTGGGGGTCCGGGTCGTAGGCGACGACGGGATACCCGGCGGCGTGCAGGGCGGTGACCAGCAGCCGGCCCATCGTCCCGCACCCGACGACGCCCACCGGCGCCGGCGGGGCCAGCGGCGAGACGGAACCGGTCGCCACCGCGACGGCGTCGCCCCTGGCAGCCAGCCGCTGCGCGGGCCGCGCGTTGGCGGTGGCGGCTTTGCGGGCAGCCCGGCGGGGCGTGGGCGTCATGGCGGGACGGGGACCTCGGTGCGGGCGCGTGGCGCAGCGTGCAGGTGCACCTGCACGCGGGACAGCCGCGGCACGATCAGCAGGCGCGGCCGCCCGCCAACGTGGCGGGCCGCGTGCCGCAGCGCCTCGTCGAAGGTGGCCACGGGGATGCAGTTCATGCCACGGGCGTAGCCGGGGTCGCGGGCGCCGACGAGGTAGACGGCGCGCGCGTAGCGGTCGGCCAGCCCGCCCATGTAGGCCATGGAGAACCCGTGGAAGGGGTGGTAGGCGTAGGCGTGGCGGTAGCGGCGGATCCACTCCGGTCGCGTGCACACGTCGTCTTCGTAGCGGGCGAGGTCCTCCACGCGGTGGCAGCGCTGCAGCAGATCGTAGATCTCCCGGTACGCCGGGAACCACTCGTCGTTGAACCAGCCGTCGCACACGCAGGCGGCGATGACCACGGGAAACGGCACGAGCGCCCCGAAGGCGCGGGCCAGGGAGGCACCGATCGCCTGCTTGAGCAGCAGCGGGTTGGACCCCATGCCCGGGCCGTAGTGAAAGGTGCGGGGGATACCCAGCACCAGCACGTCGGCGGGCTCGCCCGGCACCGTCACCTCCGTACGGCGCCCGGCGGTCGGCCAGGTGGCCTGCTCGACGTCCGCCAGGCGTCCGGCGACCACCGCCAGCTGCTGGTTCTGGCCGTTGAGCACGGCGTCGACGGCAAAGAACGGCTGCTTCATCGCGCGTTCCATGACCTCCCCGATGCGGCGCAGCTGCTGGCGAAAACGGCTGCCGGTCGAGATGGGCACGAAGTCGGATCGGAACATGGTGCCGGGCGTGTGGTGGCAGCGGATGGAACGCCAGCCCACGAGCCCCGTGCACGGCATCTTGTAGCCGCCGCTGTAGCCGCCGTAGGGGTTCCCCAGGGTGTGCCCCAGCACGATGGTCTGGTCGGCGTCCAGCACGGCGCGGTTCACCTCGACCACGTCGCCGTCCTCGGTCTCGCCCAGGTGCACCATCCCGTGGGGGTCTTCGGCGTCATGGTTCACCAGGCGCTGTCCCCGGAACCGTGCGACCACCTCGGCGCCGAGGTAGCCCTCGATCTCGTGCGGGAGGTTCTTGCGGTGCAGCCCGATCGCGCACAGCAGGGTGACGTCCCGGTCGCGGACGCCGGCTTCCTGCAGCTCCTCGAGGAGCAACGGAATCGTCACGCGCCGGTGGGCCGTGGCGTGGGTGCCGCCTTTCACGCGGTCCGGGAAGGCGATCACCACCCGCGCGCCGGGGCCCACGAGGGCGCGCAGGGGCGGCGTGCCCAGCGGGCGGGCCAGGGCCTGCCGGGTGAGGGCCACCGGGTCTGCGGTCGGCACGGGGTCGTGGTACACCGTGCCGGGCTCGACGACGACCGCGTCGTCGGGGACCTCGATCTCCATGACGCCGTCGCCGTACTCCAGGAGTACCCGTTTCGTCGCCATCGCCTGCCCCGTCGTGCGCCACACGGGCCGGGCGCGGAGGTCGCCTGCCCCTGCGGTCGGTGCGTGGTGCGCCGTTTCGACGGGCATGTTGTTTATTCCTCTAGACAATTGGATAAATTTCGCGGTACCTTCACCCTGTGCGGGCCCGGGCCGCAGCGGAGTGGGGGCCCCCGGAGTGGGGAGGTGGCCCGCGTGGCAGGGCGATCGCACCGGCAATTGTCCACAGGTCAGGACAAGTGCTACCATGCGGGAGGCCGCCTGTGGGGCGGCGGGAGTCACCGGTGCGGCTCGATCGGAACAGCGGCGTTCCCCTGCACGTCCAGATCCGGGAACTCATCCGGTTGGGCATCGCCCAGGGCGCGTGGCGTGTGGGCGAGACCCTCCCGCCCGAAGAGGAGCTCTGCCGCACCCTGGGTGTGAGCCGGGGCACCATGCGCCAGGCCCTCAACCGCCTCGTCCAGGACGGCCTCCTGGTCCGGCAGCGCCGGGCGGGGACCCGCGTCGTGCGCGGCGTGACCGACGCGGGCCTCCTGTTCATCTCACCCTACCGCGCCATTCAGGCGGCTGGCATGGATCCCAGAGTTCAGGTGCTCGCACTGGAGAAGCGACGGGCGCCCGATCGGGTCCTGGCGGCCTGGGCCGCAGGAGCGCGCGCGCGTCCGCGGCCCGGACGCACCGGCCCGCAGGCGATTCACTTCGACCGCGTCTTCTGGGCCAACGGGGAGCCCGTGGCCCGGGGGAGTTCGTGGGCGCCCCTGCCACGCTTCGAACGCCTGCTCACGATGGATCTCACCGACCGCGCCTTCCTGGACGTGCTCGCCCGGGAGTTCGGTGTGGTCATCACCCGCATCGACGAGCGCATGGAGCTCACGGCGATGTCCGCCGAGAACGCCCGCTTGCTCCGAGGGCGCCGCGGCGCCCCGTGTCTGGCCGTGACGCTGTGCCAGTGGTCGCGGACCGAGCCGGTGGAGTACGCGGAGTTCTGGCTCGATCCCGCCAAGTCGCGCTTCCTGCTCACCGGCGTCCTGGGGATCGATGCCCGGCTGGCGCGCGGGCCTGCGGCGGTGGTCGGGTAGTACGGGCTCCGAGGTCCCGCCTGGCCAGGGGCGCCGAGACCGTCCGGCTGCGGTGACGCCCCTCGTGCAGGGCTCCGTGTCCTGCGCGTCGGAGTCTCCCGAGGGAACAGGCAGCCACGGGCGTGGCACATTTGTGGTACTTCCAGGAGGGCACCGGTGCGCGTCTACATCTCGGTCGACATGGAGGGCATTACCGGCGTCGCGGTCAGCAAGCACGTCACGCCCGGCGAGAAGGAGTACGACCGCTTCCGCAAGTTGATGACCCAGGAGGCCAACGCGGCCGTCGAGGGCGCGCTGGCGGCCGGGGCCACGGAGGTCGTGGTCAGCGACGGCCACGGGCCGATGACCAACCTGCTGGTGGAAGAGCTGCACGAGGCGGCGCGGCTGCTGTCGGGCAGCAACAAGTTGCTGGGCCAGCTGGAGGGCATCGACCGCGGCTGGGACGCGGCGTTCTTCGTCGGCTACCACCAGCGCGAGGGCGGTGGCGACGGCATCCTCAACCACACCCTGCTGGGCCGCATCGTCTACGAGGTGCGCCTCAACGGCGAGCCGGTGGACGAGGCGGCGATCAACGCCGGGCTGGCGGGCGCCTTTGGCGTCCCCGTGGCGCTGGTCACCGGCGACGCGGCGGTGTGCGCCGAGGCCGCGCGCCGCCTGCCGGGCGTGGTGACGGTGCCGGTGAAGGAGGCGATGGACCGGGTCGTGGGCTTGAGTCTCACCCCGGCCCGTGCCCACGCGCTGATCCGCGACGGCGCGGCCCGGGCGCTGCGCGCCGTACGCGAGGGGACGATCGCCCCCTACCGGGTGCCGGCGCCGGTCGTCTTCGAGGTGGACTTCAAGCGCACGCCGCCGGCCCGCATGGCGACCCTCTTCCCGGGCGTGCAACGACGCGGCCCGCGCACCATCGCCGTCACCGACGTCGACTACGTGAAGGCGTTCAAGCTGTTCTGGGGGTGCCTGATCGTCGGCATGGCGACGGCAGAGGGGCTGCTGTAGGCCGCGAAGGGTGGAACCCTCGCCGGCTCACCCGTCCTTCCAGGCCCCCAGCACCCGCCGCACCACGATCAGCTGCCCGATGTGGTAGGCGTTGTGGTCGACGAGGATGAGCACCTCGCGCAGGTAGGTATGCCGCTTCGCGTGCGGGATGGGCGCCAGGAGGTCGATCGCCCGGTTGGCCACCAGGCGCTCCATGCGCCGGAGGTCGCGCTGGAAGGCCGCGATGCTGGCAGCCCAGGCGCCCGCGGTGGGGGGCGCCGGATCCTTTGGCCAGTAGCCCTCGGGCCACGGCGGCGAGACATGCCGGGGGTTCAGGCAGTACTCGACGATGTCCCACTGGGCGATACGCAGGTGCTCGAGCAACATCCACGGCGAGTACGGCAACCCCCGCGGCTTGACGCCCCGCAGCCTGGGGGGGAGGCCAGCCACCGCCTTCTCGAACGGCACGTGGGCATGACCGCCGCGCAGCTGCCAGCGCAGCCAGCGGCGCAACGCGGGAGCGGTGCTCATCGGATTCCTCCTGTGGCGAGACGTTGGACGTGCTCCCGGCGGAGGCTGTCTGGACGGTGGCGGCACAGCATCCTACACCGCCATCCCCATCGCCCTGAGCATCTCCAGGTCGGGGGGCACCGGTCCGCCGATGCTGCGCATGCCCTGGGGGCCGGCCTCCACCACGTGGCGCACGCCCGGGGGGACCACCAGCGCGCACGCGGCGTGGAGCGCCACGCGCTGGCCCGCGTCGAGGTCGTGGGCCCATCCGGAGCCGGCCAGGACGAACAGGCTGTCCTCGGAGGTCGGGTGCACGTGGGGGCGGTTCGCTTCGCCCGGCGCGAGCTCCACCAGGTTCATCACCGCGTACCGCGCGCCCGTGTGGGGGGCGATCACCAGCCACGACCGACGGGCGATCATGGGCATGGGGATGCCGTCCTGCAGCGGGTCGAAGATGCGCAGCGCAGCCGGCGGGTGGCCGCGGGCGCGCGGGGTGCCGCCCGCAGGGTCGGCGAGGTCCACCGTGCCTCCCGGGCTGGCGAAGAGGGCCGGGTCTGGCGGACACGGCCCGCCGGCGAAGACGGCCGGCCCCACCAGCCGGTAGGCGATGCCCGGCGGCACATAGAGCATCTGGGTCTCCCGCACCGGGTGCGCGGGCCCGTCGGGTTCCGCGCGCACGGCGCCCGCCCCGTGCACGACGAAGTACGCTGCCTCGTACGGATGGCACAGGACCGCGGTGGTCGCCTGTGCCGGGAGCTCCACGTACAGGAGCGCCCGCTCGCGGGCCCCGACCTCGGGCCGCAGCAGCGCCCGCACGCGTCCACCGCCGGCCGCCAGCGAGAGCTCGGGGGCGTCGTCGAGGCGCGCGACGCGGATCGCGCTCACGCCGGCGCCTCCACGTCGAGGAACGCGACGATCCGGCAGATCGACGCTTCCCCGCCCACGAACTTCCAGGGGAAGGCGCCCACCACGCACCGGCGGTTGAGGACCTGCGCGAGGTCGCCGCCGAGGTTCTCGGCGTGCACCACCCCGTGGCGAAACGGCTCGTGGTGCATGACGAACAGGTGCTCCTCCGGGAAGCGCTCCTCGACGCGGACCCCGAACCGCCGCTCGTACTCGCGGGCGAGGTCCGGACGCTTCCAGCGGATCGAGGTGTTCATGGGGTGGTCGGCGGAGCCGCAGTCGACGCCGATCCAGCGGAAGCGCATCTCGACCGCCCACTCGGCGAACCGGCGGTCCGGCCCCGGGTGCCTGCAGAAGTACTTGACCAGGTCTTCCTCCGGCATGCCCGCGTAGTACCGGTGCCAGCCGGTGTGGACGATGAGGATGTCACGCGGGCGCACGTCCACCTTCTGCATCACCAGCTCGGGGGTGTAGACGCCCCACTCCCCGACCTCGGACACGTCGGCCACGGCCGCGGGGCCCACGAGCTGGTCCAGGGGCAGCGAGGCGATGTCCGCCCCGCCGGAGATGCCGTGCATGGGCGCGTCGAGATGGGTGCTGAGGTGCAGGGGCGTCTCGATCATCTGGCTGACGATACCGTGGGTCTGGTGCGTTTGCAGGTACCACAGCTTCAGGCCGGGGTAGCCGACCCACCCTGGCGAGTGGATCGTCACGGGATGGCTGAGGTCGACCAGGCGCATCGGTGCTCCTCGAAAGGCGTCTTCACGGAGTGATTGACGACGACGCGGGCGATGTCCTGCATCGGCCACGGGGTATGACGTCCCGGGCGCATCGCGGTGCCCGGTCGTGGCGGTTCCGGGGCCGGGTTGTGCGGTTACTGTTCCCGAGCGTGGCGGCTGCGGAACCCGGCCATGGCGATGCCGGTGGCGACCGTGCGGTCGCGACGCGGCAGCGCACCACGGGTGGGACCGGGGCAGGAGGGGACGCCCCGAGGAGGCGAAGTTTAAGCCAGGTTGAAAGGGCGCCCGGCCGATGGCCGTCCGGCGCGCGAAGGGGGTGGCCGATGAGCGTCGTCTCCGCAGCGGAGGCGGAAGGCGTCCTGGCCCGCATCGACCGCGAGGAGCTCGTCACGCTCGCCCTGGACCTGGCCAACATCGACAGCCCCACGGGCCAGGAGGGCCCGGTGGCCGACTACCTGGTGGCGACGCTGACCAGCTGGGGGCTCGCGCCCCGCAAGGTGGCGCTCCTCCCCGACCGCCCGAACGTCGTGGCACGGCTGCGGGGCACCGGGGGCGGGTGCAGCCTCATCTTCAACAGCCACATGGACACCACCATCGCGAAAGACGAGCTCTGGGTGACCCCGCGCGCCGCCGCTCCGATCTTCCACAGCGGCTGGCGCGACGGCGACTACCTGATCGGCAACGGGGTCTGCAACAACAAGGGGCCCATGGCCTGCTGGCTGATGGCGGCCAAGGCGATCCACGAGAGCGGCGTGCGGTTGCGCGGCGACCTGATCCTCACCATGGTGGCCGGCGAGATCGGGCAGGAACCCGTCGACGAGTTTGTGGCCCCGCACTACCTGGCCAAGGAGACCGGGGCCCGCTACCTGGTCGAGCACGGCACCGTGGCCGACTTCGCCCTGGTGGCCGAGGGCACCGACTTCGCCCTGGGGTGGGTCGAGGCGGGGAAGGCCTTCTTCAAGGTCACCGTGTACGGCAGCGACTTTCCCCTGTACACGCCCTACATCTCGCGCCCGACCCCGCTGGAGGAGAGCCCCAGCGCCATCGTGCGGGCCGCGCGGGTGATCGAGCGGCTGGAGGCCTGGGCGGCCGAGTACGAGCGCCGCCACCGGTACGAGTCTCCCGGCGGCACCGTGGTCCCCAAGGTGAACATCGGCGCGATCCGCGGTGGGGTGCCGTGGAAGATCACCAAGACCGTGGGGGTCTGCACGCTCTACGTCGACGTGCGCATCACGCCCGTGCAGGACCCCCTGGACGTCCAGGAAGAGCTGCAGGCCGTGCTGCGCGCGGCGGGCGTGCCCGGCGAGGTCGAACTCTACGTCTACCGCCGCGGCTACGAAGGGCGCGGTGTCGAGCCCCTGGTGGAGGCCATCGGCCGCGCCCACGAGCGGGTGATCGGCGGCCGTCCGGGCCTGGCGGCGGCGCCGTACACCAGCATGTGGCGCGACGTCAACGTCTTCAACGCGGCGGGCATTCCGTCGGTCATGTACGGGCCCGGGCCGAGCGTGGGCGGCGGCCAGCTGGCCATGCGCATCGACGACATGGTGCGGGCGGCCCAGGCGTACGCGCTGATCGCGCTCGACGTGTGCACCCAGCCGCGCCCGGCCCGGCACGCGCAGGGATGAGCCGGACGGCGCCGGGCACGACCGCACGGGGAGAGGAGGTGCCACCATCGACCTGGTGATCCGCCGTGGACGCCTGCGCGGCCGGGAGGGGCTGTGGGACCTGGCCGTGACCGGGGGCAGGATCGCCGCGGTGGCCCCGGCCATCCCGGAGCGCGGCCGCGAGGAGCTCGACGCCGCCGGCGGCCTCGTCACGCCGACGTTCGCCAACCCCCACGTACACCTCGACAAGACCATGCTGGGCGACGTGATGCGCCCCAACGTCTCCCAGACGCTGCAGGAAGCGATCGAGATCACCTGGGCGTTCAAGCGCGCGTACACCGACGACGACATCGTCGGCCGGGCCGGGCCGGTGGTGGAGGCTGCGGTCGCGTACGGGACCACCGTGCTGCGGGCCTTCGCCGACGTGGACAGCCACGCGGAGCTCCGCGCCGTCCGCGGGCTGCTGGCCCTGCGCGCGCGCTACCGCGGCATCGCCGACATCCAGGTGGTGGCCTTCCCGCAGGAAGGCATCGTGCGCGATCCCGGCACCGACCGGTTGCTGCGCGAGGCCATGGCCCTGGGCGCCGACGTGGTTGGCGGTCTGCCCTGGTACGAGCGCACCGACGAGCACATGCGGCGCCACATCGACATCGTCTTCGAGATCGCGCAGGCCTGCGACGCCGACATCCACATGCTGGTCGACGACACCGACGACCCCAACGCCCGCAGCCTGGAGTACCTGGCGGTGAAGACCCTGGAGACCGGGTACCGGGGGCGGGTCGTCGCCAGCCACTGCGGGGCGCTGGCGGCGTACAACGACACCTACGCGGCCAAGGTCATCGGCATGGTCGCCGAAGCCGGCATCACCATCTGCAGCAACCCCCACATCAGCCTGGTGCTGGCCGGCCGGCGCGACCGCGAGCCGATCCGACGCGGCATCACCCGCGTCCGGGAGTTGCTTGCCGCCGGAGTGAACGTCGTCTCGGGCCAGGACGACGTCAACGACCCCTACTACCCGTTCGGCCGCAACAGCCAGGCGGAGGTCGCGCTGTTCATGGCCCACACCGCGCACCTGACCTATCCGGACGAGATCGAGCGCTGCTTCGACATGGTGACCGGGAACGCGGCCCGGGCCCTGCGGCGCGACGGGTACGGGACCCAGCCGGGCGACCGCGCCGACCTGAACGTCTGGCGCGCCCCGAGCGTGAAGGAGATCCTGCGGTGGCAGCAGCCGCCGGCCTACGTGGTGAAGGACGGGCGGGTCCTGACCGCCTGGACCTGGCAGGCGCACCACCGGTGGGCCGTTCCGGGGTAGGCGCCGCCCGCTGCGGCAGCCCGGCATGCTGGCCGCCGGCACCGGCGGGGATGAGTGTGGCCCGGCGCGGGCGGAGCGCGTGCGGGAGCGCCGGATGGAGGAGGGGAGGGGCATGCGGCGTGCAGGCATGGTGATCGCAGCAACGCTGCTGGTCGTGGCCGCGGCGGGCGCAAGCGCGGCGCCAGCGCCGGACCTGGTCCGGGTGCGGATGGCCCGGCTGGCGTTCCCGTCACTGGTCACGGTCATGGTCGACGTCGTCAAGGGGGCGGGCCTGGACCGTCCGCACGGTCTCGACCTGGAGCCGGTGTCGTACAGCGCGGTCTCGGCCTTCTACGCCGCGCAGGCCACCGGCGAAGTCGACGCAGGGGTCGGCGGCCCCCACGTCTACCAGCGTCTGCGCCTGGAGGGCGCGCCGATTCAGATCGTGGCGTCGTACGTGGGGCTGGCGGCCATGGTGGTCATCTCCCGCAACCCGCAGGTGCGCACCGTCGCCGACCTGCGGGGCCGCACCCTGGCGGCCGACATGGGCTCCTCGGAGTTCCAGATCCTGGCCATCTACGCCAAGAGCAAGGGCCTGGACCTCCGCCGCGACGTCACGGTGGTGCAGGCCGGGCCGCCGCTGGCCCGTGCCCAGCTCGCCGCCGGCCGCGTGGACGCGGCCATGACGTGGGAGCCGACCGCGACGCTGACCCTGCGCGACAGCACGGACTACCGGATCATCCTCAACGGGCGCGCAGCGTGGCGGGAGCTGACCGGCAAGGACGGGTGGGAGCTCGTGGTGCAGGTGCGGGAGGACGTCGCCCGCCGCACCCCCGCGGCGGTGGCACGGCTGCTGGCCGCGCTGCAGGACGGGCAGCGGTTCCTGCGCACCAACCTCGACGACGCCGACCGGATCGTCGCCCAGAGCGTCGGCCTGCCCGCGGGCGTGTTGAAGGAAGCCGTGCTCTTCCGTCGCATCGTCTACGACGTCCGGCCCGCCTGGACACCCGGGGTCCGGGCGTCGCTGCAGGAGATGTTCCAGGCCGGCGTCGACCAGGGCATCCTGCCGCGCCTGCCCGACGCGGGGATCATCTACCAGCCGCCGCGGTGAGCCCGTGGGGCGACCGACGGCGTGCGGCCGTAGGGACGACGGCGATGCAGCGACCCGGGATCGTGGCCCAGACCGAAGCGGTGGAAGCCCTGGAGGCCCGGGTGTCCCGGGCCGGCCGCATCCCGCGCGAGACGCTGATCGCCCTCGTGCTGTTCGCCGTCGCCTGGCAGGTCGCCTCGCTCTTCCTGCCCCCCTACGCCGTGCCGTCGTGGCCGCGCATCTGGCGGGCGCTGCTGGGCCTGCGCCTGGAGTTCGTCACCATCACCGTGGCGCGCGTGGCCGTGGCGCTGGTCCTCTCGTTTGGTTTGGGCATCCTGGCCGCGGTCCTCATGTACCAGTGGCAGGCCATCGAACGCTACGTCCTGCCGCTGGTCCGGCTGGTGATGGCGGTGCCGGTCGTCTGCTGGATCCTGTTCGCCGTCCTGTGGTTTCGCGGCGTGGAGCTGCGCATCGCCTTCGTCCTGGTCGTGGTGTGTGCGCCCATCTTCCTCATCGACGTGCTGGACGCCATGCGCGGGGTGAGCAAGGACCTGCGGGAGATGCTGCGGGCGTTCCGGCCCACGCGCACGCAGTTCTTCGCCAAGCTCATCCTGCCGGCGGTGGTGCCCGCGATCCTGACCTCCTGGAAGATCAACCTCAGCCTGGCCATCCGCGTGGTGACCATGGCCGAGCTGGTGGGCGCCACCACCGGGATCGGGTACGGGCTCGTCATCGCCCAGGAGCTGTTCTCGGTGGCCGACGTCTTCGCCTGGACGGTGGTGCTGGTGCTGATCCTCCTGGCGACCCAGATGGTCGTCGGACAGATCGAGCGGCGGGTGCTGCTGTGGCGGGAGTGACGCCGGCCCGCGCCGACGGCGGGGCGTACGCCCCCGGGGGCCGGGGCGGGGCCGGGACGATCTCCGTGCGCGCCCTGCGCAAGGTCTACCGGCAGAAGGGCACCGGGGTCCAGGTCGTGGCGATCGACCGGCTGGACTTCACGGTGCAGCGCGGCGAGATCGTGGCGATCGTCGGGCGGACCGGGTGCGGCAAGTCGACGTTCCTGCATATCCTCATCGGGCTGGAGTGGCCGTCGGCGGGCGCGATCGAGATCGACGGGCTGACGCCCTACGGCGACTTCGCGGCGTTCCGCGGGCGCATCGCCGCGGTCTTCCAGCAGGATCGGCTGCTCCCCTGGCGCACGGTGCTGCACAACGTCGAGCTGGGGCTGGAGATCCTGGGCGTCGAGCCCCGCCGGCGGCGCGAGGTGGCACAGGCGTGGCTGGCCCGGCTGGGCCTGGACCAGTTCCTGGGGGCGTTTCCCGGCGAGCTCTCCGGCGGCATGCGCCAGCGCGTCGCCCTCGCGCGGGCCTTCGCCGTGAACCCCGAGATCCTGGTGGCCGACGAGGCGTTCGGCCACCTCGACGAGGTGACGGCGAGCCAGATCCGGCGGGACTTCTTGAGCCTGGCCCGCGCCGAAGGCAAGACGGTCTTCCTGGTCACCCACCAGATCGAGGAGGCGTTGGCCGTCGGGCAGCGCGTGCTGGTCTTCGGCCGTCCTGCCACGGTGCTGGCCGACGTGCGGCCCGACGCCCTGGCAGGAGGCGACCGCGCGGCGGCCCGGGAGATGATCCAGGCGATGCTCAACGAGGGACGGGCCGTGGGGGTCGAGGCGGGAGGCCGGCAGGGGTGACTCGCTGCCGGGAGGGAGGACCAGATGCGCGGGGCTGGACGTACGTGCGGGCGGTGCGGAGGGTCGTGGCGTGCCCTCGTGGTCGGGCTCGTCACGCTGGTGGCGGCGCTGCTGGCGTACCCGCCGGCGGCGGCCCAGCGGCCGCGCCTGCGCATGGCGGTGCTGTCGTTCCCGGCCATCAGCACCTTCGTCGGCGCGGTCGTCCGCGAGGCCGGACTCGACCGGGCCCACGGCCTTGAGGTGGAGACGGTGCCGTTCGCCACCATCTCGGCCTACTACGCGGCCATCGCCACGGGCGAGGTCGACCTGCTCGGTGGTGGTCCGAACGTGCTGCAGCGGATGCGCCTGGAAGGCGTGCCGGTGCGGGCCGTGGCGACGCTCGTGCGCCCGAGCGACCTGGTGCTGATCGCGCGGCATCCGGAGGTGCGCAGCGTCACCGACCTGAAGGGGAGGACCCTGGCGGCGGACATGGGGTCCCAGCAGTTCCTGTTGCTCTCGATCTACGCCCGCTGGAAGGGCCTGGACCTGCGCCGCGACGTGACCATCGTGCAGGCGCCGTTCCCGCTGGCCCGGGCCCAGCTGGCGGCGGGCCGGGTCGACGTCGCGATGCTCATCGAGCCCGTCGCCACCCTGGCCATGCGGGACAGCACCGCCTACCGCATCATCTTCAACGGCCGGCGCGCCTGGCGCGAGATGACCGGCAACGACGGGTGGGAGCTCATCGTCTGGATGCGGGACGATGTGGTGCGCCGCGCCCCGGGGCAGGTGGACGCGGTGGTGAAGATGCTGGCCGCGTTCCAGGAGTTCGTGCGCACGAACCTGGACGAGGCCGACCGGATCGTGGCCCGCACCACGGGCCTGCCGGCCGGTGCCTTCAAGGAGGCCGTGCTCTACCGGCGGCTGCAGTTCGAGGTCTTCCCGGCCTGGGGCCGCGAGCGGAGCGCCATCGAGCAGATGTTTCGGCTCGCGGTGGACGCAGGCGTGGTCGAGCGCGTGCCGGACGCCGGGGTGATCCACCGGCCGTGAAGGCCGCCGCGCGGGCAGGTGCCGCAGGATGCGCTCTGGCCCGCCGCTGCCTCCCGGGGGCCGCCGGCAGGGCCACGGGACGTGGCGCCTGGCGGTGTGGCCACACGACGCTGTCGGTACAGCGCAAGGCGCGGGGCGCGAGGCGGTGACGCCAGAGGAGTCGACGCCAGAGGAGGGGTGTGCGATGGGGCACAGACGCTGGATCGTGGGCGTGATGCTGGCCGTGAGCCTGGCCGTCGTGCTGGACGCGAAGCCGGTCCCGGCGGCGCCGGCGCGGCTGACGGTGCTCTCGACCGTGACGCGCGTGGTCAACCTGCCGCTGCTGGTGGGCCTCAAGCTGCTGCGGCAGGACGGGCTGACCTTCGAGGTCAAGGACCTGCGCACGCCGGAGGCGGTGGTGCTGGCCGTGGCCGAGCGGCAGGGGCAGTTCGGCACCGGCTTCGCCGCGTTCTACCCCGCGGTGGAGAAGGGCGCGCCGGTCCGCGCGCTGTTCGAGCTCTCGAAGCCGGAGTTCGTGGTGGTGGCCAAGCGCGAGATCGCCACCGTCGCGGGCCTGTCGGGCGTGCGGCTGGCGTCGCACTCGCCCGGCGCCACGGTCCAGGCGCTGCTGGAGTTCTTCCTGCTCGACCACCCCGGGGTCACGCCCACCATCGTGTTCATGCCCGAGGGCTCGCCGGCGCGGGCCGAGGCGATCTTGCGGGGTGCGGTGGACGCGGCGGCGATCGACCTCACGGCGGCGCAGGTCGTCCTGGACCGGGCGCCTGGCCGGTTCCACATCCTCATCGACCTGACGCGCATTCCCGTCAGCAGCAGCTTCCTCGTCGCCCGGCAGGACTTCATCGAGGCCAACCAGCCCCTCGTGCGCCAGGTGCTGCGGCGACTGCTGGAGTCCTACCGGCGCGGGATCGCCAGCCCCGCCTTCTGGGCGGTGGAAGGTGCGGAGTTCTTCCCCCAGGTGCCGCGCGAGCAGCTCGAGCGCCAGCTGGCCGCGCTGGCGCGGGTCTTCGACCCCAACGGCGGCATCGACCGCATGACCGGCGCGGGCGCCATCAGCAACATCCAGTTCCAGGTGGCGACGAAGAACCTCACGGGGCCGGCGATGCGCTGGCAACGCACGCAGTTCTTCGAGACGGGGCCGCTGGAGCGGCTCCTGGGCGAACTGGGGAAGCGGTAGCGGCCCGCATGGCACGCGCGCTGCCGATCCTGTTGCGCGGCGGCTCGATCCTGGCGTTCCTCGCCGTGTGGGAGTGGGCCGGGCGCGTGCGCGTCACGTTTGCGTTCCCCACGTTCGGCGCCACGGTGCGCGCGGGCGTCGAGCTGCTGCGTTCGGGGGAGCTGCCGGCGGCGCTGGCGGTCAGCGCCCAGGGCCTGCTCGCGGGGCTCGGCGCGGCCGTCGCGGTCGGCCTCCCGCTGGGGCTGGTCATGGGCATGGTGCGCCCCGTGGGGCGCATCGCGGGCCTGTACCTCGAGCTGCTCATCGCTCTGCCCTCGGCCGCGTTGATCCCGTTGGTGATCCTCACCTTCGGGATCAACGTCCGCTCGGCGGCCGCGGTGGTCTTCGTGTTCAGCATGCCGTTCGTGGCCATGAACGCCTACGGCGGCGTCCGCGAGGTGCCGCCCCGCCTGATCGAGATGGCCCGGGCGTTCCAGGCCACGCCGGTGCAGCTGTTCCGCACGGTCATTCTGCCCGGCAGCCTGCCGCTGATCCTGGCCGGTCTGCGCTACGGGCTGTCCCGGGCGTTCATCGGGCTCGTGATCGCCGAGCTGCTGCTCTCGCCGTTCGGGGTGGGCAGGGTCATGATGGCGGCCGCGGCCGTCTTCCAGTACGACCGGCTCTTTGCCACCGTGGCGGTCGTCATCCTGCTGTCGGTGGCGACGCTGGGGCTGGTGGCGCGGCTGGAGCGCACGCTCCTGCGCTGGCGGACGGGATGACGACGGCGGCCCTCACCGTGCCGCAGGCTGCCCGCATCGAGGTGCGCGGCGTGCGCAAGGCGTTTGGCGCCGTGACGGCGCTCGCCGGTGCCTCGCTGGCGGTGCAGCCCGGCGAGTTCGTCACGCTCATCGGCCCCAGCGGCTGCGGCAAGACCACGCTGCTGAAGATGCTGGCGGGGCTCGTCGTCCCCGACGAGGGCGAGGTGCGCATCGACGGCCGCCCCGTGACGGGCCCGGGGCGCGACCGCAGCATGGTGTTCCAGGACTTCGCGCTGCTCCCGGGGGCCACGGTCCTGGCCAACGTGGCGTTCGGGCTCGAGCTGCAGGGGATCCCGCGCCGCACGCGGGAGGCCGTGGCGCGGGAGTACATCCGCAAGGTCAAGCTCGTGGGCTTCGAGCACCACTACCCCCACCAGCTGTCGGGGGGCATGCAGCAGCGCGTGGGGCTGGCCCGAGCCCTGGCCACGCGCCCCCAGATCCTGCTCATGGACGAGCCCTTCGCCTCGGTGGACGAGCAGACCCGGCGGCTGTTCCAGGACGACCTGCTCCGGCTGGTCGCCGCGGAGGGGACCACGGTCGTCTTCGTCACCCACAGCATGGAGGAGGCCGTGTACCTCTCCGACCGCGTCTACGTCATGTCGGCGCGCCCCGGCCGGGTGCTCGAGGCACTGGACGTGCACCTGCCGCGCCCCCGCACCGATGTCGTGCGCCGGCGCGCCGAGTTCACCGAGCTGGTGGAGCGGCTCTGGGCGATCCTGAAGGAGCTGCAGTGACGCCCAAAGATGCGCCCACGACGCCGCGGCGGGGACGGCCGGCATGACGGCCCGGACCATGCGTCACCTTCCGGGATGGGCGGCCACCGTGGCCATGCTCCTCCCCCCGCTGGTGGTCTGGGAAGTCGTCGGCCGCCTGGAGCTCTCGCTCTTCGTGCCCCCGCTAGACGCCGTGGTGCGCGCCTGGGTCGCCGATGCCGCCTCCGGGCGCCTGTGGCGGGCGGCGCGCACCAGCCTGGACGCGCTGGCTGCCGGCTACGGCCTGGCCGTGGCTACGGGCGTCCCCCTGGGCCTGCTCATGGGGCGGTCGCGCCCGGTGCAGTACGTTGCCGACCTGTACGTGAACACGCTCATGTCGGCCCCGCTGTCGGCGCTGGTGCCCGTGCTGATCGCCATCTTCGGCATCCGCGAGACCGTCGTGACGGCCACGGTCTTCCTGTTCGCCGTGTTCGTCATCGTGGTCAACGCCCGGGCGGGCGTGCAGCTGCTGGATCGGTCGCTGGTGGAGATGGCGCGCGCCTTCGGCGCCTCGGAGTGGGTCGTCTTCCGGAAGATCGTGCTGTGGGCCGCGCTGCCGTCCATCATGGTGGGGCTGCGCCTGGGCGCGCTGCAGGCCGTCAAGGGGATGGTGGTGGGCGAGATCCTGATCGCCGTCACGGGGCTGGGCGAGCGCCTGATCTACTACGGCAACACGTTCCTGATCCCCCACCTGTACGCGGTGATCCTCACGGTGCTGCTGCTGGCCGTGGGCGCCTCGCAGCTGATCCTGGCGGTCGACCGGCTGGTCGTCCGCTGGAAGTGAGGCAGGGCGCGGTGCGCATCGACGCCCACCTGCACTACGTGTCGCCCCAGGTGTTTGCGGCGCTGCGGGCCGACGCGTCCCGCTACGGGGTGACGTTCGACGACGCGGGCGGGGTGCGCGTCGGCTTCCCGCACACGCCGCCGTCGCGACCGCTGCTGCCGGCACTGTCCGACCTGGCCGCTCTGCGGGCGCACCAGGCCCGCTGCGGCCTCGACGGCCTGGTGGTCGGGCCGGTGATGGACCTGGCGGGCTACGACCTGCCCCCCGAGCGCGGGGCAGCCTGGAGCCGGCTGATCAACGAGAGCCTGGCGGCGGACCTGGCGCACGCGCCCGACCTCTGGGGGCTCGCCACCGTGCCCCTCCAGGCACCCGACGCGGCGGCCGGGGAGCTGCGCTACGCCGTAGGTCACCTGGGCCTGCGGGGGGCGATGATCGATACGCACGTAGACGGGCGCGACCTGGGCGAGCCGGCGTTCGACGTCTTCTGGGCGGCGGCCTGCGACCTTGGAGCGCCGGTCGTGCTCCACCCGTTCGTCGTGCCGCCGATCGCGCGCTTCGCCCGGTACTACCTGCACAACGTCGTCGGGTATCCGCTGGAGACGACGCTCGCCGCCGCGGGTCTGATCTTCGGCGGCGTGCTGCGCCGCTTCCCGGGGCTGCGCGTCGTCCTGGTCCACGGTGGAGGGTTTCTTCCCTACCAGATCGGCCGGCTGCAGCGCGCCTACCTCGCCCGGGAGGAGGCGCGGGTCCGCCTCGAGGTGCCGCCTGCGGCGTTCCTGCGGGCGTTCTGGTACGACTCGCTGACGCACGACGCCGCGGCGTTGCGCTTCCTGGTGGAACAGGTCGGCGCCGGGCGCGTGCTGCTGGGCAGCGACTTCCCGTTCAGCATGGCCGACCCGGAGCCGCTGCGGGTCGTGGAGGCTGCGGGCCTGCCCGACGAGGCCCGAGCGGCGATCGTGGGACGGAACGCGGTGGCGCTCTTCGGCCTGGAGGCCGCGCGGCACGCCCTGCCCCGCCGCGACGGCGAACACGGAGACGGTCTGCGGTGAACCGGCCGTGGCGCGGGCACCAGGAGGCGGAGCCAGCGCCCGCATGACCATGCCCCCTGCGGGACGCTACGTGGGACGGCCGCTGCGCCGGCGCGAAGACGAGCGCCTGGTGCGGGGCGCCGGACGGTTCGTGGCCGACCTGCTGCGGCCGGGGACGCTGCACCTGGCCGTGCTGCGCAGCCCTCACGCCCATGCGCGCATCGTCGAGGTCGACCTGACCGACGCGCGGGAGCGACCCGGCGTGCACGCGGCGGTCAGCGCCGTCGAGCTGGGCGCCGACCTGCAGCCGATTCCCCTCTACGTGCCCCACCCCGCGCTGGTGGCGTTCACCCCGCTGCCGCTGGCGCGCGAGCGCGTCCGCTACGTGGGGGAGCCGGTGGCTGCGGTCGTGGCCGAGAACCGCTACCTGGCCGAAGACGCCCTCGAGGCGATTCGGGTCGCCTACGAGCCGTTGCCCGCGGTGGTCGACGCGCGCGCGGCGTTGGCACCTGACGCGCCCGTGCTCCACGAGGCGCACGGCACCAACCTGGCGGCGCGCCTCGTCGTGGAGAAGGGCGCGGTGGACGAGGCGTTCGCGACGGCCGACGTGGTCGTCGGCGGGGTGTTGACGATCGGACGGGTCTCGCCGCAGGCCATCGAGCCCCGGGGCCTCATCGCCGACTGGGATCCTGGCGCGCAGCGGCTGACCGTCTACGACGCCACGCAGTCGGTGCACATGGTCCGCCGCCTGCTGGCACAGCTGCTCGGGCTGGCCGAGGGGCAGATCCGCGTGGTCGCGCCCGACGTGGGCGGCGGCTTTGGAGGCAAGAACCGCTTCTACCCCGAGGAGTTCCTGGCGTGCCACCTCAGCCGGCGGCTGGGCCGCCCCGTCGCCTGGATCGGCGACCGGCGGGAGGACCTGTTGTCGACCTATCAGGAACGGGAGCAGATCCACGAGGCGGACCTGGCGGTCACGCGCGACGGGACCGTCGTGGGGATCCGCGGGCGCTGCTGGAACGACACCGGGGCCTACGCGCCGTTTGGCATCGTCGTGCCGTACAGCACGGTGACCACCCTCCCCGGCCCCTACCGGGTGCCGCACTACCGCTACGAGCTGCTCAGCGTGTACACCAACAAGCCGCCGATGGCGCCCTACCGCGGGGCGGGTCGGCCCCAGGCGTCGTTCGTGATGGAGCGCTTGCTCGACCTGGCGGCCGACCGGCTGGGGCTCGACCGCCTGGAGATCCGCCGCCGGAACCTGATCGCGCCCGCCGAGCAGCCCTACGACACCGGTATCCCGGCGCGCGACGGGCGCACGATGGTCTACGACGGCGGCGACTACCCGGCAGCGCTGGAACGAGCGGCAGCCGCGGTGAGTTACGAGGCCGTGCGGGCCCGGCAGCGCGCCGGGCGGGCGACCGTTGCAATCGGTGGCGAAGCCGTGCGGACCCGGCAGTGGACGAGCGATGCGCATCCCGACGGGGCTGCGGGGGTGGCGCCGCAACCCCGTGGCCCCGCTGGCCGCCGGCGCGTGGGGGTTGCCGTGGTTCCCTACATCGAGATGGCGGCCATCGGGCCCTTCGAAGGCGCCCGCGTCGAGGTGGACGGCCGCGGGCACGTCACCGTCTACACCGGCGCCGCCAGCCAGGGCCAGGGCATCGAGACCACGCTGGCGCAGGTGTGCGCCGAGCGGCTGGGCGTGCCCCTCGAGCGCGTCACCGTCGTGCTGGGCGATACCGCGGGCATCGCGCGGGGAGTCGGTACCTGGGCCAGCCGGACCGCGGTGGCCGCGGGCAACGCGGTCTCGCTGGCCGCGGCGCGCCTGGCACGCCGCGCCCGCGAGCGTGCAGCAGCGGTCCTCGAGGCCGCGCCCGACGACCTGGAGATCGTCGACGGCATCGTGCGCGTGCGCGGCACGCCGACGCGCGGCGTCGCGCTGGGCGACCTGGTGCTCCTCTCGGACTACCCCAACACCTCTGGCCGGGCCGGCCAGGCGTGGACGGCGACGGATCGGGAGCCAGGCCTGCAGGAGACCGAGTACTACCGCCCGCCCGACCTGACGTACGCCTACGGGGCGCACGCCGCGGTGGTCGAGGTGGATCTCGACACCGCGCAGGTACGCGTGCTGCGGTACGTCGTCGTCCACGACTGCGGCCGCGTGTTGAACCCCCTGGTCGTCGGGGGCCAGGTGCGCGGCGGCGTGGCCCAGGGGCTGGGCGCCGCGTTGGTGGAGGAAGTGGTCTACGACGAGAGCGGGCAGCCGCGGGCGGCGACCTACATGGACTACCTGCTCCCTACCGTCGGCGAGGTGCCGCGGATCGAGGTCACACACCTCGAGACGCCGGCGCCCAACCCCGAAGGGGTGAAGGGCACGGGTGAGGGCGGGACGATCCCTGTGGCGGCGGTGCTGTGCAGCGCCATCGAGGACGCGCTGCGGCCCGCACGGGTGTGGCTGGATCGTCTGCCCGTGACGCCCCGGCGGCTGTGGGAGGCGATCCGGGCCGCCGGACTGTGAGGCGCGCGCGGAGCGGCATGGGCGGCGCTGCGCCAGCCCCACTGGCTCGCAGGCAGGCGGTGTGCCAACACGGTGGCTCGCGGGCGGAGAGCACACACCGGATGGGCGAGGGGGCTCGCAAGCAGGTGGTATGCTGTGACACTGGGCGGGGAACGCGAAGACCGTACGGCGCACACGCACCGTGGTCGGCAGCAACGCCACAGGCGCATCGCTGTGGGGCGTGCGGGATACGCTCTGCAGCTCCACGAGCCGTGAAGGGAGGAGACCGTGCGCGAGCGTGACCGGGAGTTGCGGCGCCGGCGTCACCGGCGCAGGAAGATCAGGAAGCTGCTGGCGCGCCTGCAGGCGGCGCGGACCGAGGACGAGCGGCAGAAGCTGCTGGAGAAACTCGCGCGGCAGTCGCCGGCGCGGGCGGCGGAGGTGCGGCGGACCCTCCAGGCGGGGCGGAAGTAGCGGCGGCCGGCGACGCTGGCCTGCTGGAGGCGACGAGATCTGCCCGGCCGGCGGGCGCTACATGGTGGAGACGAGGGGATTCGAACCCCCGACCCCCTGGTTGCAAACCAGGTGCTCTCCCGCTGAGCTACGTCCCCCGTAAAGCGTATAGCATGCGGCCGGACGCATGCCAACCGGCCGGCCCGGCCGGTACGGGCCCTGGGACGTACGGCAGCCAGGTGGCGTCGGCGGCGCGCCGGAGACAGGCGCGTATGCCTACCGTCGGATGTGAGGAGCCGTCAGGACGAGAGGCAGCCCCCGGCTTTCTCCGGTATCCGTCGCCCCGTGCGATCGAGCGTATCGCACCGTCAGGAGAACGCCGCGCCCCGGGCCGCGGAGAACGCGGGTCCCGGGGCGCACGGTCGCTCGTGAAACCGAGGGTTTCAGCCCAAATCCGGCGGCATTGAGGTAGCGCTGATAAGAATGCCGACACGTC
>CAZGNA010000009.1:0-34765 GCA_964526945.1 uncultured bacterium
ACCCCCGACCAGAGGCTTAGGAGTCCCCTGCTCTATCCACTGAGCTACGGGCCCGCGTGATCGCGACAGCCGCCTCGATTCTAGCACGTCTGGCACGCCGCTTGGGGTCCTCCACCACCCGATGGGCGACCGAGACAAGGGCCGCCGGCGGCGGCCACGAATACCATGACCGATGCGGCGGGTCACCGTCTTCTGTGGCTCCAACGCCGGCGCCCGGCCCGAGTACCTGGACGCGGCCCGCCGGCTGGGGCGGGCGCTGGCCGCGCGGGGGCTGGCGCTGGTCTACGGCGGCTCGAACGTGGGGCTCATGCGCGAGCTCGCCCGCACGGTGCGCGCAGCCGGCGGCGAGGTCGTCGGCATCATCCCCACGCTGCTGGTCGAGCGGGAGCTGCTCTACCCCGACCTCACGCAGGTGCACGTGGTCGGCTCGATGCACGAGCGCAAGGCCCTCATGATGGAACTGGGCGACGCCTTCGTGGCGCTGCCCGGCGGCTTCGGCACGCTGGAGGAGTTCTTCGAGGTCGTGGCGTGGGCGACGCTGGGGCTGCACCGCAAGCCGGTGGGGCTGCTGAACGCGGCGGGCTACTACGATCCCCTGATGCGGTTCATCGACCACGCGGTGGCCGAGCAGTTCGTGCGGCCCGAGTACCGAGAGGTGATCCTGGTCGACTCTACCCCGGAAGGTCTCCTCGAACGCCTCGACGGGGTCCGGCGGCCGTCCGGGAGCCGCTGACCGCCGCCCGCCCCGCTGGCCGCGTAAGCCCTGGCACGCCAGGCACCGACGCCGGGCGCGGGGCGTGGCACCGGCCACCGCTCACTTTCCTCAGTCGCGCGGAGGTCGAGAAGCGGGGGTACGAGGGAAGAGGCACGACGCACCGCGCAGTCCTCTCGTCCGCGCCTCGAACCGCTGCTCCGTGGGCAGAGGAGGGAGCGGGCAGGGCGCACGCGCGGTCCATCCCCTCACATCCACAGCAACTTGTGCACCGCCGAGTGGTCGAGGTCGCCGTCGCCCCGGGCCACCACCTGCTCGTAGCGCGCGATGGCGCTCTCGAGGTGCGGCAGCATCAGGCCCACCTGGTGCGCCAGCGCCTGAGCCATGCGCAGGTCCTTGAGCTGCAGGCTCGCGCGTCCGCCCGGCGTGTAGTCGCGGGTGATCATTCGCGTGCCGTGGATCTGCAGGATCTTCGAGTCGGCGAACCCGCCGCGCAGCGCCTGCTGCACCCGCCGCGGGTCGAGGCCGCAGCGCTCGGCCAGGGTGAGCGCCTCGGCCACGGCTTCGATCGTCAGCCCGACGATCAGCTGGTTCACGATCTTGGTGGTGTGCCCGCTGCCGGGCCCGCCGACGTGCACCACGGTGCCCAGCGCCTCGAGCACGGGCCGGGCGCGCGCGACGTCGTCCGCCGCTCCGCCGGCCATGATGGCCAGCGTGCCGGCGGCTGCCCCTTCGGGGCCGCCCGAGACGGGCGCATCGACCCACCCGATGCCCCGGGCGGCCAGGCGCGCGGCGTGGGTCACCGAGTGCGCGGGGTCGGACGAGCCCATGTCGACCACCAGGTGCCCGGCGCGCAGGTGGGGCTCGAGCCGTTCGAGCACGGCGTCGGTGGCCGCGGAGTCGGCCAGCATGAGCAGGCAGACGTCGGCCTCGGCGGCCTCCGCCAGCGTGGCGCACAGGGGGATGCCGGCCACGAGCTCGGGGGCGCGCGGCGAGCGGTTCCAGCCGCGGACGTCGACGCCGGCCTGCGCGAGGCGGCGCGCCATGGGGCGGCCCATCTGGCCGAGCCCCAGCACGGTGACGCGCGGGCGGGCGGCGGAGCTCACGAAGCGGGCGGGGTGCCGTCGCCTGTGGCGAGGATCAGCGCCAGCCGGCGGTTGAGCGCATCGAGCGTGGCGCCGATGACCGCGCGCCCCACGTCGCCGGTGGTGCGGGTGCTGCCGATGTGACGTTCCGGCGGGCTCGTGCCCTTGCTCAGCAACACGGTCACGATGACCACGGTGTCCAGCGGGTGGCCGATCACCCGGACGTCGTGCAGCAAGGCCTTCCACCCGTCGGGCAGCGCCCGGTTCACCGCCTGGACCGTCGCGTCGGCCAGCTGGTGCCAGCCGGCCAGGCCGACGTTGGTGCCCACGGCCTCGCCGACGTAGCGCCGCGGGCCCAGGGCGAGCTCGACCGTCGCGGTCGTCCGTCCCTCTGCGGTATCCAGCACCGCGCGCCGCACCTGCAGGCGTGGCGGAGCTACGACGGCCGCCCGGTCCGCAGCCTTCCCCCTGGCGGCTTTGACCTGGGTGCTGTGCCGGCTGGCCAGCGTGATCAGGTCGTCCACCGTGGCCTGGAAATGGATGTCGTGGCGCTCGGTGGTACGCTTGCCGCCGGCAATGCCCACCGAGGCCGTCAGGCGGACGTCCGCCGGGAGGCCCGGGGGCCGGGTGGCGGCGATGGCCTCCAGGGCACGGCGCCCCAGGGCTTCGGCCTCGGGGCGCGGTCGCGTGGTGAGCACGGCGAACTCGTCGCCGGCGTACCGGCAGAGGAAGTCGCGCGTCGGGTCGACCACCGAGGCCAGCGCCTGCGCCACGGCTTTGATGCACCGGTCGCCGGTCACGTGGCCGAAGCGCTTGTTCACCGCGCCGAAGTCGTCGAGGTCGAAGAAGAGGATGGCGATCTCGCGGCCGTCGCGCAGCGCCTCGACCGCGCGCTCGCGCATCGTCACCGCCCAGGGCAGGTCGGTGAGCGGGTCGATGGGCAGGCCCAGCGCCCGCACGGCGTCCTCGCGGCTGAGCAGCCCCACCACCCGGTCGCCGGCCACCACGGGCAGCACGGTCACGCCCTGGGCTTCCATGGTGGCGTGCGCCACGGTGATCGACTCATCGGGCGAGATCACCGGGACCTCGCGCCGCATCACGTCCTGCAGCGGCCGGTACGGAGGGACGCGCAGGAGGTCGCGCATCGTGACCACGCCGACCAACCGGCCGTCGGCGACCACGGGGAGCACCGTCATGTCGCGCTCGAGCATGACCGTCGCGGCCTCCGCGACGGTCCGCGTGGCGTCCACGGTGGCCACGTTCGTGGACATGACCTGGCCCACCGTCTTCATGGAGACCCCGGCACGCGCATCGCCCGCTGGAACGTGTGGCTCAGGGAACATTCGCACTCTCCCCCCGTTCCCCTGCCCGGTGTCGCCCTGCCGGGCCAGGGGGGGAGCCCCTTACACAGGCTCACCGGGTGTTGGCCTGGCGCCTCGTCATCGAGTGCGTGCTCGACCTGCGGCTCGAGGTAGACCACGCGGTTGCGGCCCTGCTCCTTGGCCTGGTAGAGGGCCCGGTCGGCGTGTTCCAGCAACGCCTCGGCCCGCATGCGCCCGTGCTCCTTCCAGAGGTACGTCGATACGCCCACGCTGATGGTGATGGTGAAGGACCCCTCGCCGGTCGGGATCTCGATCTCGCCGACCGCCCGCCGGAGGAGTTCGGCCATCTCGGTGGCCAGCTCGCGTGCGACGCCGGGCAACAGCCAGACGAACTCCTCGCCGCCGTAGCGGCACACGGCGTCACGGCTGCGTTTGCGTTCGAGCACGACCTTGGCGAGCTGACGGATGACGTCGTCGCCGACCCGGTGGCCGTAGCGGTCGTTGATCTCCTTGAACCCGTCGATGTCGAGGATGAGGCAGGAGAGCGGGTGCCCGTGACGGCCCGCGCGTTCCATCTCCAAGTAGAGACGCTCCTCCAGCGCCCGACGGTTGAGCAGGCTGGTGAGCGGGTCGGACGTCGCCAGCTCCTCGAGGAACGCGATGCGCTGGCGCAGCGCGTCCTCCCGGCTCTTCACCTGCAGGGCCTTCTCGATCCGCGCCAGCACCTCGGCGTAGTGGAAGGGGACCGTCAGGCAGTCGAAGGCCCCCGCCTCCAGAGCCCGTACCCGCGCCTCGGTGTCGTGTCGGTCGACGACGACGAGCACGGGCGTGGTGTGCGTGACGGGGTGCCTGTGTAGCTCCCGCAGGAGGTCCTGCGGGTGCTTCTGGGTACGCCCGAGGACGACGACGTCCGGGCGGACCTCGTGTGCGGCCTGGGCGAGGGGCGCGGAGTCGTCCACGGCGTCGACCTGGGCGCCGAACCGCTCGAGCCGGCGCAGGGTCCGCCCCACCCACGGGGCACCGCTCACGATCAGGATGCGGCCCGGGCGCAGGCCGACCCGCAGACGGAGCGCGGCACCCTGCACGTGCAGGTGCAGGTCCTCGGGCACCGTGCCCGGCTCCGCCCGGGGGCCACCGGACGTGCGTTCGGCGCGTAACGGTGTCATGGGCGTCGTGACTGCGCGTACTGTCCTGGATGTACCCAGGCGCGGCACGTGTCAGACGTTGCCACACGCGCACGCAGCCCCCGGCCGCCGGGAGGCGGCCGATCTCACCGGGCGCGTCCGGTGTTGGACGTTACCGCGCTCGTGGCGCCCGCGGCGGCCGCGCGGCGTGCGAGGAGTGGCGCGGGCTCAACCGGCACCGGACGGAGGCGCGGGATCCAGGGGTAGCTCTACCCAGAACGTGCTGCCGCCACCGGGCTGGCTCGTCACCCCGATCTGCCCGCCCATGGCGTCGACCAGCTGCTTGACGATGGTCAGACCCAGGCCCATGCCGTCGACGGTAGGGCCGATCCTCCGGGCCGCGTCGGTCGTGAACAGGCGGCCGCACAGCGCTGGCGGGACGCCGGGGCCGGCATCCGTCACGGCGAGCCGGAGCCGGTCGGCGCCGGCGGGTGTGCCCGTGACGCACACGACCCCGCCAGGCGGGCTGTGCTTGACGGCGTTGGTCAGCAAGTTGATCAAGACTTGACGCAGATGATGGGGATGGGTTCTGATGCGCCAGTCCGCGGAGATCTGCGTGACCTCGAGCCGCACCCCCCGCGCGCAGGCCATGGGTGCCACCATGCTCGTCGCGTCGCGCAGACTGTCCGTGACCGACGCGGAGCCGCCGTCTGTGGTCACGGACCCGTGCTGCGCTCGGTACAGATCGACCGCCTCGTCCACGAGCCGGGACAGGTGCCGCGCGGCCACGAGGATCTGCCGCAGGTAGTCTTGCTGTTCGGGGCTGAGCGCACTACCGGCCAGCAGCTGCGCGTAGCCCAGAATGGCGTTGAGCGGCGTCCGCAGCTCGTGCCCGAGTCGCGCGGCGACCTCCCCGTACAGGCGTTCGAGACCGCAGTGCGCCGCGGTGTCGCGGGGACCGATCTCCGGCATGATCCCCCCTGGTCCTTCCGCCAGCCGGTAGCCCCCACCAAACGCGGACGCGGGATCCTGGTCGAGGATCCCGCGTCGTCTCGGAGCGGCCTCGTGCGGGCGCCACGAGGACCCCTCCACGGTCGGCGACCGCGAAATCCTCTTCGGCAACCCAGCTGGCCGCAGGGGCCCTGTGGCTTTGCGTCCCTGCCTTGCGGCAGGTTTGCCTTTATCGGAGGCTGTCCCGTTCTACTGCGTACTATGCCCGGCGTCTAGTTTCATTAGACGTCGAAGGTCGGACGTCAGGTCGGCGCGCGGACGAAGCGTCGTCCGGCAGCCTCTTCACCTCGGGCAGATCGCGGGCACCCTCCGGGCGCACAGTGGCGTACAGGCGCCGGGTCACGTGGGCGTGGCGTTACGGGCGCTCGCCGCGCGCACAGCCCGGCGCGTCCCGTGCAGACGCGACTGCGAAATCCTCTTCGGCAACCCAGCTGGCCGCGGTCAGGGACCACGGACCAGCGTTTCCATCGCGTCGGCGACGATCGTGGCCAGGGCGTCGTAGAGCGCGTGGCCCTCCTCAGGGGACGACCGGGCGGGATCCCCGAAGTAGGCCAGCGGCGACCCGGCCTCCGCGAACGACCGGGCCCCGGCCCGCAGGGCGGCCGGCAGGTCCACCCAGACGGGCGGGAGGCTGCGGGCGACGTCGAGTCTGACCAGGTCCGGGCGCACCGCCAGCACCAGCGATGTCTCGTACGCGCCCGCGTGGCGCGCCCCGCGGCGGAACTCCTCCGAGAGGCGTGCGGCCCACTGGGGTTCGCGGATGTCGAGCACCGCGGCGCGCACCGTGGTCTCGCGGCCCAACGTCACCGCCGCGTGGTGCAGTGTGTCGAGGTGGATCTGTTCGAGGTGCGCGCTCGCCAGCAACAGGTGCCGCACGCCGTGCCGTTCCAGGCTGCGCCCGATGTCGACCACGATGGCCTGCAGGGTGGGCGGGGTGATGGCGACCGTCCCCGGGAAGGGCGCGCCGGCGTACGTGACCACGTAGTCCAGCGCGGCGAGCACCACGACCTCGAGGCCGCGGCGGCGCAGTTCCGCCGCGCCGCGGGTGGCCATCTCTTCGGCGATGATGACGTCGGTGGCGGTGGGCAGGTGGGGGCCATGGGCCTCCTGGGCGCCCACGGGCAGGATCGCGGCGTGGGCGGTCTGGAGGCGTTCCCGCGCCTCGGTCCAGGTGCACTCGTACAGCCGCAGGGGCAGCGAGGTCATGGTAATCCCTCCGGCGTCGACGCTACTCCCCGCCGCCCCTGCCGCGTGCTGCGTGCGGCGCAGCGCCCCTGCCGCGCGCCGCGTGCAGGGCAGCGAGGTCATGGTAATCCCTCCGGCGTCGGCACGGCCGGTCCAGGTGGGCAGGGCGGCCCACGCCGCGGGCGCGTCAGGCCGTGGCCCGGCGCAGAGCGCTCCCCGCCCAGACGAGCCAGATCACCGGCAGCACGAACGACCCCAGGTAGAGGATCTCGACGCTGGGGGCGAGCACGGCCAGGACCACGAGGATACCAGCGACCACCCCATACCAGCCGAGCGCGCCGCTGAACGCTCCCGAGGCGACCGCCGCCCAGCCGGCCAGCAGGATGAACAGCCCGCTGAAGAGGTTGCCAACACCGTCTACGGTCCCGCCGAGGGCGTTGAGCGCGACCCACGCGTGGGACGCCGCCACCTGATCGGTCGCCGCGTACGCTGTCATGGCCGGGACGGCCGACCAGAACAGCAGCGTGCCGATCCCATGCCCGGCCAGTCCCAAGAGCCCGAAGTAGAGTGCCGCCGTTGCCCGGGTCGGCGTGCGCTCGCGCAACGCGGCGGCGACGCCCGCGACGAAGGGCACGGCGAACCCGATGGTCAGCATGAAGAGGAGCGCGAGGACGCGGATCCGCGCAAGGTTCTGTGTGAGGAAGGGCAGCGCCTTCCCCGGGTCCCGGAAGGTGTCGGCAGTGGCGCCCATGGTGAAGAAGATGACGGTGGCCACCGCCAGTGCGATACCCGCGATGATGCCGGAGAGCCCTGCGGTGTCCTGACGGGGAACCATAGTCGCGCCTCCGGCCCGCTCCAGGATGAGGGCGGTCGAAGCGGGGCACGTGCGGCCCGTTCGCCGGCCGCAAGGGGGTTCCTGCTTGGCCCGTACGGGGTACCGTGGTGGTCGCGGCAGCGTGCGACGACAGGGGAGGGAGGACTCAAGTGCGCATCAGCATGAAGGTCAGCTCGCGGCTCGGGAGCGCTCGAAGACAAACAGTTTCTCGCGGGGGATGACGAGACGTACCGGCCCCCGGTCGACCGGCGTGCGACGGTCGACCATCAGCAACTGGTCGCCGACGCGCACGTATGCCCGATAACCGGCGCCCAGGAACAGCACATCCACCACGTGACCGTCTACCCAGACGGTCCCGGGCTGTGGTGGAGCGCCCGGTGCGGCCAGTCCGATGTCCTCGGCCCTGGCAATGAGCGTGCTGCCACCGGACGGCCGGATCTGGCCGTCCTCGTCCACCGTGGCCGCCAGCACATTGGAGGCGCCCAGGAACTCGGCCACAAACGGATCGGCCGGCCGGGCGTAGACCTCCTCGGGCTGCCCCGCCTGGACCACGCGGCCGCTGTCCATCACAACCACCACATCCGCGATGCTCATGGCCTCTTCCTGATCGTGGGTCACGTAGATGGCGGTGATGCCGGTGCGGCGCTGGAGCGCCCTGATCTCGACCCGTACCCTGTGACGAACCTTCGCGTCCAGGTTGGAGAGCGGCTCGTCCAGCAGGAGCAGTTTGGGGCGCACAGCCACGGCCCGGGCCAGGGCCACCCGCTGCTGCTGGCCGCCGGAGAGCTCCCGAGGCCGGCGGTGTTCGATGCCCGGGATGCGATCCAGCTCCACCAGCTCCAGCGCTTCGCGCACACGTCGGGGGATCTCCGCCGCGGGCACCTTGCGCAACCGCAGTCCGAAGGCCAGGTTCTCGTAGACGTTCATGTGCGGCCACAGCGCATAGTTCTGGAAGACCATGGCGCAGTCGCGTGCCTGGGGAGGCACGCCGGTGACGTCGCGGCCCCCCATCCACACGCGGCCGCCATCGGGCGTGACGAACCCGGCCAAGCAGCGCAGCAGCGTAGTCTTCCCGCACCCCGACGGGCCCACGATCACCGTGAGAGCGCCCGAGGGAAACTCCTGCGTCACCCCGGCCAGGGCCGTGACGGCCCCGTAGCGCTTGGTCAGGCCTTCGACGCGCACATCCATCGGCTCACCACGCCCGTTGTCACAGACGCCCGAAGAACGCCAGATACTCGGCGCGCAGGAACCGTTCCATCAGCACCAGTAACACCACGCCCGGGGCCATCAAGACCAGGGCTGTCACCGACGCGATCTGCATCTCATAGCCCAAACTGGCCGTGTACATGTAGACTGGCAACGTGGTCACGTACGGCGCGCCTACTAGCAGGGTGCCCGTGAACTCGTCCAGGGAGTAGATGAAGACGAGAATAGCGCTGGCCACGATGCCCGGGGCGGCCAGGGGCAGGGCGATGCGGAAGAACGTATAGGTCATCGAGGCACCCAGGTTGATGGCGGCCTCTTCCAGGTCCTCCCCAATCGAGCGAAAGACCGCCGTCATGGTCCACACGGCATAGACCAACCCGCCCACCAGGTGGATCAGCACTACCCCGGCCACGGTGCCGGCCAGGTTCCACCGGTAGAAGAGGACGGCGGCGCTGGCGAAGACCGGGAGCTGCGGGAACGCCTGGGGGAGCAGGAACAACATGAGCACCACCGGGCCCAGCGGCAGCCGCTTCCGCGCCGCAGCGTAGCTCACCGGAATGGCGGTCAGCAAAGCGAGGGCGGTGGTGATGACGGCGATGGTCACGCCCCGCACCAGCGCACCGAACAGGTCGCCGCGGGTGATGCGGGCCCAGTATTTGAGGCCGATCGCCTGGGGGACCAGGGCGGGCCAGTACCAGCGTTCGGCCACGGACCACACCACGAGACCGACCAGGGGGCCGATGATGACGGCGCACAACAGCGCCACCAGGGCCGCGCGCGCGGTTGCGACCAGGAGCCCCGGATAGCGCCCGGCCAGGGGAGCGAGGGCGTCGGCCGCGCGGGTGCTCACCGTGACACCGTCCGCAGGTAGTAGTAAGCGGCCCCCGAGGCCAGCAGATACGAGACCACGCCCAGCGCGCTGGCTACACCGAAATCGCCGTGCTGGCCAAATCGGTAGTAGAGATCGATCATGAGCATCTGGGGGCCCGAGCCCCGGCTCATCATCAGGGGAATCGAAAACGACGCCAGCATGGAGGTCAGGGCCAGCACGGCCGCCAGGGCCAGGGACGAGGCCGACATCGGCACCAGCACGGCCCAAATCTGCCTAATGGTTCCCGCGCCGAACCCTCGCGCGGCCTCCAGATACGACTCGTCCACGGCGCGGAACGCGCCCATCAGCAGGAGCACGATCAGGGCCAGGTGCTTCCACGCCAGGGCAATGGCCAGGCCCACCCAGGTCTGCCCGAACCCCAGGCTGGCATCGGCCGAGATCAGCCCCAGCGCGTGCAGCACCGAGAGCAGCGTGCCCCGCGGGGCCAGGAAGATCCGCATGGCGTGGCCCACGACCACGAAGGGCACGAACAGGGGCACCTTGAGCAGAAACTCGACGGTCGGGGCGGCGTGCAGCCGCAGGTAGCCCGCCAGCGGGATGCCCGCGCCGAAGGTCAGGACCAAGCCCGCGGCGGCCACCAACACCGTGTAGACCACGTCCTGGCCGTACAACCGGTAGACCAACCCGTAGTTGGCCAGGGTGATGCGGCCGTCGCGCACGAACGACGCCGCCAGCGATTGGAGGAGGGGGAGGCCGAACCCCACCACGATGACCGCGGTGGCAGGCACCGCCGCCATCCACCAGAGGAGCTGCTCGACCGGTCGGGCGCGAGGCACCGCTCACCCCCGTCCCGGCCGGTCGAACCCCACCATCGAGGCAGTCCTGCCGCCCGCAGTCGGCGTCGCTATCGGACAATCTCCTCGTAGGCCAGCAGGATCGCGTCGTAGTACTCACCGATGGGCATCTGCTGTGAGTAGCGAGCCAGGTCTTCCGGCGTCACACCCTTGAACAGCAGGGCTCTGGCCGCAGGCGAGACCAACGGCATCACCCGGTTGGGATCGATCCCAGGATACCATCCGAACTGCTCCACGATGACCTTGGCCTGGATCTGCGGGTTGGCCACCAGGTCGATGTACTTGACCGCCCAGTCGCGGTTGGCCGCCTCCCGGGGTACGGTGAGATACAGTGGGTAGATGGGCAGCCCTGGGGCGATGAGGACGGGCGTGATCTCGGGATTCATGCGTCCCTCGTTCTTCCAGGCCACGAGCTGGTCCACCCACACGGCCCCCATCCAGATCTCGGCCCGGTTCAGCGCGTCCAGCGTGCCGGCGTTCCCCGAGGTGATGACCACGTTCCTGTTGAAGTCACGGAGCTGCTCGATGGCGTTCCGGATGATCCGGTCGTTCGCCTTGTCGAACGGCCCCTGGGTGAACAGCTCGTAGCGGCCGGTCTTGTAGTAGACCCAGGCCATGACGAAGCCAATGCCGGAGACGCCCCCCTTGATCCCGTTGTACCCGAAGCGCCGGGGGTTGGCCCGGACCCATGCCTCGAGCTCCGCGAACGTCTTGGGCGGCTGCGCCACGAACCGCGGGTTGTAGGCGATGGCGATCTGGTTCTTGAACATGGGGACCACGTAGCCCTTGACATCGACGCCGAACGCGCGGACCGTGTCGGGGCCCACCACGTACGGGGCGAACTGCAACTCGGGCACGTAGCGGTACAGGAGGTTCTCCCGCACCATCTGCGACGCGTACCGCATGGACACCAGCGCCACATCGATGTCCCAGTGGCGCCGGCCGGCATCCGCCTGGGCCTTCAGCTTCGTGTAGATGGCTCGGCTGGCGGCCTCGCCGGTTCCGGTACCCACCGCGTGCACTGTCACGTGAGGATTGTTCTTACTGAAGGCGACGCCCAGGAAGTTGCGGTGTACCTCCACCACGTTGACATCGGCCGCAATGGCGACCTGGAGCGTCACACGCGCCTGCCCGTATCCGGGCGCAGTCGTGGCGGTGAGGACCGCCAGCACTGCCGCCAGCCCCATCGCCCACCCCGTCCTGCTGCAAGTGCTTCGCACCGTTCATTCCCCCTCTCCGGTCTGGGATTGTCTTTCGACCCTGCCGCCCGGAGCGCCAGTCCGTCGCTGCTGTGCGGCGTCCCAGGCCCACTCCAGCGCCACCTGGGGTGCGATCACCCCGATGCGCACCGGGCTACACCCCGATGCGCACCGGGCTACTCCCGGTATACTTCGTAGCAGTAGTCAACGGGCACATCGTCGTCCACGAAGGTCGTGCCCTCCACGATCAACACCGGCGCGCCCGGCGTGATGCCAAGGAGTCTGGCCTCGGAAGGCGTGGGGGTACCGGCGCGGTACGACCGATCGCACCGAGTGAACCGGAAGCCGTACTGCCGCTGCATCACGAGGTAGAGGGAATCCGCCTCCAGGTCCAGGTGCTGGAGGCCCGGGCACCGCGCCAGCGGCACGTGCGAGACGTTGTAGGCGACGGGCTGCCCGTGCACCAGGCGTAGGCGGCGAACCTGGAGGACCCGCTCTGTCGGGCGCAGGCGTAGGGCGCGGCGAATCGGCTCGCGGGGCACCACGCTGCGCACCCTGAGCAGCCGGTTTTCCACCTCCAGCCCCCGCGAGCGCATCTCCTCGGTGAACGATAGCACCGTCCAGAACCGGCGTAGCGCCCGGGGGCGCGTCACAAAGGTACCTCGCCCGTGGTCGCGGCGCAGGAATCCTTCCTTCACCAGCTCCGTCACGGCGTGACGCACCGTCATCTTGCTGACGCCAAACTGCGCCACCAGCGCCTGCTCCGACGGCAGCCGGTGGCCTTCGGCGAACCCGTCGCGCTGGATCCACCGCATCAGGCCTTCCTTCACCTGCAGATATCTGGGAACCCGCGAGTGAGGGTCGACCGGCTGGATCGCCAGCTCGTCTAGACGTCTATGTGTCATCCCAGCCTCAACGATGGCGGCCTTGGTCGAAGCTGTCAAGGGGCGCGGGATCCTCTTGCTGCATTGGGCGGCCGCCTGCGTTACACGGTTGTGAAGCATCGGGCGTACAGATGATTACACGACGTCGATGGGGGTGATGTCCGATGCGCGCCGTGTACGTGCTGTTCCTGGTGGTGCTGCTGCTCGCCGGCACCGGCCGGCTGGCCTACGCACCCTACCACAGCCAGCCGACGCAGTCGACGCAGGCGAGCCCGCTCGACCGGGCCAGGCAGCAGCTGACCACGGCGAAGACCCATGCGGGGTTCGCCGCTGCCGCCGGGAGCCTGGGCGGCGTGCAGCAGCACACGGGGCATGCCGTCAACTGCCTGGTCGGCCGCGCCGACCGTCGGTTCGACCAGAAGTGGGGCGACGTGTGCGAGGGCCAGGGCAACGGTGCGCTGGTCGACCTCAAGGCCGCAGGCTCGGGCGGCGCGGCGGCGTTGAAGATCGCCGAGGAGGCGACCAAGGTCGGCGTGGAGACGCTGGGGGCGAGCAGCCTCGCGGCAGCGCAGGCCGGGGCGAAGAAGCTGGCGGGGCTGCTGGACGATGCGCTGAAGGCCCTCAAGTAGGGCGCGTCGGGCGCATTGGGCACGCCGGGCGCATCGGGCGCATCGGGCGCACCGGGCGCACTGTCGGCATCGTTGGGCGACCCAGGTGGCGCTCGTCGCGTGCCGACCGTGGCTCACGCGATGTCCGGAGATGCGAACGGCCGACTCAAGTCGCCGTAGACCGCAGGCCGGCGGTCCTTGAGGAACGTGGTCTCGCTGCGCTGCCGGTGCACCTGGGCCAGGTCCACCGTGACGATGGTGACGCCTTCGCGGTCGTCGCTCTCGCCGATGATCTCGCCGCGGGGGTCTACCACCAGCGAATGTCCGAACAGGTGCGTGTGGGTGCCCCGGCCGAAGGTGTCCGGTTCGAGCCCCACCTGGTTCACGGCGACCACGTAGATGCCGTTTTCCAGCGCGCGGGCCCGTGCGCTCAGGAACCAGATGTAGTCGTCCTCGATGCGCCAGGCCGACGGGCAGACGATCACCTCGGCGCCGCGGAGGGTCAGGATACGCGCGACCTCCGGAAACGCGATGTCGTAGCAGATCATGCACCCAAGACGCCCGATGGCGGTATCGAAGACGCCGTACTGGTCGCCGGGCGTGAAGTACAGCTGTTCCAAGCTCCACGGGTGCATCTTGACGAACCGGCCGATCACCGTCCCCTGAGGTGATGCCACCACTCCGCCGTTGTACACGATGCCGGGAAGCTGGCCCTGCAGCGGCAGACCGACGATGAGGTGTACGCCGGCCTCGGCCGCCAGCGCCGCCAGGTCCTGGCAGATCTCGCCGTCCTCTGTTTGCGCCAGGTCGAAGTACCGCCGGCCCACGGCGAACATGTTGTAGCCCGTTACGCACAGCTCCGACAGGCACACCAGGTCGGCCTGCTGCTGTGCCGCGGCGTGCACGAGGGTACGGATCTTGTCCATGTTCTGCCGCGTGTCGCCGGTGATGCAGTCCATCTGCGCCAGGGCGATGCGTATGGGTCTCATCTTGGGACCTCCTGCCGCCTTCCGCACTACCCACCCAAGTACAGCCGTTTGACCTCTTCGTTGCCCACCAGGTCTGCCGAGCGCCCCGCCAGCGCCACCTGGCCCGTCTGCAGGACGTAGGCGCGGCTGGACAGCCGGAGCGCCATGTGGGCGTTTTGCTCGACCAGCACGATCGTCACGCCATCCTCCCGGTTGATGGTGAGGATCGTGCGGGCGATATCGCGCACCACCTGGGGCGCGAGGCCGAGCGAGGGTTCGTCCAGGAGCAGCACGCGCGGGCGGGCCATGAGCGCGCGGCCGATGGCCAGCATCTGCTGTTCGCCGCCGGACAGCGTGCCGGCCATCTGCCGAAGGCGTTCTCCCAGCCGCGGGAACCGCGTCAGGACGCGCTGCAGGTCCTCCTGGACCGCTCGCCGGTGACGGCGCAGGAACGCTCCCATCAACAGGTTGTCGCCGACGCTCATGTAGGGGAACACGTGGCGGCCCTCGGGCACCATGGCGACGCCCGCTGCGGCAATCCGGTCGGGCGGCAGCCCGCCGATCCGCTGGCCATCGAGGCGGATCTCGCCCGAGGCAATAGGGGCCAGGCCGACCACCGCCCGCAGCGTCGTGGTCTTCCCCGCGCCGTTGGCGCCGATGAGGGCCACGATCTCGCCGGGCGCCACCTCCAGCGAGACCTGGCGGATGGCCCATACCCGATCGTAGCGGACGCTGACGTCGTGTAGGGTCAGCGCGCCGCCCGACGCCCCGGCGCCGCGTCCGGCGTCACGCACCGATGTCGTGCTCCTCCCGCCCCAGGTAGGCTTCCACGACGGCCGGATCGTCTTGGACCGCCTCGGGGCTGCCTTCGGCGATCTTCCGGCCGAAGTTGAGGACGATGACCCGATCGCTAATGCGACGCATCGCCCGCATGTCGTGCGTCACCAAGAGTACGGTGACACCCCGGGCGCGGATACCCCGCACCAAGTCCAGCGCATGGTCGGTCTCCTGCGGGTTCATGCCCGTGAACGGCTCGTCCAGCAGCAGCACGCGGGGATTGGCCGCCACCGCTACCGCCATTTCCAACGCCCGCAGGTGACCGTGCGGGAGGTTGCGTGCGGGCTCGTGTCTGAGCCCCATCAGGCCGAAGTACTGCAGGAGCTCGAGGGCACTGTCGAAGATCGCGGCCTCCTGCCGGCGTGCCCGCGGGCTGTTGAGGAACACTTCCCACCCGCTGGCCCGCATGCGCAGGTGGTGTCCGATGACGACGTTGTCGAGCACGGTGAGCTCGCGGAACACCGTGGTCTCCTGGAACGTGCGCACGATGCCCCGCTGCGCCACGCGATGGGGCGGGAGACCAGTGATGTCTTCGCCGTCGAACACCACGCGGCCGGCGCTGGGGGTGAGGAAGCCTGTGATGAGCTTGAACAGCGTGCTCTTGCCGGCGCCGTTGGGGCCAATGATGCTCAGGATCTCTCCCGGCGTCACCCGAAACGTGACGCCGTCCAGGGCGGCCAGACCGCCGAACCATTTGGTCAGCGCCTCTACCTGCAGCATGGATCGCTGTCACCGTGCGGTGGCCCGGACTGCGCGGGCGACCAGCGGGTCACCCGCAGACGAGGCAACAGGGCCCGCAGCCCGCCCGTCGGGGCACGCGGGTGGAGCCCCAGCAGCCCGTTGGGAAACCAGAGCATGGTCAGGATCATGATGATGGCGTAGACGAGGGTCTGGAACTGTCTGAGCCCGGCCAGCATCTCGAAGCCGAGGAACAGCACGAAGGCGCCCGCCACCGGCCCGAAGACGGACGACAGGCCTCCCAGGAAGCAGTAGAGCATGAAGAACACCGAGTCGGTCACACCGAAGCTGGAAGGGTAGATGCTCTGCTGCTGGGCGGTGAACACCCCACCGCCCACAGCGCCGAAGACACAGGCGATGGTGAATGCCAGCACCCGGAAGCGCGGTACGTCGATCCCGATGCTGGCCGCCAGCTCCTCGTTCTGCCGCAGGGCGCGGAACGTCCAGCCCAGCCGACACACCGTGAGGCGGTGGACGACGGCCAGACCGGCCAGCAGCAGTGCTGCTGCCAGGTAGTAGAATGCCAGGTGCGTATTGAGAGCCTCGAAGGCCGGCAGGAGCGTGTACCCTGCCATGCGGATCGGGCCCGGGGTGGGAACACCCAGGATGCCCGTCGCCCCTTGCGTCAGGCCCTCGAAGTTCAACGCGGCGAGCCGCATGGCCTCGGTGAGGCTGAGGGTGAGCATGGCAAAGTAGACGCCCCGCAGACGCAGGATGAACCAGCCCAGCGCCATGCCTGCAGCGGCCGCGACTGCGCCCGCTGCAGGCAGCGCTAGCCAGAACGAGAGGCCTGCCCTGGTGGTGAGGACGGCAACCACATAGCCACCCAGGAGGGCGAATCCGCCCTGGGCGATGTTGATCCGCCCGATGGTGAACGTCAGCCAGACGCCCAGGCTGATAAAGGCCAGCAGTGAGGCCGTGGTCAGAACGGTGAGGTAGTAGGGGGCACTGCGGACGACGTAAGGGACAACCCCGAGGTAGAACGCCAGCGCAAGGGTCGTCAGAACGGCGGAGCGGTTCATGGTCCCCCGGCTGTCTCCCTACCCCCAGGGACGGCCCATGATGCCGTGGGGTCGGAAGAGCAGGAAGAGGATGAGCGCCAGCAGGATCAGCAGGTAGGTGGTGGACCCCGGCAGCAGGAAGTACCCCACGGCCTCCGCGAAGCCCAATGCGAATGCCCCCACAATGGCGCCGGAGACCACGCCGGCGCCGCCCAGCATGATCATGATGAAGGCCTTAATGGACACAGACGTGCCGGCCCCGGCGTTGACGGCGAACAGCGTCACCAGCAGCGCGCCGGCCACGCCGGCCAGCGCTGCCCCCACGGCGAATCCCAGCGTGAAGTACCGGTCGATGCTGACCCCCATCAGCGCCGCGGCTTCCCGGTCCTGGGCGACGGCCCGCAGCGCGCGCCCGGGCCGGGTGTACTGCATGAAGAGCAGGAACGCGCCGATGAGCGCCAGGGCAAATCCGAAGATCACCACGCGGCCGGCGGGCACGAAGGCCCCGAACACCTGGTAGACGCCCGGCACGATCGGCGGGACCCCGCGCTGCTTCTCGCCGAACACGACCAGCGCGACGCTGTCCAGCAACAGGGCAGTGCCCGCGGCCAGCAACATCGTGCTCTCTTCCCGTGTTGTCGTCCGCAGGACGGGGCGGAAGCACAGCCGCTCGAACACGATACCCACCAGCGCCACCGTGGCCGCCGCCGCAGGCAGCGCCAGGAGGTAGTGCAGACCGAAGACGCCGTACAGGTAGTACGTTACGAACCCACCCAGGACGTACATCTGGCCGTGCGCGAAGTTGAGAATTCCCAGGATGGCGAAGATCAGCGTGATGCCCAGCGCCATCAAGGCGTAGTTGGCGCCGAGGATGAGCCCGTTGACGAGCACCTGCTCGACGACTGCTCCCCCCTCGCACCGGGGCGGATGAGCGGCAGCCGCCCACCCGCCCCGGTAGCTGCGAGCGTGCGGCAGGTCAGTCTTCGACGCTGCCTACGAACAGCAGCCGGAACCGATCGTTCTCGAAGACCGTGACGACCATGGGAACCCCGATCTGCCGCGGTTGGTTGAAGAACTTGCGGCCGACGTACTTCAGGGTCCGGGCTTCTTTCAGGAAGGGATCCCGCACCTGGAATCGGGGGATGGCCTTCTTGAATTCGGCCGTGTCGGTGATGGCTTTAGGGCCGGCGACCGAGAGCGTGCGGAGGATCGTCTCCAGCGCGTACACCTTGGTGCCGGCTTCGTCATTCCACTCGCCGGCAACTTTGGTGTAGCGTTGGGCGAACGTCTCCATGTAGGCGCTGCGCACCTCTGGAGCGCTGGCACCGCCGCCCACGGAAATGAAGCCGTTGGCTGCCTTCCCTGCCACTTCCTTGAGGATCTTGGCGTCCTGGGCAGTCTCGGTGCTGAGCAGCCCCTTGTACCCCAGCTCCCGCGCCGTGCGGATCAGCAGCGGGGCGTCGGAGGGCGCCACGCCGGACAGCACGATCAGGTCGGGCTGCAGGCGGACCACCCGGGACATCACCGGCGTGAAGTCGGTCGTGCCCGGCTCATAGGTGTCACCCGACGATAGGACTTTGAGCCCCAGGGCTTTGGCGGCTGCCACGCCCTCGTTCCGCTGGTTGAGCGGGTCCGACTCGTTGCGGGCGATGAAGGAGACGCTCTTCACGCCCCGCTTGTCCTTCAGGTAGCCGTAGATGATGGGCGCTACCTGGTAGGAGGCGATCATACCGAGGATGGAGTTGCTGCGCGGCGGGGAGTACAGCGCCTTGGAGAACGCATAGGGGACGTTGATCGCACCGCCCCGTTCCAGTACGGGCACGATGGCTGCCGCCGTGGTGTCCACGTTGGGGCCGATGATGTACTTGATGCCTTCCTGGTAGACCAGGCGCTCGGCACCGGCCACCGACACCTTGGGGTCGTTGCGGTCGTCGATGCTGACCACCTGGAGACGGTACTTCTGGCCGCCGATGTCCCAGCCGCCCTGCTCGTTGATGATCTGAGCAGCTGCTTCGGCGCAGTACCGGTTGACAAGCCCCCACGATGCGGCCGGACCGCTCATCACGCCCAGCACGCCGATCTTCAATACCCGCTGCTGCGCGCCGCCGGGGACGCCCACCATCAGCACGACCAGGACGGCTGTTGCCGCCACTGCGGCCCACGTGCCTGCTGCCCGCCACCTCACTACCCTCACCTCCCTGTGAGTTCTTTCGGGCCGCGCCCTCCGTGCCGTGCGGTGTGAACGGCTTGCATCACCGGATTCGCTGCCACGGGCAGGTTCCTTGTCCGCAAGTGCGTGCGCACCCTGGGGGCCACTACGCCGGCAATGCCCCCGTCTCCTGCGTAACGGGCGTGACGATAGGCCGTGACCATTGCGTCGCTCGGGAGCACGGTAGGAACGCAGCGTACGGGAGGCCTGCGTCGGGCGGCGCCACGCCTCCGTCCGAAACCAGCAGCCGGTGCTGCCCTGTCATCCAGCCGGTGCTGCCCTGTCATCAGGGCGCGGCGGAGCCGCGCTGCCTGGGACCGCCGGACCGGCCGGGGCGGCACGGACAGGCCGGTACTGGCCCGCGGGCCTGCCGTGTGCTACCGTTGGGGCGAGGAGGCTCGCGCGGAGCTGGAATCGCCGACGCCCGGGGTTTCAGGTTCGGGTGGAAGAGTGTGGGTGCCAAGAGGCCCGCGCGGGAGGCGCAAGGTGCCCATTTTCGTGGTTCCGAAGGCGCTGCGTGACCGACTGGGGGATGAGGCCACGGAAGCCCTCGTCGCGTTCCTTCAAGAGGTCAACGAGCAGAACCGCGCAGATCTTTTGGCCCTGGCGGAGGAAAGACTGGAGCGCAGGCTCGGAGAAGCGGTAGCCACGATTCGCTCGGACACCACCAACACCCGCGCCGAGCTTCGGGAGGAGAATGCCAGCACCCGTGCTGAGTTCCGCACGGAGATCGCCAATACCCGTGCTGAGCTGCGGGAGCAGATCGGCAACACCCGTGTTGAGCTCCGCACGGAGATCGTCAATACTGCTGCCGAGCTGCGACAGGAGATTGCCAGTACCGCTGCGGAGCTACGGCAGGAGATCACCAGCACGGCTGCGGAGCTGCGGCAGGAGATCACCAGCACGGCTGCGGAGCTGCGGCAGGAGATCACCAGCACGGCTGCTGGGCTCCGGCAGGAGATTGCCAACGCCCGTGCCGAGCTGCAGGCGGGGATTGCCAATACCAGTGCCGAGCTTCGCGCGGAGATCGCCCGTACCCGCGCCGACCTCATCAAGTGGATGTTCGTTTTCTGGATAGGTCAGGTGGCCGTCATTTCAGGTATCCTGTTTGCCTGGTTCCGCAGGTAACGTTGCTCCGGAACACAAGCGAGCGCTGCTCGTTGCGGTGCGCCGGCCGTCCAAATACTGCGACCCTGCAAGGATATCGTGGGGTCATGGACGATCAGGCATGACCGCGTCGGTGCGGATGTCAGGCGATGGGCTGGATCCCGGGGCGGCGTGGCCGGGGATGCCGTGACGTCCGTGTTTGGCGTCCCATAGATGCGCGCGGTTGTACTCGCCGCCGTCGCCCTCGTGTCGTTCGGCGGGCTGGCGTCACAGCGTACCCTCGGGTGCGTGAACCCGCCGCGACCGTCGGCCCTCCTCCCCGCCACGGTCACGAGCGTCATCGACGGCGACACGGTCCGCGCCCGTCTGAGCGGCAGCGCGCCGGAACGCGTGCGGCTGCTGGGTATCGACACGCCGGAAGTCCACGACAGCGCCAAGATGCGCCGTGACGTCCAACGGTCACGGAGGTCCCGGGAGGCGACCCGCGCCCTTGGGCTCCTCGCCGCTAGGTTCACGAGGTTGCACCTGGATGGTAGGGCCGTGGGGCTGGAGTTCGACGTGCAACTGCGCGACGTCTACGGGCGGCTGCTGGCCTACGTGTGGCTGCACGACGGTACGCTGTTCAACATGCTGATCCTCCGGGAGGGCTATGCGCAGGTCCTGACGGTTCCCCCGAACGTACGCTATGCTGACCTGTTCCTGGCGTGTCAGCAGGAGGCGCGAGTGCAGGGGCGGGGGCTGTGGGTCCGGTGAGGGTAAGCGGCGGGCCAGGTTTGGGTACGCGGGACCGGGATGATGGTCATGGATCGTGGCGACGGGCAGCTCTCGCCGGTTCCCGGGTTGGTTCTGGACGCCGTGCTGATCGTTGGCGCGCCCGGCGGGACTTGAACCCACGACCTTTGGCTCCGCAGGCCAACGCTCTATCCACTGAGCTACGGGCGCGCATCAGGGCCGATACTGGCCCCCGGTGCAATCCGACACAGTCATTCTAGCAGCCGGCCGGGCGGACGGCTACGGTGCGGACACCGCCGTCGTGGGCGTCATGCCACGCCGCACTGCGAGCCGGAGCCTGCGCGCCGACGCCACGCATGGTGCCCAAGCCGTCGATGACGTGGCGCGCGAGGCGAAAACGCACGGTGCGTGGTCGCGGGCATCCCGCTGGCATCGTGCGACCACGCTCCATGCTCTGGCGGAGGAGGCGGGATTTGAACCCGCGAGGCGAGCTCAACACTCGCCCACCCGCTTAGCAGGCGGGCCGGTTACCGGGCTACCGTACTCCTCCGCGGCGCAAACACCGGACCTGCGCCGGGCCCCGCGGACGAACCGCCGCGCCGGCGAGCCTAGCGTAGCACAGCCCGGGGGTCTGTCAAGGCACACCACCAGCCTGGGCCGGATTCGTCGGGTCAAAACTCCTCACCCCCGGCCCATCTTCTGGGTCAGCAGGATGGAGGCGACGTCCTCATCGGGTCAAAACCATACCACCCGTGGGCGGGGAGCCGGCGGTGGTGGCGGGAAACAGGGCCCCCGGGGTCGAGGTGGAAGTATGAGCGAGCGTCACGCGCACATGCACGGGAGCCATCGATGAATGGTACCCAGAACGGTGCCACCCGCTACGATGCCGCAGCCCTGCGCGCTTTCGCCGAGCGCGCGCTGGTGCTGGCAGGCGCACGGCCCGACGACGCGCGCCTGACCGCCGACGGCCTGGTCGCGGCCGATCTGCGGGGCGTGCACACCCACGGGGTGGTACGCCTGGGCGTCTACGTCGCCCGCCTGCGGCAGCGCTCGTTCGACCCCGAGGCGACGCTGGCGACCGTGCGGGACAGCGGCGCGATGGTGCTGCTGGATGCAGGCGGCGGGCTGGGCATCCCGGCGTTCGTGCGCGCCATGGACCTGGCGGTCGACCGGGCGTGCCAGCACGGCATCGCGGCCGTCGGCGTGCGCAACAGCAACCACTGCGGGATGCTGGCCTACGGCGCACTGCGCGCGGCAGACCGCGGGGCCATCGGCATCGCGCTGACCAACGCCGACGCGCACGTGGCGCCGTGGGGCGCGCGGACGAAGTTCCTGGGCACGAACCCCCTGGCGGTGGCGGTGCCCGCGGGCCGCGAGCCGCCGGTGGTGCTCGACATGGCCACCAGCGTCGTACCGCACAGCCGGGTGCAGGCTGCGGCGGCGCGGGGCGAGCCGCTTCCGCCGGGCTGGGCGCTGGACCGGGAGGGCCGGCCGACCACCGATCCGATCGCCGCGCTGGCCGGGGCGCTGCTGCCGCTGGGCGGGCCGAAGGGGTCGGGGCTGGCCCTCGTCGTGGACATCCTGGCCGGGCTGCTCACCGGCGCGGGCATCGGCCCGGAGATCGCACCGCTCTACGATGCGCTGGACCGCCCGCAGGGGTTGGGCCACCTGTGCGTGGCGATCGCGGTAGAGGCGTTCGTGCCGCGCCAGGAGTTCGCGGCGCGCATGGACGCCTTCATCCGCGCCGTGCGGGCGCTACCGCCCGCCGAGGGCGTCGACCGCGTGTACCTGCCGGGCGAGCTCGAGCACCTGCGCGCCGTCGAGTACGCGGCCGCCGGCATTCCCCTCCCCCCGCACGTGGTGGCGGAGGTGGAGAAGGTGGCGGCGGCCCTGGGCATTGCGCCGCCGGGGTAGGTGCCCGGGGCACGCCCGACCTCACCACCACGGGCCTTCTTGGGCGCGCTGGATTGCCAGCGCGCGTCGCGGGGCGGGTTTCACCTCACCGCGACGGGGCCACCGTCTGGCGCGAGCGCCGGTATCTCGTGGGCTTCCAGCGGTCGGCCAGGTTCTCCACGCGCGATGCGCGCCAGCCAGGGCTCCAGCCGCTGCAGCCAGTCGTCGATCTGCAGGCCGACGCGCGCGGGCGCACAGCGCCGCAGCCGCTTGATGCCCTCGGCCAGCTTGACCCGCGCGCCGTGCAGGTTCCCCTTCTCGTAGTGATAGAACGCTGCGGCCACCAGGATGATCCCCTGGTAGCAGGGCCGGTCGGCCGCCGGCGCCCGGCGCCAGATCCCCTCGAAGAACTCGTGGCACTCGAAGAAGAGGCCGGCGTTGAACAGCACGGCGCCTCTGGCCGCTGCGGCGCGTCGGCCGCGCAGGTGCCGGCCGGCGTGCCCTGTCCGCAGCGCCTGCCACGTCTGCAGCGCGAGGGCCAGGCGCTGGGCGTGGCGTTGCGCGTAGGCCCGGTGGGCGGCGTAGGCCTGCGGGACGACCAGGGTCCCCTGGTCGCGCACGAGCAGGCCGTCGCGCAGCAGGCGACGCAGGCCTGCAGCGGTCGGCCCAGGGGTCCGGACAATGGCGGCGTCGTTGAGCGAGACCGCCGCCCACAGGGCCGACAGGTGCGCCGCCGCGGCGCGCGCCGCCGGGCGCCCGCGCAAGGCATCGAGGGCCAGCGCGCTGAGCGTGTGCTTCAGCCGGACGTAGCTCCCGGCAGGCGCCGCCGGTCCGGTGCGGGGAGAGGGTGCGGGTGGCACCGCGTGTGACGGGCCGGACGGCGTGGGCCCGGGCATGGTCTACTGCGCCCGGCTCTTCTGCTCGACGAAGTTCAACCGCAGGTTGGTGATGAGGGTCTCGACCTCCCGCCGGTCGCGCTCGCCGACGCGCGGCCGCAGTACCTCGGCCAGGGCCGCGGCGGCGTCGATGGCGAGCTGCGCGTCGTCCAGCCGGCGTTCCACCTTGCCGCTCGAAGGGTCGGGGACCAGGCCCAGGTGCTGCCAGGCGCGTGCGGCGAGCACGTTCAGGAACGTCTGGACGAGGTCGAGTACCGGAGGCTGCGCAGTTTCCGCCGCGGTCCCCTCCGCGTCGGTGCGCTCGTGCTCGTCTCCCATGGTGCTCACCCCCGCGTCGCCGCCACCGGTCGGGTGCGCGTGAGCCACTGCACGATCCCCACGGCCAGCACCGCCGCGATCGCCACCAGGTCCTGCGCGCCGGCCGGGTAGATCAACACCAGGCCAGCCGCGGCGAGGACGAGCCGTTCCGGCATCGTGGCCTGCCGGAGGAACCAGCCCGTGAGCGCGCCGGCCAGCGCCACGAGCCCGAAGACGGCGGTCGTCGTCACCTGGGCGACGACCGGCCACGGCGCCTGCAGGAGCAGGCCCACGCCGTCCTGGTGGATCGTGAACATGAACGGCACCACGAACGCCGGCAGCGTGTACTTCCACGCCATCATCATCGTCCGGAACGGCCGGCCGCCCGTCAACGCCGCCGCAGCCAGCGGCGACAGGCCCACGGGGGGCGAGACCTCGGAGAGGATGGCGTAGTAGAAGATGAACATGTGCGCGGCGAGTTCGGGGACACCGAGTTTGGTCATGGCCGGCGCGACGATCACCGCCGCGATGATGTAGGTGGCCGTGATGGGCAGGGCCAGGCCCAGGACCCACAGGGCCAGGGCCGCGTAGACCAACGTGGGCAGCAGGCGCCCGCCGGCGTAGGTGATGATGATGTCCGAGACCTTGAGCCCCAGGCCGGTGAGGTTCACCACGCCCACGATCAGGCCCGCAGCCGCGCACGTGACGGCCACGCTGAGCACCTGGCGGCTGCCGGCGTCCAGCGCGCCGATCAGCCCGCGCGGGTCGAGCACCCGGCGGCCCAGGCGCAGGCCGCCGGCCAGGAGCCCGTGGGAGGGCACCCCGTCGCTGCCGCCCGCCGCCACCGGCCGCCACCGCACCAACGAGGTCTCGGGCCGCAGGAAGCTCGTGAGGATCGCAAGCCCGATGGCCCAGATCACGGCCTTGATGGCGGTGAAGCCGATCACCATGAACAGCGGGATCACCACCAGCGACGACAGCAGGTACCAGTAGCGCAGTACCAGCGCCCGCGCCTCGCCCGCCGGGATCTCCACCGCGCGCAGCCCCATGCGCCGCGCGTCGAACTCGATCATCAGCATGATCGAGAAGTAGTAGAGGAACGTCGGCACGATGGTCATCACGAGGACCTGCAGGTAGGAGATCTTGAGGATCTCGGCGATGATGAACGCGGCCGCGCCGAGGATCGGCGGCGAGATCACCGCGCCGATGCCGCCGGCCGACAGCAACCCGCCCGCGGACTCGGGGTCGTAGCCGGCCCGCTTCAGTAGGGGGTAGGTAATGGCCCCGACAGTGACCGTGGTGGCGACGCCGCTGCCCGAGGGGCCGCCCAGCAGGAACGACGCGATGGTGGTCGCCTGGCCCGGCGCCGTCCGCCGGCCGCGGGTGAGGGCCAGGGCCAGGTCCACGAAGAACCGACCCGCGCCCGAGGCCTCGAGCACCGCGCCGTAGATCGTGAAGAGGATGATGAACGTCGCCGAGACCTCCAGCGGCACGCCGAAGATCCCCTCGAGCGTGATGTAGAGCTGGCCGACGACGCGCACCAGGTCGTAGCCGCGGTGCGTCCAGGGCTCGGGCAGCCAGGGGCCGACGAAAGCGTAGACCAGGAAGGCGATCACGACCAGCAGCAGGGCGTTGCCGACGGTGCGCCGCGTGGCCTCCAGCACCAGCAGGATGGTCACGATGCCAAACAGCATGTCCAGGGACGTGGGGACGTACGCGCGGTAGATAAACGCCTCGAAGTCCACGAGGATGTAGCCCAGGGCGACCAGGGCAGCCGCCGCCAGCACCAAGTCCCACCAGGTCGGCGCAGCCCGGGCCAGTGACTTCCGCGTGCCCGGGTAGAGCAGGAAGCACAGGACCAGCACGAACATCAGGTGCCGCACGAGGTGGATCTGGCGGACGAACGGGACGGTGGCCGCGTAGAGGTGGTAGAGCGCCATGGCCACGCCGATGGCGACCGCCAGCGTGCCCCACCAGCCGCCCAGGCGCCGGGTCTTGCCCTCGTACTCCTCGACGATCTCCTTGAGCTCGGCCTCGGACTTCGCGAGCTCGGGTGCGTGCGCGTCAGGTGGTGTCATCCTCGACTCCTCGGTGGTCGCACCGGTGGCCGCATGGTGACGTGGGCGTCCGCGTGTCCGTCGGCTGGTGTCATGCTCGACTCCTCGGTGGTCCCACAGTGGCGGCCGCGATCGTGCTGGCCTGCGCGCCGATGGCGCGTGCTACTCCCGGGGTGGAGCTGGCCGCCGCCAGAGGAGAGCGCCCCGGGCCTGGCGGGCCGCGGCGATCCGCACGGCCTGGCCCGTGCCCGCGCGGTAGAGCGCCAGGGTCGTGCCGTCGACCACCAGCCGCTGCTGGCCGGTCGGCCCGATCCGCGTCACCAGCGACGCCAGCCGCACCGGCTGGGGCGGCGCCGCCGCCAGCCACCCCTCCCGCCGCGCGTAGGGCGGGTCCATGCGCAGGTACTCGAACACCGCCTCCGCCGGCGCGAGCACCTCGACCAGCCGCAGCGTCGCGCCCTCGACGGTGAACCGCTCGATCACCGGGACCCGGAAGAGCGAACTGGTGTAGCGCAGGTCGACCACCGTGCCGTCGTGCACAGGCAGCCGCCACAGGAGCCGGCCGGTGTCGGCGTCGGTCACCTCGAGCACCTGCGTCGGGGAGAGCAGCGTCGCGGCGAGGGCGACGACCCCCGCCGCGACGCCCAGTCTCCTCAGGCGCCCCGGGCCTGGCCGGCCGCGTCCGTGCGCGGCCCCGTCTCCGCGAACCGCCCCTGCACCACGCCCGGGCGCGCTAGAATCCTTCGACGCCGCGCTCCTTGAAGTAGCGGATGGCGCCGGGGTGGAAGGGCACGGGCGAGCGGCCGGCCGCCCCGATCAGGGTGATGTTGGCGGCCTCTTTGTGCACCCGTGCCAGTTCGTCGCGCTTCTCGAACAGCAGCTTCGTGATGCGGTAGGCGAGGTCGTCGCTGAAGTCCTGGTGGACAACCAACAGGTTCGCCACCCCGATCGTCGGCGCGTCGGCCGCCATGCCCGGGTAGAACTCCTTCCGGATGACGGCCCGGAAGTACAGGTTGCCCCACTTCTTCTGCATGGCCGGCAGCACCGCGTTGAGCGGTACGAGCTTGATGCGCACGCCGGGCGAGACGGCCAGGTCGAGCACGCTGGGCGTGGGCAGCCCGCCGCTCCAGAAGAAGGCCGCGATCTTGCGATCCTTGATGGCGTCCGCCGACGGCGCGGGTCCCAGGCGTTCCTTGCGGATGTCGCGGTCGGGGTTGAGGCCGGCGGCCTCGAGGATGCGCAGCGCCGTCAGCTCGGTGCCGCTGCCCGGCGGCCCGACCGAGACCGGCTTGCCCCGCAGGTCGGCGATGGTGTTGATGCCGGTCCCCTCGACGGTGACCAGGTGGTTGAAGTTGTTGTACAGCGGGGCCAGGGTACGGATCGGCACCGGCGCGCCGCGGAAGGCCTCCAGTCCCTTGTAGGCGTCGTAGGCCGTGTCGGCCAGCGTGAAGGCCAGGTCCGCGCGCTTGGCCTGGATCAGCCGCATGTTGTCGACCGACGCCGGGGTGACCTCGGCGGTGGCGGTGACGCCGGGCAGCTCCTTGGAGATGAGCGAGGCCAGCCCGCCGCCCAGGGGGAAGTAGACACCGCCCGTGGTGCCGGTCGCGATCGACAGCCGGACGGTGGGCCCGGCCGCCACGTGCGGCGCCAGGCTGCCCGCGAGGGCGGTCAGCAGGACGGCCACGCCCAGTGCGCCTGCGAGCGTTCGAATCAACCGACATCCCTCCTTGTCGCGTGGCGTGATGTCCCGGTACTCATCGCCTCCAGGACCGTTTCCACCGGATCGTTCTCACGCGTCGCCAGGTAACGTCCCCGTGGGGTGGCGCGATCTCATTGTACCGGTCGGTGGCAGCCGCCACCACGGGGTGCGGCCAGGTCTCCGACACGACACCGCGTGGCAGGCCCCCGGTGCCCGTCCCCGCCGGGGCCAGGGAGGCGCCGCCCATGGCCAGGGGCACGGCGCCGGGATCCCGTCACGCGCCGGTACCCTCGAAGAGACGCCGCAGCCACGCCGACACGGCCTCGCCAAAGGCGCGAAACGCGTCTGGCGCGGTGTGCAACGTCGATGCCACTTCCTTGAGATCTATCCGGACGTACTCGTGCACCAGCACGTTCCGAAAGCCGCCAGCGCCCCGCAGCCGGCCGTAGACCTCGTCGGGGAGGACGCCGCAGGCACGCAGCTCGCTGAGCAGCCCCTCGTACGTGTCGGGGGTCCGGTGGAACTGCGCCGCCAGGATGTGTTCGGCCACCTGGAAGACCAAGCCGAGGCCGGCCAGCAGCCCGCGTTCCACTGTCCAGCGCAGGCTGAGGTCGGCGGCCAGATCCTCGGCGGTGGCGTGTCGGTACTTCTCCAGCTCGTCGGCGACACGCTCCAGCTCGACCAGGGCTTGGGCGATCAGGTCACGGCGCAGGATCATCGGCGACATGCCTCCCGTAGCAGCGGTCAGGCGGATCCACCGCACCCTGTGGTCGCGGTAGCGACCGTAGACCGCGCGCTCGTACGCCGCGGCCTCGTGCGGGCTGGCAGGCCAGAGGCGCCGCCCAGTGGTGACCACTTCCCACTGGAGCAACGGCGACGCCTGGCGCAGGTCGACCAGATCGAGGCGGTCGGTCCCCAGCGCCGCGGAGAGGTCGGCGTAGACCGCGGGGAAGGAGAAGCCGCAGTCGGGCAGCACGGCCAGGTCGACGTCGCTGGCAGCTGTCGGATCCCGGACGATCGAACCGAACACGTACGCCAGGCGCACCGGGTGCCGCCGCACCACGGCGGAAACCGCCTCCAGCCGCCGCTCGATGTCGGCCGGCAGGGGTTTCAGCCGCGCATGCCTCTCCTTCACACCCATCGCTTCCGTCTCCGGGCCGCCGCCCGTCGCTGGCCCGGCGAACGCGTGGCGATCGGGAGTCTCCTCCCGCGGAACGCGGACGCCGGTGAGCCTCGCCGTGACGCTGCCGTGGTTCCATGGTACGACACGTGCACTGCCGGCGGGTAGCAGCACGGGGTCGCCGCCCGCCGGGCGCGCCCCGGCCACGGGCGGGGCCCTGGCATGGCGCCCACGCTGCCGGGAGGAATCCGCTGCCCCCTCTTGCCGGATACGCGCCGGGCCTCTACGCTGGGGGCAGACAACTACAGCACGCGGGAGCTCGGGGAGCCGGGCTGAGAGGGTGGCCGTCCCGCCACCGACCGTCTGAACCTGAGCTGGGTAATGCCAGCGGAGGGAGGGGATGCGTCAGAGCCGCCAGTTCGCCGGCGGCTCGTTGCGTGCGTTCGGGGGTGCGGCATGGCGACGACGCTTGCGCAGCAGGCCGTCGATGCGGGGATCGCGCCCATCCCGGCCGAACGCCGGGCGCTGGGGCTGTGGGACACCTTCGTCCTGTGGGCCGACCTGGGCGTGAGCTTCCTCGTGATGGTGGTCGGAATGTTCCTGGTGCCGGGGCTGGGGTTGGGCCAGGCGCTGGTGGCCATCGTGGTGGGCGCGGTCATCGGCAACGCGCTGCTGGGGTTGGCGGCAGCCATCGGCAGCGACGCCGGCGTGCCGACCATGGTGCTGTTGCGGGCGCCGCTGGGCGTGCGCGGGTCGTACGCGCCGACGGTGCTCAACGTGCTCCAGCTGCTGGGGTGGGCGGCCTTCGAGGTCATCGTGATGGCGCAGGCCACGGACATGCTGATGGTGCGCTTCCTCGGGCTGCCGTCGGCCTACCGCCTGTGGGCGCTCGTCTTCACGGTGCTCACCGTGGTCATGGCGCTGGGCGGCCCGATCGTGGTGGTCAAGCAGTGGCTGGAGCGGTTCGCCGTATGGGCGGTGGCGGCCTCGACGGTGTGGATCACCGCGGCGCTGCTGGCGACTCACGACCTGCGGGCGCTGCTCGCCCGGCCGGCCACCGGCGAGATGTCGTTCTGGCTGGCGGTGGACCTGGTGGTGGCGATGCCCATCTCGTGGTTCCCGCTGGTGGCCGACTACAGCCGCCTGGCGCGCTCGCGGCGCGACGCCTTCTGGGGCACGGCGGTGGGGTACTTCGTCCCCCACGTGTGGTTCTACGCCCTGGGCGCGGCGCTGGTGCTGGCGGCGGGCGTGGCGTTCGACCCCCAGGCCCCCATCGCGCCGCTGCTGGCCGCGATCGCCGGGCTCACCGCGGGCTGGCTCGCGCTGCTCGTGATCCTGGTGGACGAGACCGACGAGGCCTTCGCCAACATCTACTCCACGGCCGTCTCGCTGCAGAACCTCTTCCCGCAGGCGTCGCGGCGGCGGCTTGTCCTGGGGATCGGGGCGGTGGTGCTGGTGGTGGCGTGGACCGTGCCGCTCACGCAGTACGAGAGCTTCCTGCTGCTGATCGGCTCGGCGTTCGTGCCGCTGCTGGGGGTGCTGGCCGCCGACTACTTCGTCGTGTGCCGCGGACGGTACGAGGCTGCCGCGCTGCTGCAGCCCGGCGGGCGCTACTGGTTCCGCGGTGGGGTGAACTGGCCGGCCGTCGTGGTGTGGGCCGTCGGGGTGGGCGTCTACCTGGCGATCGCGGGGCTGCCGGCGCTGGGGGTGCGGGGGCTGGCGCCGCAGCTGGGCGCCTCGCTGCCCAGCTTCGGCGTGGCCTTCCTGCTGCAGGTGGCGCTGGGGCGCCTTGGCGTCCGGCGCATGCTTGCCCCGGCAGCCCCTGGGACGCGGGCGTGAGCGGTCGGGCCGGGCAGCGATACCATGTCACGGCCCCGATTCCCCCACGCGGACGCCCGGCAGGCGGGGGTGCGCGGTCGGGTGGGACAGCGGGGGAGCGCCGCACGCAGTGGCCGGGGGCACCGCAGCCGCGGGGCGAGCGCGGGTCGCCCTCAGGCATGGTCACGTCGTGGGGAGTCACCGCAGCCGCGGGTCGAGCACCTCGCGCAGCCCGTCGCCCACCAGGTTCAGCGCCAGGACGGTGACGAAGATCGCCAGGCCCGGCCACAGCGCCATCCACGGCGCCCGGGTGAGGTAGGCCTGGGCGATGTTCAGCATCGAGCCCCACGACGGCGTCGGCGGCTGGGTCCCCAGGCCCAGGAACGACAGCGTGGCCTCGGCGGTGATCGCGGCGGCCATGGCCAGCGAGGCCTGCACCAGCACCGGTGAGAGGCTGTTGGGCAGGATGTGGCGCCAGATGATGCGCCGGTCGCTGGCGCCCAGCGCACGCGCGGCTTCGACGTAGACCTTCTCGCGCTCGCTCAACACCTGGGCGCGCGCCAGCCGGATGAACCCGGGCGTGAAGACGATCCCCACCGCCAGCATCGCTTTGGTGAGGCCGGCGCCCAGCACCGCGGCGATGGCCAGGGCCAGCACCAGGAGCGGGAAGGAGAGCAGGGCGTCGGTGATGCGCATCAGCACGTTGTCCAGTCGACCGCGGAAGTAGCCGGAGAGCAGGCCCAGCGGCACCCCGACGGCGACGGCCAGCCCCACGGCGATGACGCCGGCCAGGAGCGAGGTGCGCGCGCCGTAGATCACGCGGCTCAAGATGTCGCGCCCCAGGTCGTCGGTGCCCAGGAGGTGAGCGCGGGACGGCGGCTGCAGCAGCGCGCCGAAGTCGGTCCTGGTCGGGTCGGCGGGAGCCAGCGCCGGGGCGAACAGGGCGGCGAGCACCACGCCGGCCACAACCCACAGGCCCCAGAGCGCCAGGCGGTTGCGCGCGTAGCGGTTCAGGAGGTAACGGGCGCCGGCGGGCGGGCCGGCCCGGCGGCCGCGGAGGACCAGGAGCGCCTCGTCACGCGCGGCCATGGCTACGCGCGCGGCTCCTCCACCAGGCGGATGCGGGGGTCGAGCACCGAGTACAGCACGTCGACCGCGAAGTTGACGAACACGACGGCCACGGCGCTGATCAGCACCACGCCCTGCACCATGGGGTAGTCGCGGGTGAAGATCGACTCGATGGCCAGGCGGCCGATGCCGGGCACCGCGAAGATCGTCTCGGTCACCACCGCGCCGCCCAGTAGCCCCCCGAGCTGCAGTCCCATGACCGTCGCCACCGGGATCATGGCGTTCTTCAGGGCGTGCTTGAGGACGACCGCGCGCTCGGCCAGGCCCTTGGCATGGGCGGTGCGGATGAACTCGCTGCCGAGGACCTCGAGCATGCTCGAGCGCAGCAGGCGCATGACCAGCGCCGCCAGGGCGGTCCCCAGCACTGTCGCGGGCATGATCATCAACTGCAGGTTGCGCACGGGGTCCACCCAGGGTTCGACGTAGCCCGAGGGTGGCAGCCAGCGCAGGTTCACGGCCAGCAGGTAGATCAGCATGATGCCCAGCCAGAAGTTGGGGATCGAGATGCCGGCCAGCGCCACCGTGGTCGCCGTGTAGTCCAGCGCCGTGCGCTGCTTCCAGGCGGCCAGCACGCCCGCGGGCACCGCGATCGCCCAGCCGACGCCCAGGGAGATCACCGCCAGCTCGACGGTGACCGGCAGCTTCAGCAACAGGACGTCCAGCACGGGCCGGCCGTCGCGGACCGACCGGCCGAAGTCGCCCTGGACCAGGCGCCCCAGCCACTGGACGTACCGGACGACGACCGGGCGGTCGAGGCCCAGCTGCTTGCGGATGGCCTCGATCGCGGCGCGGTCGGCCTCGCCGCCGGCGATCACCAGCGCGGGGTCGCCCGGCACCAGGTTGATCAACGAGAAGACCACCACGGTGACCAGGAAGAGCACCGGGATCGTGGCCAGCAGGCGGCGGACGACGTAGCGGGTCATGGGAGGATCCGCGGACGGCGTGGTGGCCCGTGCCGTCGAGGCCGGGGCACGCTACCGCCGGTCACCCCACGGGGCGGGTCCCGCGCCCGAACGGTGCGCCCAGGCGGGCATGACGACCGCCGACGTGGACACCACGACGACCCGCCGGATGCTGCGCCACAGGTAGCCGACGAAGCGGTGCACCCAGAGCAGGTACTGCTTCCAGTACGGCTCGCGGGGATCGATCTGCTGGCGCAGGGCGCGCAGGTCGTGGAGCCAGCGCGGGTTCCCCAGCATCTGGAAGAGCGGGTCGTTGGGCGGCAGGTTCAGGACCTCGAACAGGGCCACGCTCAGGAACAGCACCAGCAGGATGCCGATGACCACCCAGCGCCCGATGTCCCACAGCATGGCAACAGGCCGGCGGGGCGGGGGGGGCCGCCCCCGCCCCGCGGTGCTACCTCACGGCGCGAGCCAGACGTGCCGGAACCGCATCATGCCGTCGGCGATGTGGACGAAGCCCTGGACCTTGGGCGACAGGAGCTTGTACTCCTTGGGCCACCACAGGAACAGGTAGGGCAGCTCGTCGTTGAGGATCGTCATGATCTCGCCGTAGACGCGCTTGCGGTGGTCGGCGATGGTCAGGATCCGCGCGGCGTCCAGCAGCGCATCCACGCGTGCGTTGCTGTAGGCGCTGTTGTTCAGCCCGCCGTCGGTGACGAAGAACCCGTAGATGTTCCCGTCGGGATCGGGGCGGCCGCTCCACCCCAGCAGGGCCGCCTCGAACCGGTGCGAGTCGAGCTGTGAGAGCAACGTGCCGAACTCGACGATCTCGATGTTCACCCGGATGCCGACCTCGCCCACCATGGACTGGATCACCTGGGCCACCTGCTGCGGCACGCGGCCGGGGGTCACCTTCAGCGTGAACGTGAAGCCGGTGGGCTGGCCCCCCTCGCGCAGCTTCTGCCGGGCCAGGTCGAGGTTCCGCTCGGGGATCTTGGGGTTGGGCCCCGCGTCGTGCCCCAGCAGGCCCGGCGGGAACGGTCCGTTGGCGGGCAGCGCCGTGTCGCCGAAGACCACCCGCACCAGCGCCCGTCGGTCGATGGCCGCGTTGAGGGCCTGCCGGAGCGCCTTGTTGTTGAACGGCGGGCCGGCCACCATGATCCACATGCCCTGCCAGCCCAGGCCCGAGCGCTCCCGCAGCCGCAGCCGCGTATCCTTCTTCAAGTTCTCCGCCTCGGTGGGCGGGATCTGGTCGATGATGTCGAGCTCGCCGGCCCGGATGTTGGCCAGGCGCGCCTGCTCGTCGGTGAACGGCCGGTAGACGATGCGGTCGACCCACCCCGCGGTGCGGTCCCAGTGCCGGTCGAACCGTTCGAGCACGATGCGCTCCTGCGGCCGCTTCTCGACGAAGCGGTAGGGGCCCGTGCCGATGGGCTCCCGGGCGAAGTCGCGCCCCAGCCGCCGGGCCGCCGTCGGCGAGACCATCATGCCCGCGCGATCGGAGAGCACGGCCAGGAACGGGCTGAAGGGCTTCTCCAGGTCGATCTGCACCGTGAGCGGATCGACGACCGTGACGCGCTGGACCAGGTTGATCTCGGAGCGTCGGGGCGAGCCGAACGCCGGGTCGAGCATGCGCTCGAAGTTGTACTTGACGGCCTCGGCGTTGAACGGGGTGCCGTCGTGGAAGACGACGTTGGGGCGCAGCTTGAAGGTGTAGGTGCGGCCGTTGTTGGTGATGGTCCACGACGTGGCCAGCATCGGGACGATCTCCAGGTCCTGGTTGATGTCCACCAGCTTGTCGAAGAAGTTCTGGAAGACCTGGCGGTCGACCGCGGCCGTCGACCGGTGGGGATCCATGTTCGGGGGATCGGCGTTCAGCCCGACCCGCAGGGTGCCCCCGCGGCGGGGGGACTGGGCGAAGGCCATCGCGGTGACCAGCGCTACCAGCACGACCACCACGAGGACGACTCGCTTCACACGCATCACCTCCGTGGTCAGCGGACCGTAACACGCCGGGCAGCGTGCTTCAGGGCCACTGCTTCCCGAGACGTCCGGGTTCTCCTGCTGCGGTGGTTCCAAAGGAACCGGGCCGGGGATGGCTGCTTACGCGGGGCATCCGGCAAGGGGGGGGCGGTGGAGGTGGTGGTCTTCACGCGCCTCGCGGCCGCCTCGTCGCCCGCCCCCCCCCCGGCGCGTCGGTGGGTGGTGTGCGCTACTGCACCACGATGACACCCTTCATCTGTTCGACCGGCATGTGGATCTGGCAGACGTACTCGTACCGCCCGGGCTTCGTGAAGGTCAGGCTGTAGCGTTTGGGCAGCATGGGCGGGGTGCCCTCCGGGAAGAGGATGCCCGAGTTCACGACGCCCCTGCCCTCGTAGGTCTGCGCCTTCGAGACCATGAGCACCTGCTCGTGGAAGCGCAGCCTGGGTGGCCCGCCGGGCTGCGGCTCGGCTACGATTAGTTCGGGCTGCCTGGCGCCCGCGAAGAACGTCACCGTGTG
>CAZGNA010000010.1:0-33088 GCA_964526945.1 uncultured bacterium
GGCCGTGCGGCTCCCGCGCCCCGCCTGCGTGCGCGAGGCGGGCATGGGGGCGACGCCGCCTCGCGAGCCGAGGCCGCGGAGGCCGACGATGCCTAAGGTCCTGCTCACGCTGCGCGTCAACGGCGAGGTCTATGAGGTCGCCGTGCCCGTGCACAAGACGCTGCTGGAGGTCCTGCGGGAGGACCTGGGGCTGACGGGCACCAAGCACGGCTGCGAGCTTGGCGAGTGCGGCACCTGCACCGTGCTGATCGACGGCGAGCCCTGGCTCTCGTGCCTGGTGCTCCCGATCGAGGTGCAGGGGCGCGAGATCGTCACCGTGGAGGGGCTGGCGCAGGACGGCCGGCCCCACCCGCTGCAGACGGCCTTCGCCGACCTGGGCGCGGCCCAGTGCGGGTACTGCACGCCGGGCATCCTGCTGGCGGCGAAGGCGCTGCTGGACGCCACGCCCCGCCCCACCCGCGAGGAGATCGCCCAGGCGCTGGCGGGCAACCTCTGCCGGTGTACGGGCTACGTGAAGATCTTCGAGGCGGTGGAGCTCGCGGCCCGGCGCCTGACCGACGAGCCGGCGGCGCCCGCGGCGCGTCGCACGGCCGGCGGAGGGAGCTGACCATGGCCCACGACTTCTCCATCATCGGCCGCCCGCTGCGACGGGTGGACGGGCTGGCCAAGGCCACCGGGCAGACCCGGTTCGCCGACGATCTGCACCTGCCCCGTATGCTCTACGGCCGGCTACTGCGCAGCGTGCACGCCCATGCCCGCATCGTGCGCATCGACACCAGCCGCGCGCGGGCGCTCCCGGGCGTGCACGCGGTGCTGACCGGCGCCGATCTGCCGGTGAAGTACGGCATCCTCCCCGTCAGCCAGGACGAGCACGCGCTGTGCGTCGACAAGGTGCGCTTCGTCGGCGACCCGGTGGCGGCCGTGGCCGCGGTCGACGAGGAGACCGCGGAGCGCGCCCTGGAGCTCATCGACGTGGCGTACGAGCCGCTCCCGGCCATCATGACCATCGAGGACGCCCTGCGCCGCGAGGACGTGCGCATCCACGACTACGGCGACGGGCCCGCCAACGTCCACAAGATGGTGGCCCTCGAGTTCGGCGACGTGGAGGAAGGCTTCCGCGAAGCCGACTACGTGCGGGAGGACGTGTTCTACTTCGAGGGCAGCACGCACCTGCCCATGGAGCAGCACGCGGCGGTGGCGACCTACGACGCCGACGGCAAGCTCACGGTCTGGTCGGCGACCCAGACGCCGCACTACGTCCACCGGGCGCTGGCGAAGGTGCTGGAGTACCCGGCCAGCCGGATCCGCGTCATCGCCACGCCCGTGGGCGGCGGGTTCGGGGGCAAGTCGGATCCCTTCGCGCACGAGATCGTGGCCGCGAAGCTGGCGATGGTCACCGGCCGGCCGGGCAAGATCACCTGCACCCGCGAGGAGGTCTTCTACCTGCACCGGGGGCGGCATCCGGTGCTGATGTGGGTGAAGACCGGCTTCACCCGCGACGGCCGCATCACGGCCATGCACTTCAAGGCGTTCCTCGACGGGGGCGCGTACGGGTCGTACGGGGTGGCGACCACCTACTACACCGGTGCGCTGCAGACCACCACCTACCGCATCCCGCGCTACAAGTTCGAGGGGCTGCGCGTCTTCACCAACAAGCCGCCGTGCGGCCCCAAGCGCGGACACGGCACGCCCCAGCCGCGGTTTGCGCTGGAGTGCCACCTCGACAAGGCGGCTGCCGCCCTGGGGCTCGATCCCGTGGAGCTGCGCCGGCGCAACCTGGTCGAGCCCCACTCGATGACGGTCAACCACCTGCGCATCACCAGTTGCGGCCTGCGCGAGTGCATCGACCGGGTGGTCGAGGCCTCCGGGTACCTGCAGCGCCGCGGACGGCTGCCGGCGGGCAAGGGGCTGGGGTTTGCCTGCAGCGCCTACCTCTGCGGGGCCGGCTTGCCCATCTACTGGAACGAGATGCCGCAGTCGGAGGTGCAGATCAAGATCGACCGCGGCGGTGGGGTCACCGTCTACTCCATGGCCATCGACATCGGCCAGGGCTCGGACTCGGTGCTGGCCTACACGGTGGCGGAGGTGCTGGGCATCGAGCCGTCGGACGTGGCGCTGGTGACGGCCGACACCGACCTGACGCCCATCGACCTGGGCTCGTACTCCAGCCGGGTGACGTTCATGGCCGGCAACGCGGCGCTGGAAGCGGCCCAGAAGATGCGCGACCTGATCTTCGCCGCGGTGGCCGAGGCGCTGGAAGTACCGGTCGAGCTGCTGGCGGCGCGGGGGCGGCGCATCTTCAACCGCGAGAAGCCCGAGATGGGCGTGGACTGGCCCGAGGCCGTGCGCCTGGCCGAGGCGCGCGTCGGGCTGCTGCTCACCTCGGGCTCGTACCGGCCGCCCAAGCTGGCCGGCCCGTACAAGGGATCGGGCGTGGGCCCCTCGCCCGCGTACTCGTACACCGCCTGCGTGGCCGAGGTGACCTGCGATGCCGAGACCGGCTGGGTGACCGTCGACCGCGTGTGGATCGCCCACGACATCGGCCGCGCCATCAACCCGCTGCTGGTCGAGGGACAGGTGGAAGGCAGCGTCTACATGGCCCTGGGCGAGGCGCTGATGGAAGAACAGGTCTTCCGCCGCGGCGTGCACAAGTTCCCCTCGATGCTGGAGTACAAGAGCCCCACGACGCTGGAGACGCCGCAGATCCACACGTTCCTGATCGAGACGGTCGACCCCGAGGGCCCCTTCGGCGCCAAGGAGGCGGGGCAGGGGCCGCTGCTGCCCGTCATCCCCGCCGTGGCCAACGCCGTCGCCGATGCGCTGGGCGTGCGGATCGACGAGGTGCCGATCACGCCCGACAAGGTGCTGGCGGCGCTGGCCGATCGGCGCCGGGGCGGACCGGGCCGGGTGGGCCCTGCGGGGGTGCCGGCGGTGCGGTTCAAGGATCCCATCCGCGTGGAGCCGCCCCCGGGCTGGCAGCGGGTGCCCGTGTGAGGCCGCGGCCATGATGCGGCTTCCCCCATTCGTCTACCTGGCCCCGCGCGGGCTGGACGAGGCCGTGCGTCTGCTGGCCGACCACGGGCCCGCGGCGATGCCCGTCGCCGGCGGCACCGACCTCTTCCCCAACATGAAGCGCCGGCAGGTCGAGCCGAAGGTGCTGGTGGGCCTGCGGGGCCTGCGCGAGCTGCAGGGGATCACCGCCGAGGCCGACGGGGGGCTGCGGGTCGGCGCCGGGGTGGTGCTGCGCCGCCTGGTCGAGCACCCCGCGGTGGTGCAGCGCTTCCCGGTGCTCGCCCGTGCCGCGGCGGTGATCTCGAACCCCCAGATCCGCTGCATGGGCACCGTCGGCGGCAACCTGCTGGTCGACACGCGGTGCAACTACTACAACATGCCCTACTGGTGGCGGCGGGCCATCGACTTCTGCATGAAGAAGGACGGCGACACGTGCTGGGTGGCACCTGGCGGGCACCGGTGCTGGGCCATCTCCTCCTCGGACCTGGCGCCCGTGATGGTGGCCCTGGAGGCGCAGGTCCGGCTGGTGGGCGCCCGCGGCGAGCGCACCATCCCGGTCGCCGACCTCTACCGCGACGACGGCATCGCCTACCTGGGCAAGGCGTCCGACGAGGTACTGGTCGAGGTGCGCGTGCCACCCGCGGGCGGCCTGCGCGCCACCTACTGGAAGCTGCGCCGCCGTGGGACGATCGACTTCCCCATCCTCGGCGTCGCCGCGGCCGTGCGCATCGCCCCCGACGGCACGTGTACGGCCGCGCGCATCGTGCTGGGAGCCGTGGCGTCGCAGCCGGTGCGCAGCGAGGCGGCCGAGCGGGTCCTGCTGGGCCAGCGGCTGGACCCTGCGGTGCTCGACGCCGCGGCCGAGGCGGCCTGGAAGCCGGCGAAACCCCTGGACAACGCCGACCTGACGCTGGGCTACCGCAAGGCGATGGTGCGGGTGTACGTGCGACGGGCGCTGCGGGAGGTGGCGGGGTTGCCCGTGGCCGACGTCGCACCGAGCGCCGAGAGGATGGCGGTGCGGCGCACAGAACACTGCTGACGTCGGTGGGCTGTTGGTCGAGAGGGGGGGTGAGGGCCATGGCCGGGGCGTACCGCGCCGATCACGTCGGCAGCCTCCTGCGTCCCGCCGAGCTCCTGGACGCCCGGGCGCAGGGCGCGGACCCGGAGCGCCTGCGCGAGCTCGAGGACCGCCACATCCTGCGCGTGCTCGCCCGACAGCAGGAGCTGGGGTTCGAGGTGTTCACCGACGGCGAGTTGCGCCGTCGCAACTTCATGAGCGACCTGCTCGACGCCGTCGAGGGCTTCGACCTCCGCGACGAGGTCGGGCGGGCCTGGACCGGTGCCGGAACCGGCGTGGCGCCCGCCAGCGTCACCGGCATCGTCACGGCCAGGCTGCGTCAGGTGCGGCGCCTGACCGCCCACGAGGTGGCGTTCATGAAGGCGCACTGCCCGGGTGCGATCAAGATCACGCTGCCCAGCGCCAACCAGTTCCCCGCCATCGCGTTCAAGCGCGGGGTCACGGACCGCGTCTACCGCGACCAGTCGGCACTGCTGTGGGACATCGTGCCCATCGTGCGGCGGGAGATCCAGGCCCTGCTAGCCGACGGCGTCCAGTACATCCAGGTCGACGCACCGCGCTACAGCTACTACATCGACCCGCGGTGGCGGACGTACATTCAGACCGAGATGGGGATGGACCCCGACGCCGCGCTGGCCGAGGCCATCCGTGCCGACAACGCCTGCCTGGAGGGCGCACGGGGCCGGGGCGCGGTGATCGGCTTCCACCTGTGTCGCGGCAACAACCGGAGCCAGTGGTACGCCGAAGGCGGCTACGACGCCATCGCCGAGCGCCTCTTCGGTGAGCTGCAGGTTGACCGCTTCCTCCTCGAGTACGACGACGAGCGGTCGGGCACGTTCGCGCCGCTGCGGTTCGTCCCGGCCGACAAGATCGTGGTGCTCGGGCTGGTGAGCAGCAAGCGGCCGCAGCTGGAGGCCAAGGCCACCCTGCTCCGGCGCATCGAGGACGCGGCCCGCTACGTGCCGCTGGAGCGCCTGGCCCTGAGCCCGCAGTGCGGCTTCGCCTCGGTGATGGAGGGCAACCTGCTCACCGAGGATGACCAGTGGGCCAAGCTGCGCTTGGTGGTGGAGACCGCGCGGGAGGTGTGGGGGTAGGTGCGCGGCCGTGCACGGCCGGGGCGGCGAGGCGACGCGGGGCCGGAGGCCCGCATGCGGGCAGTTCCGGCGCGTCCTGCCCCACGCGTCCACTCCATCTAGCCCGCGCCATGGCCGCGCGCGGGGTGCCCGCAGAGGCGATGTTCTTCCGGCGGGACGTGGAGACGCTGGCGCGGGAGGCGCTCGAGGCCCTGCAGCTGGAGCGCCTGCGCCGGTTGCTGGCCGAGGTAGCGGCGGCCAACCCCTTCTACCGGCGCAAGTGGCGGGCCGCCGGTGTCGGCGACGTGGCCGGGCTGCGCGCGCTGGCCGACCTGCGGGGGCTCCCCTTCACCACCAAGCAGGAGCTGCTCGCCGACCAGGAGGCCCACCCGCCGTTTGGCACGATCCTCACGTATCCCCTCGAACGCTACACCCGCTTCCACATGACCTCGGGGACCACGGGGCGGCCGCTGCGCTGGGTGGATACGCCCGAGTCGTGGGAGTGGTGGTGCCACTGCTGGGGCTTCGTCTACCGCGCCGCGGGCATCGGGCCGGCCGACCGCATCTTCTTCCCCTTCTCGTTCGGGCCGTTCATCGGGTTCTGGGCCGGCTTCGACGCCGCCGTGCGCCTGGGCGCCCTGGCCATCCCGGGCGGCGGGCAGGACTCGGCGCTGCGCCTGCGGACGATGCGCGAGGTCGGCGCGACCGCGCTGGTGTGTACGCCCTCGTACGCCCTGCGGCTGGCGCAGGTGGCCCGGGAGCAGGGCTGGGACCCGGCGACGCTGTCGGTGCGCGTCACGATCCACGCCGGCGAGCCCGGCGCCAGCATCCCGGCCACCAGGGCGCGCATCGCCCAGGCGTGGGGCGCGCGCTGCGTCGACCACTACGGGATGACCGAGGTCGGAGCCGTGGGCTTCGAGTGCGACGCGCCGGGCGGCGGGCTGCACGTCAACGAGAGCGAGTTCGTCGCCGAGGTGCTCGATCCGCGGACCGGTGCCGTGGCCGCGGAGGGCGAGGGGGAACTGGTCCTCACCAACCTGGGCCGCGCAGGGTCGCCGGTGATCCGCTACCGCACCGGCGACCGCGTGCGCCTGGTCACCGCGCCCTGCGCCTGCGGCCGGACGTTCGCGCGGCTCGACGGGGGCGTGCTCGGCCGGGTCGACGACATGCTGGTGATCCGCGGCGTCAACGTCTTCCCCAGCGCCATCGAGGCGGTGGTGCGGCGCCACGCCGAGGTGGACGAGTTCCGCATCGAGGTCTACCGGCAGGACGAGATGGACCAGCTGCGGGTGTTGCTGGAGATCGACGAGCGGCGCCACGGGCGCGACGCCTGCGGCCGGATCACTGGGGCCGTCGCCGACGGGCTCCGGCAGACCCTGGGCCTGCGGGTCGAGACGCGTGCGGTGCCGGCCGGCAGCCTGCCGCGGTTCGAGCTGAAGGCCAAGCGGGTGGTGCGCGTCGAGGGCTGACGCGGGACGCTCCGCCGGGCGGGGGAGCGGGACAGGCGACGCGCGCCACAGACATCCACGAGGGGGGGAGCGCGATGCGCTGGACGGGACTGCTGCTCGGGGTCGTGCTGGTGGGGGCGGGGCTCACCGCCGCGGTGGTGCCGACGGCGGCCCAGGCACCGCCGACGATCAAGGTCGGCGCCGTGGTGCCGCTCACGGGCCGCTACGCCGCCGGGGGCGCGCAGGTGCGGGCCGGGTACGAGTTCGCGGTGGAGGACGTCAACCGCGCGGGCGGCGTCATGGTGCGCGAGGTCGGCCGGCGGATCCCGCTGGAACTGGTGCTGCTCGACGACGAGTCGGACCCCACCAAGACCGTTGCGCGCCTGGAGACGCTCTTCGCCGGGCACCAGGTCGTGGCGTATCTGGGGGGCTTCGGCAGCGACCTGCACGCCGCCGCGGCGTCGATCGCCGAGAAGAACCGCGTGCCCTACCTGGGCGTCGCGTTCGCGCTGCACAAGATCCACCAGCAGGGGTTCAAGTACCTGTTCAGCCCGTTTCCGAAGTCGCCGGATCTCGCCCGCGAGACCTACCGCTTCCTGAACGCGTCGATCCCCGAAGCGCAGCGACCCCGCCGGGTCGCCATCTTCAAGGAGAAGACCGACTGGGGGGACGAGATGGGCGGGCTGTGGGCGACGCGGGCGCCCGAGTTCGGCTACCAGGCGGTGGTGCAGGAAGAGTACGCGGTGGGCAGCCGTGACTTCTCGGACATCATCCTCCGCGCCCGGGCCGCCGGTGCCGAGGCGGTGCTCGCCATTCCCACGCCGCCCGACGGGTTCACGCTGGTGCGGCAGATGAAGGAGCTGGGCTTCAACGCCAAGTTCTACATGTTCATCCGTGCGGCGGACGCCGTGGTCTGGGGCCGCAACCTGGGCAAGGACGGCGACTACTTCAGCCTGGCGCCCGGCTGGCACCACGCCGTCAAGTACCCCGGGGTGCGTGAGCTCAACGAGAAGCACAGCCGCGCGTTCGGGCGGCCGGCCGACGTGATCACGGGCCCGGCCTACGCCAACGTCCAGATCCTGGCCGATGCCATCGCGCGCGCCGGCACCCTCGAGCGGTCCAGGGTGCGCGACGCCATCGCGGCCACGCAGACCACGACGGTCATGGGCCCCGTGCGCTTCCGCCCCGACGGAACGGGCGTGGTGGTCACGGTCTTCCTCCAGTGGCAGAACGGCCGACAGGAGCTGGTCTGGCCCAAGGAGTTCGCCACGGCGCCGCTGCAGTACCCGGCCCCGCCGTGGGGACAGCGCTGAGGCCGCCGGGGCGCGCCGCCGCGTGCGCCACCTGCTGGTCGCCGAGCGCCTCTCCAAGACGTTCGGAGGGGTGCGGGCCGTCCGCGAGCTGAGCTTTGCCGTTGGCGACGGCGAGATCCTGGGGCTGATCGGGCCGAACGGCTCGGGCAAGACCACGGCCTTCAACCTCGTCACCGGGCTGCTGGCGCCGGACGCGGGCCGCGTGTGGCTCGACGGCGCGGAGATCACCGGGCTGCCGCCGCACGCCGTCTGCGCGCGGGGGATCGCCCGCACGTTCCAGCTGGTGCGGCCGTTTCCGCACCTCACCGCGCTGGAGAACGTGCTCGTCGGACGCGTCTACGGCCGCGCCCCCCAGCGGCGCCTGTCCACCGCCATCGACGAGGCCGCGGCCCTCCTGGCGTTCGTGGGCCTGGCGGGCAAGGAACACGTGGCCGCCCGCCACCTGACCCTGGTGGACCGCAAGCGCGTGGAACTGGCGCGGGCGCTGGCCACGCGGCCGCGCGTCCTCCTGCTGGACGAGTTCATGGCGGGGCTGACACCACAGGAGGTGGCGGCGGCCATGGCCATGGTCCGGCGCATTCGCGACGGCGGGGTCGCCATCGTCATGATCGAGCACCTGGTGCGTGCGGTGCTGGGCACGTCCGACCGCGTGGTGGTGCTCAACGCCGGCCAGGCGATCGCCGAAGGGCCGCCGGAGGCCGTGGCGCGTGATCCCAAGGTCCTGGAAGCCTACCTGGGGGACGCGGGCGGTGCTTGAGGTCCGCGACCTCGCGGTGCGCTACGGCGACCTCCAGGCGCTGTGGGGCGTGTCCCTGCGGGTGGCCGTCGGCGAGGTCGTGGCGTTGCTGGGGCACAACGGCGCCGGCAAGACGACGCTGCTGCGCACCATCGCGGGCCTGCTGCGACCGGTAGCCGGGGAGGTCGTCTTCGAGGGCCGGCCGCTCCACCGGGAGCCCGCGCACCGCACCGTCGAGTACGGCATCGCGCTGGTGCCGGAGGGTCGACGCCTGTTCGGCAGCATGACCGTCGAGGAGAACCTGCTGCTCGGCGGCTTTGCGCGGGCCGCGCGCGCCCGGCGCCAGGAGACGCTGCGCGAGGTGCTCGAGATCTTCCCGGCCCTGGCCGCGCGGCGCCGGCAGCCGGCCGGCACGCTGTCGGGCGGCGAGCAGCAGATGGTGGCGATCGCGCGGGCGCTGATGGCCCGCCCGCGCCTGCTGCTGCTCGACGAGCCCTCCCTGGGGCTGGCGCCCCTGGTGGTGCGCCGCATGTTCGAGGTGATCCGCGAGATCAACACCCGCCACGGCGTCACCGTGCTGCTGGTGGAGCAGAACGTCTCGGGCGCCCTCGCCCTGGCCACGCGCGCCTACCTGATGCAGGCCGGCCGCATCGTGGGCGAGGGCACGCCGGCCGACCTGGCGCGCGACGCGCAGGTGCGCCGCGCCTTCCTCGACGTGGGGGCAGGCGGTCCGTGAGCGCGGCGGTGCTGGCCCAGTCGTTGGTCTTCGGGCTGCTGGCGGGGGCGCTCTACGGCCTGGCCGCAGCGGGGCTGTCGCTGGTCTTCGGCGTGCTGCGCGTGCTCAACGTGGCGCACGGCGAGCTGATCATGCTGGGCGGCTACGCCAGCTTCTGGTTGGTCACGCTGGTGGGCCTCGACCCGTTCGCCTCGCTGGCGGTGAGCATGCCGTTGCTGTTCGTCGTGGGCCTGGGCCTGCACCAGGCGCTCTTCGCGCGGGTCGAGACCCTGCCCGAGGAGACGCGGGTCAAGAACTCGCTGCTGATCGGCTTCGGGCTCGCCCTCGCCTTCCACAACCTGGCGATCCGCCTGTGGACCGCCGACGATCGCACCATCGCGGCCGCGTACACCGGCGTCGTGCTCCATGCCGGCGGCCTGGTGGTGCCGGCGGTGCGTCTGGGGACGCTCCTGGTGGCGGTGCTCCTGATCGCCGCCATGCACCTGTTCCTCACGCGTACCGATCCCGGCCGCGCCGTCCGAGCGGTGGCCGAGGACTGGGAGGCCGCGCTGCTGGTCGGCATCGACCTGCGCCGGACCTACCTGCTGGCGTTCGCGCTGGGCAGCGCCCTGGCGGGCGCGGCCGGGACCCTGGTGAGCGTGGGCTACTCCATCAACCCCGGCATCGGGCTGGAGTGGACGCTCAAGGCCCTGATCGTGGTGGTGCTGGCAGGCCTGGGCAGCATGCCGGGCACGCTCGCCGGCGGCCTGCTGCTGGGCGCGGCGGAGTCGGCGAGCGCCCTCGTGATCGGCGGGGCCTACCGCGAGGTGGTGGCGCTGGTGCTCTTCGTGGTGGTGCTCCTGGTGCGCCCGCAGGGGCTGTTCGGCCGGCGATGAGGGCCGGGGCGCGGCGCCTGACCGGCCCGGGGGTCGCCGGCGTGCTGGTCGCGCTGGCCGGCCTGCCGCTGGTGACACAGCGCGCCGACGTGCTCAACCTGGCGTTCCTGGTCTTCCTCTACGCGGCCCTGGCCGAGAGCTGGAACCTGCTGGCGGGGTTCGCGGGCCAGGCCAACCTCGGGCACGCCGCCTTCTTCGGCACCGGCGCGTTCGTCATGCGCCACCTGTGGGTCGCAGGCGTGCACCCCTACCTCGGCCTGCTGGCGGGCGGGCTGGCCGCCAGCGCCTTCAGCCTGGTGATCGGCCTGCCCGCTTTCCGGCTGCGTGGCGCCTACTTCGCGATCGGCACACTGGGCCTCGCCGAGATCCTGCGCATCACCGTGGGGAACGTGCTGCCCGTGGTCTCGACGCTGCCCGCGCCGTTCATCGCGGGCTACTCCCTCGCGCACCGCTACTACCTGGCGCTGGCCCTGCTGGTCGTCACGGTGGCGACGGTGGCCTGGCTGGTCCGCTCGCCGCTGGGGCTGGGCCTGGTCGCGCTGCGCGAGGACGAGGACGCGGCTGCGGCGACCGGCGTCGACGTCGTGCGCCACAAGCTGCTCGCCCTCGTGGTCAGCACCGGCCTGGGCGGCATGGCGGGGGCCGTGTTCGCCTTCTACCACACCAGCTACTACCACCAGATGCCGTTCGGCCCGGGCTGGACGTTCGACGCGTTGCTCATCGCCTTCATCGGCGGCGTGGGTACGCTCGCAGGCCCGCTGGTGGGCGCGGTGTTCTACGTGCTGGTCCGCGAGGTGCTCGCCCAGGCGCTGGTCGACGTGCACCTGCTCATCTTCGGACTGCTGTTCGTCGTGGTGGTGCTGGTGCTGCCGGGCGGTCTGGTCGAGGCGGCGACGCGGGCGCGGCGCGCGATCGGCGCCTGGCGGGGGCAGGACGCCGGCCACGGCGGGCCACGGGAGGGCGCAGCCCGGGGCGTAGCGTCGGTGCCCGGTGGTGTGCCCCCCGCCGCGGCCTTCCCGGATCCTGCGGGCGATCGGGCGGCGGTGCCCGGATTGACCGATCGGTCAAAGACTGCTAGAGAAGAGGGAGATAGCCACAGTCGGCCGGGCGGCGCGCACGCCGCCAGGGGAGAGGAGGAGTCATGACCCCGGTCACCGAGGAGATGTTGCGCGCGCGCCTGGAGCGCGGCGCGCTGGTGGAGGGGCCGGCCTACGCCACCCCCGCGTACGTCGAGGCCCTGGCGCGCACGCTCATCGTCTCGGCCGACACCGAGCTGATCAGCGCGCCGGCCTACCTGCGGGCGGCCCGTGACGCTCCCAGCATCAACTCGTACATCTCGGCGGTGGGCATCATCCAGGACGAGCTGGGCCATGCCCACATCGCCTACCGGATGCTGCGCGACCTGGGAGTGGACGTCGACGCGCTGATCTACGAGCGCGACCCTGCGCAGTTCAAGCACCCCTATGCCTTCGACGTGCCGCTGGAGACGTGGACGGAGCTGGTGGTGGCCAACGCGTTCTACGACCGCGCGGGGTTCGTGCTGCTGGGCGACATCTACCGCCACACCACCTACGGGCCGTGGAAGCGGGCGCTGGCCAAGGTGGACCGCGAGGAGAACTTCCACCTGCGCCACGGCGAGAAGTGGATGCGCACGCTGGCCGCGACGCCGCAGACGAAGGCCGAGCTGCAGCGGGCCGTGGACTGGATGTTCCTGCTGACCGTGGAGTGGTTCGGGCTGCCCGACGACCTCAAGCGCCACAAGGACCAGATCGGCTACGGGCTCAAGGGGTACACCAACGACCAGCTGCGCCAGCAGTGGCTGTCGACGGCGGTGCCGCTGTGCCAGGAGCTGGGGCTGGAGGTACCCGCCCGCTACGATGCGGCGGCGGGGCGGTGGGTGATCACCTGTCCGTTCCCCGCCCGCTTCGACGCCGCGGCCAAGCGCTGGCTGCTGGAGGAGGGGCCCATCACCTGGGACGAGGTCCTGGCGCGCTGGCGCCAGCGGGGCCCCGCCAACCGCGAGCTGGTCGGCGAGATCCAGCGCGGCTACCGGCAGCTGCGCCGCCTGGACGCGTGAGGCCCGCGGTGTCTTGCGCGCACGGCGCCGACGCTGTCACGCCGCCCGGTGCACGAACCGCGGCGCCGCTGGCCGCGCCAGCACTCCACGGGACCGCGGGTGACGGCCCGTCGCCGGAGCAGGTGATCGCCGCGCTGCGCGAGGTGCTGGACCCCGAGTACCCGGTGAGCGTGGTGGACCTGGGCCTGATCCGCGGCGTGGCGGTGGAGGGCCGCGAGGTGCGCGTGCGGCTCACCTTCACCTCGATGGGGTGTCCCTGCATGGAGCTGATCCAGGACGACATCGTCGCGCGGCTGCGGCAGGTGCCGGGCGTGGAGCGGGTCGCGCTGGAGGTCACCTGGGAGCCGTGGAGCCGCGCGCACATCACCGAGGAGGGCTGGCGCCGGTTGCGCGCCGTCGGCGTGGTGTGAGGGGGGATGATGGAGGAAGAGTACTACGAGGTCTTTGCCGCCCGCGCCGAGGGGGGCGAGCCGCTGCGCCACGTGGGCACGGTGCGGGCCACCTCGGCCCGCGAAGCTGCCATCTTCGCCCACAAGCTCTACGACGAGTGGCGCTGGCGGGCGATGTTCGTCGTGCCCCGCGACGCGCTGGTGGCGGTGATCCACCCGCCATGACGGCGCCGGCCCGCTTCGTGGTGCTCGCGCGGCGCGCGTATGCCGAGGCGCTGACCTACCAGGGCACGCTGGACGTGGCGCCGGGCGAGGACCCGGCCGCGGCGGCCACGGCCCGCTTCGGGGCCGACTGGCTCGAGCTGGTGCTGGCACCGGCGCCCGCGGTGCACTGGGTCATCGCCCCCGATGCCCTGGAGCCGACGGCATGAGCCACACCGTCACCGCCAGCGACGAGCGCGCGCTGCCGGCGCTGGTCAACCTGATCGTGGTCCTCGCCGACACCAAGTACTTCCTGGGCCGGCGGGTCTCCGAGTGGGCGCCGGGCGCGCCGTTCCTGGAAGCGTCGGTGGCGTGCGCGGCCATCGCCCAGGAGGACCTGGGCCACTCGCGCGCCCTCTACCCGCTGCTGGAGGACCTGCCCTACCCCAACCGGCCGCAGCCGCTCGAACGCGAGACCGACCGTGACCGGCGCTACTGCGTGCGCTACCTGGACGCGCCGCATCCCACGTGGGCGCACGTGGTCGCCACGTGCGCGCTGGTCGACACCGCGGTGACGACCATGTTCGCCGCCCTGGTCGGGTCGCGCTACGAGGCGCTGGCCAGCCGGGTGCGGCGCGCGCTGGACGAGGAGCGGGCGCACCTGGGCTACGCCGAGAGCCTGGTCCGCCGGCTGGCCGCCACGCCCCAGGGGCGTGCCGCGCTGCAGGCGCGGGTGGACGAAGCGCTGCCCGAGACGCTGTGCTGGTTCGGGCCGGCGGGCGAGGCGGGCGTCGAGGCGCTGCGCGCGGCGGGCTACCTGGGCGCGACCAACGACGGCCTCCGCCAGGCCTACCTCCAGCGGGTGGCCCCGCTGTTGCTCGAGGTGGGCGTGCGCCTGCCCGTGCGGTGGAACATGGAGGACGGCGCCTGGGAGGTGGGGCCGCTGCCATGGGAGCGGTGGAACCCGATCCAGCGCCGGCTGGATTCGTGAACGAGCGCCCGGCGCGCGAGACCGGTGCGCCCCACGCGCGCAGCGGCGGGGCGGACGCAGCACAGGCGCGTACGGCGGCGGGGGGCTCCCGGGACCAAAGCGGCAGCCTGCGGTGCCCCTGGTGTGGGGCGGACGACGTCGAGCGCATCGGGGCGTTCGGCGCCCAGCTGATGTCGGAGCAGTACCTGTGCCGGGCGTGCAGGAGTCCGTTCGAGCGCGTGCGCAAGTAGCCCCACGGGCGTCGTGCACGCCCGCCGGGGGTGCAGGGCGCGCGGCATCGAGGAACACCACGGGCACTCGCGCCTGCCGGACATGCAGGACGGGCACCACGGGCGGCGAGCATGACAGCGCATGGCGCTGCTGGCGCTCGACGCGGGCCGGTGCCCGCGTCGCCCAGTGGCACGCCATCACGGAACGGAGGGGGGAGCATGGCACTGCTGGTGATCGATGGTGAGGCCGTGCCGGCCAGGAGCGGCGCGGAGATGCCGGTGCGCAACCCGGCCACCGAAGAGGTCGTGGACACCGTCCCCAGGGCCGGGCCCGACGACGTGGACGCCGCGGTGGCCGCCGCCCGGCGTGCCTTCGCCGCCTGGGCGAAGACCGACCCCGACGAGCGCGCGCACACGATCCGCCAGGGGCTGGCGAAGGTGCGCGCGCACGCCCAGGAGGTCGCCGACCTCCTGGTGCGCGAGCAGGGCAAACCGCTCCACGAAGCGACCGGCGAGCTCACCCACTTCCTGCACGGGATGGAGTTCTACGCCGACCTGGCCAGCAAGCAGCGGGGCGCCTACGCGCCGCTGCCCTCGGCGCTGGGGAAGGCCTACGGCATGGTCATCCGCCGGCCCGTGGGCGTGTGCGCGGCCATCGTGCCGTGGAACTTCCCCCTGACCTTGATGGGCACCAAGATCGGCCCGGCGCTGGCCGCGGGCAACACGGTCGTCGTGAAGCCCGCCAGCACCACGCCGCTGGCGACGCTGAAAGTCATCGCCCTGATGAACGAGGCCGGGCTGCCGCCGGGCGTCCTCAACGTCGTGACCGGTCCCGGCCGCGAGGTCGGCGAAGCGCTGGCCGCCCACCCTGACGTCCGGCGCGTGGCGTTCACGGGCCAGACCGCGACCGGCCGGCGCATCATGGAGCTGGCCGGGCCGGCGTTCAAGCGCATCACCCTGGAACTCGGCGGCTCCGACCCCGTGATCGTCTGCTCGGACGCCGACCTGGACAAGGCCGTCCGCGGCGTGCTGATCGGCCGCTTCTGGAACTGCGGGCAGGCGTGCCTGGCGGCCAAGCGCGTCTACGTCTTCGCCGACGTCTACGAGGCGTTCCTGGAGAAGCTGCTGGCGGGCGTGGCGCGCTACGAGCCGGGCGAGGGCTGGGTGAAGGCCGAGCGGCCGAAGATCCGGCTGGGGCCGCTGCACACCGCGGCACAGCGCCAGGAGATCGTCGAGCAGCTCGACGACGCGGTGCGCCGCGGCGCGCGGGTCCTCTACGGCGGGCGCGTCCCCGACGGCCGGACCACGGGGTACTTCTTCGCCCCGACGGTGGTGGTCGACGCGCCGCACGACAGCCGCGTGGTGCAGGAGGAGACGTTCGGCCCGGTGCTGCCGGTGTTCAAGGTGGCGGGCATCGACGAGGCGATCCGGCTGGCCAACGACTCGGTCTACGGCCTGGGGTCGTCCATCTGGACCTACAACATCAAGTGGATCCACCGGGCCGCCCAGGAGCTGGACGCCGGCATGACCTGGGTGAACCAGCTGCACTACGGGTACGACGAGCTGCCTTTCGGGGGAGTGAAGGCCTCGGGGATCGGGCGGGAGCACGGGCCCGAGGCCATGGACTACTACGTCGAGTTCAAGTCGGTGGTGGTCGGCGACCTGGAGTAGGGGCCAAAGACGCCAGGCCTCCGCCCCGCTGTTGCCCGCTCCGCTGTTGGCAGCCCGGGGCCACGATCCGCGGGCACCGCCGGCACGGTGCGACGCCGGTGGCGCGCGCTTGCGACGGGCGGGCAGCAGCGGGGAGTGGGCGTCGAGATCAGGCATCGTGCCGGGGAAGGAGGAGACGATGGCCGTCGAGTACAGCCGCGAGGGTGCGCTGGGCTTCATCACGCTCAACCGTCCGCCCGCCAACTCGTACGAGATCACGTTCATGGAGGCGCTGGGCCGCGCCATCGAGGCCGCGGCCGCTGATCCCGCCTGCTGGGCGGTGATCGTGCGCAGCGCCCTGGAGAAGTTCTTCTGCGCCGGCGCCGACATCAAGGCGTTCAGCGAGAGCACGCCCGAGCAGAACATGGAGATGTGCCGGCTGGCCCACCGTACCCTGGGGCGCATCGCCGCCATCCCCAAGGTCTTCATCGCGCAGATCGCCGGGCATGCGCTGGGCGGCGGCCTGGAGATCGCGCTGGCGTGCGACCTGCGCTTTGGCGCCGAGGGTGCCTACCAGCTCGGCGTGCCCGAGGTGACGCTGGGCCTGCTGCCCGGCAACGGTGGCACGCAGCGCCTGCCACGGCTGATCGGGTGGAGCCGGGCGCTCGACCTGATGGTCACCGGCCGGCGGGTGGGGCCCGCCGAGGCGCACGCGCTGGGGATCCTCGACCGGCTGGTGCCCGCCGAGCGCCTCGAGGCCGAGACCCGCGCCTACGCCCAGGCCCTGGCGGAGGGCTCGGCGTCGGCGATCGGCGCCATCAAGCTGGCGGTGCACCAGGGCCGCGAGCGTGCCCTCGACGACGGCCTGCGCATCGAGCGCGAGCTGCTCGACGGCCTGTTCCGCAGCGCCGACGGCCGGGAGGGCGTGCGCGCGTTCGTCGAGAAGCGCAAGCCGCAGTTCGCCCGCGCGCCGTGAGCGAGCCCGACGAGGCAGCCGGGCTGGCGGCGATCCCGCCGCCCGTCCAGGCGGTGTCCGGCGGTCCTGCGCCCGTGGTGCGCGCGCTGGCGCGCAACCTCGGCGACCTGCCCCTCGCGCTTGCGCCCGGGGGCGTGGCCAGCGCCGTGGTGGCGTGGCTGTGGAGCCTGAGCCCGCTGCTGATCACGCTGGCCGCTGCGCAGCAGGCCGGCCTCTCCGAGGCGCGCGCCATCTCGTGGATCGCGACGGTGCAGATCACCGGCGGGGCGCTCAGCATCGTGCTGAGCCTGCGCTACCGCCAGCCCATCGTGGGGGCGTTCACCATCCCCGGCGTCGTGCTGGTCGGCACGGCGCTGCGCCACCTGCCGTTCGAGGAGGTCGTCGGCACCTACTGGCTCGCCGGGGCGGTGCTCGTGCTGCTGGGCGTCTCGGGGCTGGTGGAACGGGTAACCGCGCGCCTGCCGCTGCCGATCATGATGGGCATGGTGGCCGGCGTGCTGCTGCCGTTCGTGGGCGCGATCGTCCGCGGCGTGCAGCAGGCGCCTGCGGTCGGCGGGCTCACCGTGGCCGCGTTCTTCGCCGCGTGGGTGGTCCCGGGCCTGCGGCGGGTGCCGCCCGTGCTGGTCGCGCTGGTGACCGGGCTGGTGAGCGCCACCGTGCTGGGACAGGCCGACTGGGGCGCGCTGACGGTCGCGATCGGGCAGCCCCGGGCGGTCGTCCCCGCGTTCTCCGTGGCGGCCGCTGCGGAGCTCGTGGTGCCCCTGGTGCTGATGGTCGTCGGGGTGCAGAACATGCAGGGGATCGCCGCGCTCACGGCGAGCGGCTACCGCCCCCCGGTCTCGTCCCTGACCACCGCGTCGGGCCTGGGCTCGCTGGCCTCGGCGCTCTTCGGCGCCCACTCGGCGTGCATCGCCGGGCCGTCGACCGCCATCGTGGCCGGGCCAGCCTCCGGGCCGCCCGACCGCCGCTACGCCGTCAGCGTGCTGCTGGGCGTGCTGTGGATCGCCACCGGCCTGCTCGCGCCGGCAGTGACCGCCGTGACGCGCCTGGTGCCCCGCGCGCTCGTGGACGTGCTCGGGGGCCTGGCGCTGCTGGGGCCGATGGCGCAGTTCTTCCAGCAGGCGTTCGGCGGGCGGTTCCTGGTGGGGGCGCTGGTGGCCTTCCTGGTGGCCACCTCGGGGCTGGTCGTCCTGCGCATCGCCGCGCCGTTCTGGGCCCTGGTGGCGGGGATGTGCGCCTCGCTGCTGGTCGAGCGGTCGGACTTCGCCGCGCTGGGGCCGTCGTCCCCGGGCGCGGACGGTGGCTATCGGCGCGCGTCGGCGAGGTCCTCCCGGGGGTAGAGCACCCGCCCCGCCACCACGTCCCACAACCCCCGATAGGTCAAGCGCACGTAGGGCAGCGCGTCGAAGTTGAAAAACAGCAGCGTGTAGGCGACCTCGCCGTGCCGGTACCCGCGCGCGGCGAGCAGGCCGTCCAGGCGGTCGAGCGCGGCGGCCACCTCGGTGCACGCGTCCGGCGACGCCATGCCGCCGAGGGGCAGCGGCAACAGGAAGAGGAGCGCGCCGTCCTCGGCGAGCGCGATGCCGCCTCCATGGTCGAGCACGCAGGTAGCGGCCAGGGCCATGTCGGCGGGTGCGCGCCCAAGACAGAGGATGCCCCCACCGCCGGTGTAGCTGGCGGCCAGCCCACCGAGACGGTCGGCGAACCCCGACAGCAGGGCCCGACAGCGCCAGCGGCCGCCGGGGTCGAACAGCACCGCGTGCAGCACTCCCGCGGGCAGGCGCTGGCCGCCGAGGGCGATGTCGCGGCGCACGGTGATCACGGTGTTCTCCAGGTGGGCCGCCGGCGCGGGCGAGGGCAGGCCGTCCAGCGAGAAGAACCCGGGGTCTGGCCGCCACGGGCCCGGGGTCAGCGGCCGGATCCACCGGTTCCACGGGATGCGGGGGAGCTCGACCACGACCCGCCCCTCGCGGACGCACAGGTGCCCGCCGGCGATCACCGCCTCGGGGCGCGGCGTCTCCAGCCGTTCCAGCAGGAGCAGGTCGGCACGCCGCCCCGGGGCGACGCCGCCCAGCTCCTCGTCGAGGCCGTAGTAGGTGGCGGGGTTGAGCGTGGCCATCCGGTAGGCCGCCAGGGGCTCGACGCCGGCGCGCATCGCCGTCGCCACCAGGTAGTCCATGTAGCCGCAGTCGCGCAGGAACTGCGGCGAGGGGCCGTCCGGCGTCAGCATGAGCCGGCCCGAGCATGCGCGGGCTCCCGTCGCGATCGGCGCCAGGGCGTCCAGGTCGGGGCGCAGCGACCCGTGGCGGAGCATGACGTACAGGCCGGCGCGCAGACGCGCCAGGGCCTGGTCTGCGGTGAGGGCCTCATGGTCCGACGACACCCCGGCCGCGGCCAGGGCCTGCAGGCGGTCGGCGGAGGCGCCGGGCGCGTGCCCTTCCACCCGTCGACCGGCCGCCAGCGCGCGGGCGATGCGGCGCAGCTGCCTCTCGTCCCCGGCGTAGACTTCCGGCCACCGGGTGAGCTCGCCGACGGCGCGCACGTCCTCGCGGCCGAGCAGCGCCGCCAGCCGGGCGTCGCTGAACCGCACGTCCTCGTCGGGCACGTGGCCCTGCGCGTGCTGGCGCAGGAAGAAGAACCAGCGCACCGGCAGGTCGCCAAGCGCGGCCATCGCCTCGCCCGTCTGCTCGGGGGCGGTCAGCATCAACAGCGGCATCGTGTCGGCCACGATGCAGGTGGTGCCCAGGCTAAGCGCCGCGCGGGCCAGCGCGTCGGGCGTGCACAGCGCAAACGGATGGGCATGGGGATCGACGTAGCCGGGCGCGATCACCCGATCCCGGGCGTCGAGCACCGTGGTGTGGGGGCCCGGCGCGAGGCCGCGCTCGCCGACGTAGGCGATGCGGCCGGCGGCGACGGCCACGGTCGCGGGGTAGAGCTCGCCCGAGTAGACGTTGAGGACGCGTCCCCCGACGAGCAGCAGGTCCGGCGGCCGGTCGCCGCGGGCGGTGGCGGCCAGGACCCGCAGCTCGTCCACCGTGCGGAACGTCCGCTTCACGGCGCCCATTCTAGCATGTACGATAAGAGCGACGCGCACATCCCGGAGGACTCCCATGTTGCAGATGACGGACAAGCTGCTGATCGGCGGGCGCTGGGTCGACGGCGGCGCCCCGCTGGAGGTGCGGAACAAGTACACGGGCGCGGTGATCGGCGTCGTGCCCCAGTCACGGCCCGCCGACGTGGACGCCGCGGTGGCCGCGGCGGCGGAGGCGGCGCCCGTCATGGCAGCGCTGCCGGCCCACCGGCGCAGCGAGATCCTGCTGCGCACCGCGGCGCTGCTGGCGGCACACCGGGAGGACGTGGCCCGCACCATCGCCGCCGAGGCGGGGAAGGCGCTGAAGTGGGCCCGCGTCGAAGTCGATCGCGCGGTGTCCACCTTCACCTTCGCCGCCGAAGAGGCCAAGCGGATCCACGGCGAGACGGTGCCGCTGGACGCGGTGCCGGCCGGGGAAGGCTACTTCGGGTTCTACGTGCGCCGGCCCGTGGGCGTGGTGGCGGCCATCACCCCGTTCAACTTCCCCTTGAACCTGGTGGCCCACAAGGTGGCCCCGGCCATCGCCGCGGGCAACAGCGTCGTGCTGAAACCGGCCAGCACCACGCCGCTGACGTCGGTGGCGCTGTGTCGCTTCCTCGTGGAGGCCGGGCTGCCGCCGGGCGGGATCAACCTGGTCATCGGCCCCGGCAGCACCGTGGGCACGCAGCTCGTGGCCGATCCGCGCGTGGGCAAGGTCACGTTCACCGGCAGCCGCGACGTCGGCGAGCAGATCACCAGGCACGCCGGCATCAAGAAGATCACCCTGGAGCTGGGCAACACCTCGCCGGTCATCGTCGCGCCCGATGCCGACCTCGACCTGGTGGCGACACGGTGCGCGTTCGGCGCCTTCTACTACTCCGGGCAGGTCTGCATCTCGGTGCAGCGGGTCTTCGCCGACCGCACGATCTCCGCGCCGTTCGCCGAGAAGTTCGCCGAGGCGGCCCGCAGCATGGTGGTGGGCGATCCGCTGGACGAGCGCACCGACGTCGGCCCCATGATCGACGAGCGGGAGGCGATGCGCATCGAGGGGTGGGTCCAGGAGGCGGTCGCGGGCGGCGCGCAGGTCGTCACCGGCGGCCAGCGCACCGGCGCGGTGTACCTGCCGACGGTGCTCACCCGGGTGCGCCCCGAGATGAAGGTCGTCGCGCAGGAAGCGTTTGCGCCGGTGGCGGCGGTGCTGGAGTACGACGAGTTCGAGGCGGCGCTGGCCGCCGCCGACGCCACCGAGTACGGGCTCCAGGCGGCGGTCTTCACCCGCGACATCGGCCGCGTCTTCCAGGCCATCCGGCGGCTGAACTTCGGCGGGGTCATCATCAACGAGGTTCCCACGTTCCGCGTGGACCACATGCCCTACGGGGGCAACCGGCAGAGCGGGCTCGGCCGCGAGGGCGTGCGCTACGCGGTGGAGGAGATGACCACCCTCCAGATGGTGGTGATCCGCACCTGAGCGACCCCGGAGGGCGTGCGATGGCAGCGCCGTTGTGGAAGGCCGCGCTGGCGGAACTGGTGGGCACGTTCACCCTGGTCTACGTCGGCGCGGGAGCGATCCTCGCCGACGCCCTCACCGGCGGCAAGGTCGGTCTGGTGGGGATCGCCCTGGCCCACGGCCTGGCCATCGCCACCATGGTGTCGGCGGCCGGCCACCTCTCCGGCGGCCACTTCAACCCCGCGGTCACCGCGGCGTTCGCGGCCACCGGCCGGCTGGGGCTGGCGGCGGCGGGCGCCTACGTCGTGGCGCAGCTGCTGGGCGCGTCGCTGGCGGCGTTCTTCCTCGACGGCGCGTTTCCCGAGACGGTGCGCGCCGCGGCACGCCTGGGGACCCCGCAGCTGGCCGACGGGGTCAGCCCGGGCACGGGCATCGTCGTCGAGGCGGTGTTGACGTTCTTCCTGGTGTTCGTGATCTTCGGCACGGCCGTCGACGGGCGTGCGCCCCGCGTGGGCGGGCTGTTCATCGGCCTGGTGATCGCCATGGACATCCTGGCCGGCGGCCCGCTGACCGGCGCCGCCATGAACCCGGCGCGCGCGTTCGGGCCGGCGCTGTTCGCCAATGCCTGGGCAGGGCACTACGTCTACTGGATCGGGCCCGCCCTGGGCGGGCTCGTCGCCGGATGGGTGTACCACAGCGTCTACCGTCCGGCATAGCACACGCCACCTGCAGGAGGTGAGCACCGTGGAGTTGCGCTACTTCGGGCACGCGATGTTCGCGCTGACCGCCGACGGCACCACCGTCGTGATCGACCCGTTCAACGACGACATCGGCTACCCGCGGCCTGCGGTCACGCCCGCCGCCGTGGTCGTCAGCCACGAGCACTTCGACCACAACAATGTGCAGCTGGTCGGCGGCGCGCCCCGGGTGATCCGCGGGCTCCGCAACGAGGGCAAGGACTGGGCCACGGTCGACGAGCACGTGGGCCCGTTCCACATCACGGGCGTGGCGACCTACCACGACGACCAGCAGGGCGCCGCGCGCGGCAAGAACACCATCACGATCTTCGTGGCGGAAGGCCTGCGGGTCGTCCACTGCGGTGACCTGGGGCACCCGCTGAGCGACGAGCAGGCCCGCGCCGTGGGCACCCCCGACGTGCTGATGGTGCCGGTGGGCGGGTTCTACACCATCGGGCCGGCCGAGGCCGACAGCGTCGTGGCCCGGCTGGCGCCCAGGATCGTGATCCCCATGCACTTCAAGACCGAGGTGAACAGGGACTGGCCGATCGGCACCCTGGACGACTACCTCAAGGGGAAGACGGCCAGGCGCCTGGGCGCTACCGCGACCGTGCGCAGGGAGGCGCTGCCGGCGACGCAGGAGATCTGGGCGCTGCTGCCACCCACGCGCTGAGGGGCCGCGCGGCGTCGCGGATCCCGGAGCGTGCTGCGCCCATGCACGCGGCACGCGCGGTGGGGGAGCCGTCGGCCGCCGTGCGCGCCGCTCGGAGCCGTGGACACTACGTGCGCGCCGTCAGGTACTCCAGCAGCGTGCGCACGCCGAATCCCGAGGCGCCTTTGGGCTGGATGGCGTTGGTGCCCTCGCGGTCGAGGAAGGCCACGGGCGCGATGTCCAGGTGGGCCCAGGGCACCTGTCCGGCGAACTCGCGGATGAAGACGGCCCCCTTCTGCGCGCCGCCCAGCCGACCCGCCGAGTTCTTGATGTCGGCCACGTCGCCCTTGATGGCCTCGCGGTACTCGTCGTAGAGGGGGAAGGGCACCAGGCGCTCGCCTGCCCGCGCGGCCGCCGCCAGCAGGCGGTCGGCCAGGGCCTGGTCACTGGCCATCAGCGCGGCGGCGTAGGGCCCCAGCGCGATCGACGCGGACCCGGTCAGCGTGGCCAGGTCGATGAGCTCGTCGGGTGCGGCCGCGGCCAGGTGGGCGACGACGTCGGCCAGGATCAGGCGGCCCTCGGCGTCGGTGTTGGCGATCTCCACGGTGGTGCCGTTGAGGCCCCGCAGGATGTCGCCGGGCCGGTAGGCGCGGCTGCCCACCGCGTTCTCGACGGCGGCGATGCCCGCGAGCACCCGGACGGGCGCCTGCAGCAGCGGCAGCGCCTGCATGGTGGCCAGCACGGCGGCGGCCCCGGCCATGTCGGACTTCATGGTGGCCATGCCCTCGGCGGTCTTCAGGTCGACGCCGCCGGTGTCGAAGGTCACGCCCTTCCCGGCCAGGCCCACGGTGCGGCGGGGTTTGGGCGGCGCGTACTCGATCTGGATGAAGCGGGGCGTGTGGGCGCTGGCGCCGCCCACGGCGAGCGTGAGCTCCATGCCGCGCTTCTTGAGGTCCTGCGGGCCCCAGACCTGCACCTTGAGCCTGGTGTTCCTGGCGATGCGCCGCGCTTCTGCGGCCAGCGCGTCGGGGGTGAGCACGTTGGGCGGCTCGTTGACCAGGTCGCGCGCGTAGTTCACCGCCTCGGCCACGATCTGGCCGCGCCGACGGCCCGCCTCGACGGCCGTGGCCTCCGCGCGGTTGGCAGCCAGCAGGTCGATGTGCACCTCGGTGGGGCGCTCCTTCTGGTACTTGCCGAACCGGTAGGTGGCGAGCAACGCGCCCTCGGTCCGCAGGGCGGCGATGGTCGCAGGTTCCCAGTCCCGGTACTGCACGGGCGGGTAGGCCAGCCGGCCCAGCCGGCGTTCCTGCACGGCGCGCGCCGCGGCGCCCGCCGCCAGGCGCAACCGATCCTGGGAGAAGGCGTCACGGTCGCCCAGCCCCACGATCACGATGCGCGCGGCCGGCAGGCGGCCGTGCGTGTGCACGACCAGCACCTTGCCGACCTCGCCCGTGAACCGCTCCTCGGTGAGGATGCGCACCAGCGAGCCGCCCAGGGCCTGGTCGATCTTGGCGGCCAGCCCTTCGAGCCGCCCCGGCGCCGCGAACACCCCGACCACCAGCGCATCGCACCGGTGCGTCAACGGATCGGCTACGAGCACGCGTACTGCCACGATCTGCTCCCCCCAGGTGGTCCCCCGCCGTCGGGCGCAGGGGACGGGTAGTCACGTCCTGCTCTTGGCCTGGACCCGGGTCCACCCGCCGTCGGGCCCAGGGGACCCGCATTCATGCTCGTCACCCTCCCCCTGGCCGGCGGGCGCAGGGGCCGGGTGCTTGCCTGTCGCATTCAAGCTCGTCGCCCTACCCCCGGCCTGCCAGCGCCTGGGACAGGCGCTCATCCGGCATCGCGCGGCACAGCGTCCCCCCGACGCGCTGGCGCAGGGAACGCCCACGACCGCATCGACGCCGCCCGTCGGGTCCTCGACCGCGCCGCCGCGCGGAACGGCTACCGGCGGGCGCGGATGGCCGCCTGCGAGGTGGGAAGCTCCCGTCCCACCCCGGCGGCGACCGCACGTCGGTACAGCAGCTCCAGGGTCACCACGTCCTCGGTGGCGATGCCCTGGGACTCGAAGAGCGTGATCTGGTCGGGGGCCGTCCGTCCCGGCTGGCGGCCGGCCACGATCGCCCCCAGCTCCACGACGCGCGACCACACGGGATCGCCGGCACGCTCTGCGGCCAGGAGGTCACCGCACTCCACCCGGGCCTGGTCCAGCGCGTCCACCGCGATGCGCTGGCTGCGCCGCACGGCCTCGGCGTCGAGTTCCGCGCGCGTGGCCGCGTTGGCGCCGGCGGCGTTGATGTGGACGCCCGGCGCGAGCCAGGCACCGTGGAGCACCGGTTCACGGGCAGAGGTGATCGTCACCACGACGTCGACGTCGGCGACCGCCTCCTGCGCGTGCTCCACGGCGACCGCCTCGACGCCGAGGGTGTCCACGAGCTCTGCGGCGAACGCTTCACGGCGCTCGGGCGTGCGGCTGTACACCTTGACCAGCGCGATGGGCCGCACCCGCGCGATCGCCTGTACCTGCGTGCGGGCCTGCCACCCGCTCCCGATGACGCCGAGCGTGCCCGCGTCGGGACGGGCGAGGACCTTCGTGGCCACGCCGCTCGCCGCGCCCGTGCGCAGCTGCCCGAGCCGGTCGGCCTCGGCCGCCAGCAGCAGCTCACCGTCGTCGAGCCGGTAGAGCAGCGCCACGAAGCGCGCGCCACCGGGCGTCGTCGCGTAGGCCTTGAGGCCGGCCACGCCCAGCGGCGGGATCGCGGCGTGCATCACGTGCAGCACGCCCTGCGGGGTCACCGCGCGCGTGCGCGGCTGGTTCACCGCCATCCCCTCTCCCAGCCAGCGGAATCCCTGCTCGACCGCGGCGATCACGTCGTTCATCGCCAGCAGCCGTTCGACGTCGCCTTCCTGCAACCACAGCGCCATGATGGTTCAATGTTCCCCAACCTGGCAGAGGCTTCCTGTCTTCGGGGCCGAATCTGGTGCCAGACGAGGGCCGGACATGGCCGGAGCGGGGCTGGAACAGGTCACGACAGGGGACTCTCGGGTGCCTCCGCGAACTGTGAGGCACCCGCATCTTCAGGGGAGCGGGAACGCGGGCGGCGCCGGCACGGCTTGTTCGTCCCTGGAGTCGCACGGCGGTCGGCGCGCAGGGAAGGGGGCACTGACGTTGCTCGAACAGTTGTTCGCCGATATCGACGCGGCGCGCGGTGACCTGGTGGCGCTGCGCAGGGATCTGCATGCTCATCCGGAGCTCGGCTTCCAGGAGGTGCGCACCAGCGGCATCGTGGCCGAGCGACTCCGGGCCGCGGGCCTGACGGTGCGGACCGGGGTCGCGACCACCGGCGTGGCCGGGGTGCTGCGGGGCGGGCGGCCGGGGCGGACGGTGCTGGTGCGGGCCGACATCGACGCGCTGCCCATCGACGAGGCCAACGCCGTGCCCTACCGCAGCCAGCGTCCCGGGGTGATGCACGCCTGAGGGCACGACGGGCACACCGCGGTCGCGGTGGTTCTCGCGGAGCTGCTCGCCCGGCGGCGGGAGAGCTTGCCGGGCACCTACGTCTTCGCGTTCCAGCCCGCCGAAGAGATCGTCGCCGGCGCCCGGCCCATGATCGAGGCCGGCGTGATGGACGACCCGAAGGTCGACGCCGTCGTCGGCCTGCACCTGTGGAACGACCTGCCGGCTGGCGTCGTGGGGGTGCGCGCCGGGCCGGTGTTCGCCGCGGCGGACGAACTGGAGATCAGCGTGGAGGGCCGGGGAGGCCACGGCGGCATTCCCCACCAGGCCGCCGATCCCATCCTGGCCGCCGCGCACGTCGTGGTGGCGCTGCAGGCCATCGTCAGCCGCGAGACGCCGCCGTTGGACGCCGCCGTGGTGTCGTTCGGGACGGTCCAGGGCGGCACGGCCTTCAACATCATTCCCGACAAGGTGGAGCTGCGCGGCACCGTGCGCACGTTCACCCCGGAGATCCGCGAGCAGACGCTGCGGCGGATTCGGGAGATCGCCGCGGGGGTGGCGGGCGCCCTGCGGGTGCGGGCGGCGGTGACCACACGGCCGGGGTGCCCCGTCGTGCGCAACGATCCCCGGGTGACCGACGTCGTGCGGCGCGTGGCCGAGGAGGTCGTGGGACCCGCCCGCGTCGAGGAGATGCGGCCCACGACCGGCAGCGACGACATGGCGTACTTCCTCGAGCGGGCGCCCGGCTGCTACTTCGTGGTGGGGTCCAGCAACCGGGCGCGGGAGCTGGACGGCCGGCACCACACTAACCGCTTCGACTTCGACGAGGACGCCCTGCCGGTGGCGGCCAAGGTGCTGGGCGGGGCAGCGGTGCGGCTCGCGGCAGGCGCCGGCTGACTACACGGGGAGCAGCACGGCGCGCACGAACGCCTCCAGGGCCGCAGTCGCCGGCGGTTGTGCGTCCACGAACGCGCGCCAGGCGGTGCGGACCTCGTCGACGGCGGCAGGCGCGAGCAGCGGCAGGAGCGGCGGCTCGGTCCACGGGAGCGCGTCCACCTGCAGGGCGGCCTCGTCGCAGTAGTCCAGCGCGGCATCCAGGAAGTCGCGCAGCGGCCGGCCGGCCAGGTCGGGAACGACGGGCGGCCGGCCCCAGCGGTCGGCGAACGCGGCGGCCAGCAGCTCGATCAGCGCCGCCAGCGTGCCGAGCGCGCGCGCACCGTCCCAGCGCGCCTGAATGGGCTGAGCCGCGGGTCCGCTGGCCAGGGCGCTCACCTGCATCGCCTCCACTGCGGCGGCGGCCACCGTCAGGCGAATGGCGTCGCCCAACCGGGTGTGGGCATCGGCCCGGCCCACGAGGCCGCGCAGGACCGCGGTGGCGGCGTCGTGCGCTTTCCGGGCGTGCACCGGCGTGGTGATGCGCGGCATCGTCACGCGGCGGGCGAACAGCTCGCCGACCACCACCGGTAGCCACTCCGGGCGGTCGTAGCGCGCCGGGTCACCGGCGAGGCGGCGCCGCAGGGTGGCCAGGGCGCGGGCACCCAGCGGCCCCGAGGCGTCCAGCGTGATGCGCAGCGGGATGAAGATCAGCGCGCTCCAGACGATCAGGGCGAAGAGCCAGCGATCGAGCCCAACGCCGGCCAGCAGCATCGCGCCCAGCGTGAGCACGAAACCAACGGCGCACCCGGCGAGCAGCCAGCGCGCCACCCGCGCGCGCGTCGACCCCTCGGCCAGGCGGGCGAGCCACAGGCGCAGGACCATAGGAGAGCAGTTCGCGGCGCGCGCTCCCGCCCCTTGCGTGCGGGGAACGCGCGGTATCGACGCCCTCGGGGACGGCCCGTTCTCTGCCGCCCCTTGCGTGCAGGGAACGCGCCCCGCTGTCGGCCGCCTTGCTCACCGAACGCACTGCCGACCCCTGCGTGCAGGGAACGCGCGCTACCGCGCTACAATGCCCGCTGAGCCCATGGCCGACGTCTCCCGGTCCCTGCGTGCGGGCAACGCGCCTCCGGCGGGCGCGCCATGAGCCGCGGCAGCATCCCGACCCTTGCCGTGCGAGGAACGCGCGTTTTTGACTCTCTTCTGCTCCTGGCCCTGTATCCGGCAACATCCCGACCCTTGCCGTGCGAGGAACGCGCGGGCCGCGCGCTGCGTTGATCGTGTAGCGGGGTACAGGGGGGGCGCCATGGCGCGGGGGATGGTCTGGCTGGCGGTGCTGGTGGCGCAGGCGGCGACGCTGGTGCCGGTCGGCGCGTTCCAGATCGAACCGGGGGCGAGCCGTGTCGAGTTCGTCATGCGCGACAACCGCGGCGGGTTCACCGGCGGCACCGACCGCGTCACGGGCACCGTGCACGTCCGGCACGCAGACGGTGACGCGTTCGCGGCCACGGTGGAGGCCCGGGTGGACGCCCGCGCGCTGTCCACGGGCATCGGGCTGCGCGACGCCCAGATGCGGCGGGACTTCCTGCAGACCGAACGATACCCCGAGATCGTGTTTCGCGGGACGGTGGTCCCCCAGGGCCGCCTCACGGCCCTGCGCATTCCGGCCATGGCGCGCGGGACCCTGACGATCCGCGACGTGAGCCGCGAGGTCGAGATCCCGCTGGAGGTCACGGCGCTGGGCGACGCGTACATGGCCACGGGAGAGACCACGATCCGGCTCTCGGCGTTTGGCATTCCCATCCCCCGCTTCCTGATCTTCGTGGCCGAGGACCCGATCACGGTGCGGCTGCAGGTGCGCCTGCGGCGCGGGTAGGCCGCCGGGACCGCGCACCATTCGTGCAAACCAGGCCGCGGCCCTCGCGGCCTACGCCGAGGCGGCGCGGGGAGGCCGCCGGGCCCCGCACCCTCCCGGGAACGCCGCGGGGCGACCGGCACAGCGGACCGTCGACCGGACGGGCTGCAACGTCTCCAGGAGAGCTGCCCCCTGCGTCGAATTGTGGCGAGCGTGGACGCGGCCCTGGCCTACGCGCGCGAGCACCAGGTGCGGTTTCTGCACGAGCTGCAGGAGCTGCTGCGGATCCCCAGCGTCAGCACCACGCCGGCGCACGCGGCGGACGTCGCGCGCGCCGCGCACTGGCTGGCCGCCCACCTGGAGGCTCTGGGCCTGCGCGCGCGGGTGGAGGCGGGCACCCGCCACCCGCTGGTGCTTGCCGAGTGGATGGGGGCGCCGGGGCGGCCGACGGTGCTGTGCTACGGGCACTTCGACGTCCAGCCGCCGGACCCGCTCGAGCTGTGGCACACGCCGCCGTTCGACCCGGTGGTGGACGGCGACGTCCTCTACGCCCGCGGCGCGTCCGACGACAAGGGGCAGCTGTTCGTTCACCTCAAGGCGGTCGAAGCCATCCTGCGCACGGCGGGCAGGCTGCCGGTCAACCTCAAGGTCCTCCTGGAAGGCGAGGAGGAGATCGGCAGCCCCACGCTGGCGACGTACGTGCCGCGGCGGCGCCGCCGCCTGGCCTGCGACGCGGCCCTCGTGAGCGACGGCGCGCTGTTTGCGCCCGATCTGCCCACGCTGGTCACCGGGCTGCGGGGGTTGCTCTACACCGAGATCGAGGTGCGGGGCGCGCAGCGCGACCTGCACTCGGGCCAGTTCGGGGGCGCGGCGCCCAACGCGGTGGGCGCGGCCGCGCAGATCGTGGCCGCCCTCAAGGACCGCCGGGGTCGCATCCGCGTGCCGGGGTTCTACCGGCGCGTGCAGGAGCCCGCCCCCGCCGAGCGAGAGGCGTGGGCCAGGCTGCCGTTCGACGAGGCGGCGTTCCTCGCGACCCTGGGCACCGACGTGGCGCCCGGCGAGGCCGGGGTGCCGGTGCTCGAGCGCCTGTGGGTGCGGCCGACGTTGGACGTGCACGGGATCGCCGGGGGCTTCACCGCCGAGGGCATGAAGACCGTGATTCCCGCCCGGGCGGTGGCCAAGGTCTCCATGCGCCTCGTGCCCGACCAGGAACCCGGGCGCATCTTCCGCCGCTTCGCGCGGTTCGTGCAGCGCCAGGCGCCGCCCGGCGTGCGCGTGGAGGTGCGCCACCTGGCGTCGACGCCCCCGGTGGTGACATCGCCCGATGCACCGGCCGCCCGGGCCGCGGCCCGTGCGTTGGAGGAGACGTTCGGCCGTCCGCCGGTCTACGTGCGGGAGGGCGGGAGCGTGCCCGTGGTGGGGGCGTTCGTGCGGGCGCTGAAGGTGCCCGCGGTGTTGATGGGCTTCGGCCTCCCCGACGACAACCTGCACGCGCCCAACGAGAAGTTCGCCCTGCGCAACTTCACGCGGGGCATCGAGGCCACCATCCGGTTCTTCCACCACTATGCGAACGCCTGAGCCCACCGCTCCACCGGCGCGCACGCACGGGACAACCGGACCGCCGGGGGCGGTGGGGCCGCTGGGGGTGGCGCTGGCGGTGGCCGGCGTGCTGTTGCTGGTCCTCGCGGCGACCGCGCGGCCTGCCGTGTCCGCCGCGGGCTGGATCGCGCTGGGAGCGGCGTCGGCGGTGACGCCGCTGTTGCGCATCGCGCTCCCGTCGGGGATCGGGATCACGCCGCTTGGCGGGCTGGCGCTGGGCGCGCTGTTCCGCTTCGGCTGGCCCGCGGCCGTCCTGGTGCTCGTGCCCGGTTTGGTGGTCGACGGCGTGCGTGGGCGGCGCGCGCCGGCCAGGAGCGGCGCCGCGCTGGGCCAGGAGGTCCTGGCGCTGGGCGGCGCGGGCGCTGTGACGCCCCCCGCCGGTGCCGACGCGTTGAGCGCGTGGACCGTGGCGCTGGGTGGGGCGGTCTACACCGTGGTGTGGGCTGCCGTCGCGGCGGCGATGCGGCGGGTTGCGCCGCCCCGGCGGCCCGTCGTGCGGCCGCCGGTCGGGATCGACGCGCTGCTTGCGCCTGCGGCCATGGTGCCCGGCGGGGTGCTGGTGGCCGCGCTCGCGCAGGCGACCGGGGCGGAGGCGACGGGCCTTGCCCTGGGCAGCGCGGTCTGGCTCCTGGTCGGTGTCGCTGCGTGGGGCGTGGCCGCCGCGCGGGCGGCGCAGCGGAAGATCGCCGACCTCGAGCGCCGGCTCGACGACGCCATGGTGGCGGTGGAGCGTCTGGCCGTGGCCGATCCGCTGACGGGGCTGTACAACCGGCGGCAGTTCCACCTGCGGCTCGAGGAGGAGTTCCGGCGCGAGGCGCGCGCCAACACGCCCTTCAGCGTCCTGCTGCTGGACATCGTGCACTTCCGCCAGATCAACGAGACCCACGGCCACCTGGTCGGTGACGCCGTGCTGCAGCAGCTGGCTCGCCTGCTGGACGGCGCGGTGCGGCCGGGCGACCTGCTGTTCCGCATCGGAGGCGACGACTTCGCGGTCCTGCTGCCCCGCACCGATCGCCCGGCCGCGGAAGCCGTCCTGCAGCGGCTCGTGGCCCTCGCGGGCGCGACGCCGCTCCCGGCCGGCTCCCGTCGCATCCTCGTCAGCCTGCAGGGCGCAGTGGCCACCGCGCCGGAGGCCGGCACCGACCCGGAGACCCTGCTGGCGGCCGCGACGGCCGCGCTGGACCGCGCACGGGCCCTGCGGCGCACGCAGCCGTCGGCGGCCAACGCGGCGCCCCCGTCGTCCTGACCCCGGAGCCGGTCGCGAGGCGTGGAGCTCCTGGCGCGTGCCCTGGACATCTTCGTGCACCTGGACCGCTCCCTGGGCACGGTGGTCCAGACGTACGGCGTGTGGGCCTACCCGGTGCTGGCGGCGGTGATCTTCGCCGAGACCGGCCTCGTGGTCACGCCGTTCTTGCCGGGTGACTCGCTGCTGTTCGCCGCCGGGGCCATCGCCGCCCGCGGCGGGCTCAACGTCTGGGCCCTGGCCGCGCTGTTGACCGCCAGCGCCATCGTCGGCGACGCGGTGAACTACTGGGTCGGGCGCGCGCTGGGCGCCCGGCTGGTCGCCGCCGGCCGGTACATCCGGCAGGAGCACCTGGACCGCACCCACGCGTTCTACGAGCGGCACGGCGCCAAGACCATCGTGCTGGCACGGTTCGTACCGATCGTGCGCACCTTCGCGCCCTTCGTGGCCGGGGTGGGCCGCATGACCTACAGCCGGTTCACCGTCTACAACGTGACGGGCGGGATCCTGTGGGTGGGGATCTTCGTCTTCGGCGGCTACTGGTTCGGCAACCTGCCCCTCGTGCAACGACACCTGACGCTGGTGCTGGCGGCCGTCATCGCGGTCTCCCTGCTGCCCCTGGGGCTCGAGGTGATCCGCGCGTGGCGCGGGCGAACCACGCCGCCGGCGGTCGGTGACCGCACGCGTCTGCGCTGGGGCAGGGAAGCGTCGGCGCGCGCCGAAAGACGCTGGCGTCGTCGACCGCGTTGACACCGCGCGCGGCGATCCGTACCATGAGTGGTCGTTCGGTCGACTGCACGCGTGGCACGGGGGAGGTGGGAGATGGAGCCGGTCGGACACCACTACGTGGCGGAGGCCTCGGGGTGCAATCCGGAGATCATCGGGCGGGTCGAGGCCGTCGAGCAGATCCTGGTCCGCGCGGCCGAGGTGGCGGGCGTCACCGTCTGGGCGATCTCCTTCCACCGGTTCCCCCCCAACGGTGTCTCGGGCGTGGTCGTCATCTCCGAATCGCACCTGTCGGTACACACCTGGCCCGAGTACGGCTACGTGGCGCTGGACATCTTCACGTGCGGCAACGACGCCAAGCCGGAGGCCGCCGTGGAGTACGCCCTCAAGGAGTTCGGCGCCACCACGATGCACATCACCGAGATCACGCGGGGCCTGGAGGAGGGTGACCGCGTCTTCTACCACAGCATCGTGACGTGGGAGGAGACGCTCCCCACCGGCGACGGGCGCCGCGCGGCCCGGCCGCCCAAGGTCGTCCGCCCGCCGCGCCGCGCGTCTGGCCAAGGTCAGCTATAGGGAACTGCCCGCCCTCCTCGGCTTCGATGACGCCCTCGCCGCCAACAGCCGCTTTGAACAAGGCCCGGTGATCTGGACGAAGGGCGACC
>CAZGNA010000011.1:0-32979 GCA_964526945.1 uncultured bacterium
CGATCCTGCGGGCGCGGGCGCCCGCCGCCGCGCTGGGGCAGGCCCTGGTCGGGGCGCACGCGCCGGCGGAGGTGCTCGGCCGGGCGTTCGCCGTCTCGGGGATGCTGGCCGCCGGGCTCGCGGCGCTCGGTGTGGTGGTCGGCGGCTATGCCTACCGTGCCGATCCTGCACTCCCCGTGGTGCTGGCGGCGGGGCTCGCGGTGGCGCTGGCCGGGGCCGTGCTGTGGGTGCGCCCCGTCCCCGCCGCAGCGGCAACCGCGCGCCGACAGGTGGCAGAGGCCGCCCGCGACGCGCCGGCACCGTGACGCGACGCACGCATCGCGGCCCGGGCGCGCGCACCCTGAGCGTCTCCTGTGGGCGGCGCGGCGGGTGTAGGGGTGCGGCGGGCGGCGGCGCTGACGCGCGCGTCGGCGCGCGAGGGCGACCTTCACGCGAGGGCGACCCTCAGGCGCGCGATGCGGTCGCCGCAGCCCCGGCCGGTTGCGGCGCCTGGCCGCGCGCGTTTACGAGCCAGACGCCCCCCAGCACCACCGCGCCCCCCAGCAGCGTGAGGCCCGAGGGTACCTCGCCCAGCCACACCCACGCCACGAGCACCGCCAGCGGTGCGATCAGGTACAGGGCGTTCCCGACGATGGCCGCCGGGGCCCGCGACAGGGCGTAGGTCCACGTGGCATAGCCGATCGCGGTGGGGAAGACGCCCAGGTAGACTGCGGCCAGCGTCGCGGTGCGCGGGGCGGTGCGTGTCGCGTCCACCAGGCCGCCAGCGGCCAGCAGCATGAGGAGCGTGCCGGCCCAGATGCAGTAGGCGTTCAGCGCCGTTGCCGCGTACCGCCGGAGCAGCGGCTTCTGGCCCACGAAGTAGGCCGAGGTGGCCACGGCCGCCAGGACCACCCACAGCGCGTTGCGGTCGACCGCCAGGTTGCCGCTCTCGCTCCAGACGATCAGCCCCACGCCGCCGAACGAGAGCACGGTGCCCACCCACCCCCATGCGGTGAGCCGCTCGCGCAGGAACGCGACGGCGAAGAGCGCGATCCAGATCGACTCCGACGCGATGATGAGGCTGCCGGCGCCCGCCGTGACGGTGCGCAGGCCAAAAGCCAGCGCCAGCGTGTACGTCGTGATGCCCGTGGCGCCCAGGACGACGATCGCCGGGAGGTCGCGCCACGCCGGCGGGCGCAGTCCGGTGACGACCGCGTGCCCGGCCAGCAGCGCCGAGGCGATCAGGTACCGGAGGGCCGCCAGGTGCACCGGGTGGTAGCCCGCCAGGCCCGCGCGGATCGCGGCGTAGGCCGAGGACCAGGTTAGCAGGGTCGCTGCCACGGCTGCGAGGGTGCGACGATCCACGGGGAACGTCTGCGGCATCAGAGGACGGCGCCGCCTGTGGGTCCGGCCGCGGTCAGGGCCGCGCTGCAGGCCGCCTACGGCGGGGCGCCGGCCTCGAGCGCGGCCACGACTGCGTCGAGGTCGGCAAGGTCCGGAAAGAGCACCGCCGCGCCCGCCGCGCGCAGCGCCTCGGCGGTGTAGACGCCCGTGGCCACGCACAGGCAGGCCGCGCCGTTGGCCCGTGCGGCTGCCAGATCGTGTGGCGTATCGCCGACCACGACGATCCGGTCGAACGGTGCGCGGTAGTGCGCCCGGGCGCGCGCGATGCCTGCGGCGATGATGGCCGCGCGCTCGGGCGCGTCGTCGCCGAACCCACCCGTGGGGAAGTAGCGGTCCAGGTCGTGGACGGCCAGCTTGAGGCGGGCCCCGCGTTCCAGGTTGCCCGTGCCCAGGGCCAGGCGCATGTCGGCCCGCGCCGCCAGCGCCTCGAGCAGCGGTCGCACGCCGGGGCAGACCTCGCCGGGCTGCTCGCGGACCGTCTGCGCCAGGTGGCGCAGGAAGCCTTCCCGCAGAGCGGTCAGCGTACCGTCGGCGTCGGGCAGGCCGTGGCTGCGCAGCACGTCGCGCATGATCACGGCGTCGGTGCGGCCCGCGGTGTCCAGCGTCCGCAGGTCGGGGACGACGCCGAAGCCTTCCTGCAGGGCACGGGCGAAGGCCAAGCGCGCAGCCCCGCTGCGGCGGACGAGCGTGCCGTCGACGTCGAAGAGGAGCAGCGTCGGCATGTCTTATCCTACCACCGGCGCCACGTACGCAACATCGGCAGCACGTGCGAGCCCCTCGCGAGCACGCACCACGCCGACCGCGCCAGGGCGATGCCGCGCCCGTCCGGCCACCGACGAGCCGAAACGCCGCGGTCGGCACCTTCACCCCCCAGCGTCGGAGGGACCGGCGCGCGTGATCCTGATCCGCCACGTCCCGCCGCCGACGTCGTCGATGGTGCAGCGGTACCCCATCGTGGCGACGTACAAGGGGATGGACTCCAACGCGGGCGGATGGTCGGTGAGCACCTCCAGCACCGCCGCGTCCTCCAGCGGCGTCTGGCGGAGGGCTTCCACAGTCTTCATCATGGGGTAGGGGCAGATCTCGCCCCGCACGTCCAGTCTGCGCATGATCGTGCTACCGTCCTTTTCCCTTGCGGCGTCCTGCGGCATAGCGCACCCCTCCAGTGCAGTTCCGTGCCAGCGCCCGCCACCTTCTGTGTGCGCTACGCGATCCTGCGAATCACCGACACGCCCACCCGAGCCCCGAGCGCCAGCGCAGCGGCGAACACCCACCCGTTGAGGGCCAGCGAGGGAATCGCCGAGAAGAACGCGCCGATCGTGCACCCCATGGCCAGCGAGGCGCCATACCCCATCAGCAGGCCACCGGCGAGGGCCTGCACGTAGCGCCGGCGCTCGGCGGGCCGGCGGATCCGGAACTCGCCGGCCAGCAGCGCGCCCGCGAAGGCGCCGGCGACCATGCCGACGTCGAGGGTCAACGTGTGGGAGATCCACGGGCCCCGCGTGCCCACCAGGGCGCACCCCGACAGCGTGCCGGCCCCCTGGAGCGGGCCCGGCCCCACGCCGGCGATCTCCAGCACCCCGATGGCCCAGCGGGAGAGTTCACCGGTCACGCCCCACGGCATGTGCGCCAGGTAGAGCCACACGTTCAGCACGCCGAGCGCCACGCCCCCCGCCGTCGGCGACCACCCGCGAACCAGCACGGCCGCCAGCGCCGCTGCCAGCCGATCGAGGAGCCCGGCGCCCGATGGCGCCGCGGCGATGCTCGACCCCGCTGCGGGCCCGGGCACCCCGGGGAACGGTGCTGCCGGCAGCCCGGCGCGGGTCTCCCGCCACACCACCAGCACGTACGCCACCGCGAGCAGGGCGAACGTTACGGCGAGGCCACCCACGTACCCGCCTGCCGCCGGGAGCCACACCACCGGGCTGCGCGCGATCGACGCGCGCCACCAGAAGTTCCACGTATGGGCGCCCGCCCCCAGCCCTGCCAGGATCCCCATCAGGGCCACCGCGGACGCCACATACCCTTCCCCGATGCGGTACAGCGAACCCGAGACGCACCCGCCCGCCAGCACCATGCCCACCCCGAACAGGATCCCCCCGAGCAGCAGGTGGAGCCCGAGGGGAACCGCGTGCGCCTCCGGGGCCACCATCCCCAGCGTTGGATCCGGCACCATGCGCCACATGAGCAGGGCGAACCCCGCACTGGCCACGGCCAGCCCGGCCAGGATGCCCCGCATGATGCGGCCGGACCCGAAGAGGAACAGGTCCCGGAAGGCGGAGGCGAAGCAGAACCGGCTGCGCTGCAACACGAACCCCAGGGCGACCCCAAACGCCCAAAACACACCCGTGCGGGGGTCGCCCGGCGCGGCCCGCGCCCAGAGGACGCCCGCCACGAGCGTCGCCCCGAGCGCGGCGATCGCGCCAGCGGCGAGCGCCACCACCGCCGGAGGCTGGCGACGGCCGTTCACGGTGCTACCGTCCTACCGGGGTGTCGGTGCGGTTGCCCCACTCCTCCCAGCTACCGTCGTAGTTGCGCACCTGGGGGTACCCCAGCAGGTACTTCAGCACGAACCACGTGTGCGCCGCGCGCACCCCCGTCTGACAGTACACGATCACCTCGCGGTCCCGCGGGAACCGCGGCCCGTAGATCGCGCGCAGGGCCTCCGGCGTCTTGAACGTGCCATCGGGGTTGACGGCGGCCGTCCACTCGATGTTGACGGCGCCCGGGACGTGACCGCCACGGGCCGACCGTACGTCCAGGCCCGCGTACTCCCGCGGGCTGCGCGCGTCGCAGACGAGCCGGCTGCCCAGCCGGGCCAGCAGGTAGTCGGTCGTGGCGAGGATGCTCTCGTCCCGTGAGGGCGCGACGTACGTCGAGGGTGGCGGCGTGCTCCCCCCGGTGACCAGCGGCCGGCCCTCGGCGACCCAGCGCCGGCTGCCGCCGTCGAGGATCGCGACGCGCGGGTGGCGGTAGAGCTTGAAGATCCAGAACGCCCGCGCCGCGAACAGGCTGCTGGTGTCGTCGTAGAGGATCACGCTGTCGTCGTTGCGGATGCCCAGCCGCCGCGCCAGGGCCTGGAACTGCTCGCGGGTGGGCGCCATGCCCTTGACGGGGTGCGTGGGATCCGTCAGGTCCGTCTGCCAGTGCACGTAGACGGCGCCCGCGATGTGCCCGCGGGCGTAGACCTCGGGCGTACTGCTCACGTCGACCAGGCGCACGGCCGGATGCGTGAGGCGGGCAGCCACCCACCCGGCGTCCACCAGGGCCTGCGTGCGCCCCAGACCGGCGGCGGGCTGGCCGGGCACCGCAGGGGCCAGCGCGCCCACCACGACCGAGACGATCACGAGGACCGGCACGACCACGAGCGTCCTCCACCACCACGTCGCGCACACCGTCACAGCTGTCCGGGCCATTGAACCCGTCCTGGAGACGGGAACCGAGACGTCCCCACGCATCTTCCACGCTCTGCGTGCACGCTGCATCTGCCAGGTCACCTCCCTGGTGCCGATTCCATGCAAGACGCGGCGCGCGGCCGGCCCCTCGCCGGACCGTACGCGTCAACGTCGTGTGACGGTTGTCGGGGGGAACGCGAAGGCTACCGCCTTCGCGACGGACAGATGCACTCGCGCGGCCTGGCGGTCCCGCGGGTGCTGCGGGAGCGGTTCGTCGAAGACCCCATCGTCGTCTCCGTGCTTACGCCATTAGGTAGCACAGCTGCCCACGCGATGCAACCCCCGGCGGGCCGGGGCCACGAGGATTGACCTGGTGCCCGCCGTTTACGCGACCGGAACACTACGGCGGGCCGGGGACGTATGCGCCCCGGGCGTGGGGCGATCCGGGAGGTGGGGTGTGCGGCGTTACGCGCTGGGGCTGTCCAGCGCCTCCCAGATCCGCCTCTCGAGGGCTGAGAACTCTGCGGCGAAGCGCATCGCGGCGGTCCGCGGGCGGGGGAGGGTGACGTCCAGTTGGGCCTTGATGCGACCGGGCCGTGCCGTGAGAACCAGCACGCGATCCGCGAGGAAGACCGCCTCGTGGATATCGTGCGTCACCAGGATTACCGTCTTCCGCCGGTGCTCCCACAGGCGGTGCAGCTCTGTCTGCATCCGCGAACAAGTTTGCGCGTCCAGCAGACCGAAGGGCTCGTCCAGCAGGAGGATCGACGGATCGGTGGCCAGCACGCGAGCCACCTCGACCATCTTCCTCATGCCTGCCGACAGCTCTTTGGGATAGGCCCGGGCGTAGGCACCCAGGCCGGTGAACTCCAGCAACCCGTCGACGATCGCCTGGCGGGCCGCCGCCTCGTCACCCCGCGCCACGAGGCCCAGCTCGAGGTTCTCGCGCACGGTCATCCACGGGAAGATCGCGTCCTCCTGGAAGACGTAGCCCCGCTCCGGACCCGGTCCGGATACCGGACGGCCCTCACAGAGGACGCGACCTTCGGTAGGCTGCAGGAGCCCGGCGATGATGCGCAGGAGCGTCGTCTTGCCGCATCCCACGGGACCTACGACGGCGAGGAACTCGTGGTCGAAGACCTCCATGCTCACCCCGTCGAGGGCGCGGGTCGGCACGCGGCCACCGTAGGTGTGGCCGATGCCCACGACCGCCAACCGGACCCTACGCGTGACGGGCATGGGCCTCGCGCCTCGCCATCCAGCCCGTCGCCCTGGCGTGGACGACGAGCAAGAGACGATCGCTGGCGAGCACCACGAGCCCGATGGTGACGACACCGATGATGATCGTCGACACGCGCGGGTATGTGGCAGCCAGCGTGAGGAGGTAGCCCAGGCTGGGGGAGTGGGGGTCGATCAGCTCGGCGACCACCATGGTGGTCCAGGCGAGGGCCACCCCGATGCGCAGGCTGGAAAAGACCTCGGGGAACGCGCACGGCAGGACCACCCGACGCCACGTCATGGCTCGGGGGAGCCCCAGCACCGCGGCAGCCTCGAGGTAGACACGCGGCACGCCGGAGGCGCCCTGGAGCACCCCCACGGCGACGACGGCTCCAACGCCGGTGGCGATGAGAAGGATCCTGGCCAACTCCCCAACCCCGAACCACAGCACGTACAACGGCAGGAGGGCCAGCGCCGCTGCAAACCGCACCAACGTCAGCCAGGGCAGCAGGAGGGCCCCCATCCGCGGCTCGGCCGCGGCCACAAGCCCCACACACACCCCCCATGCGGTCCCCGCCAGCACCCCCGCCATGACCCGACCGCCGCTGACGAGGACCCCGCCGATGAGGGCCCCGGAGCGCAGCAGGAAGACCGTCTCGGTCGCCAGCGAGCCGTAGGTGGGCAGGAACTCCACGTTCTCGATGTAATGCGCCCCCATCCAGACGCGTCGGGGCAGATAAGGGCCGCTGATCTGGGCCACCGCGCCGTAGAGCACCGCCAGGGTTGCGAAGGCTACCAGTGCGCGGCGCACCACGTCACCTCTGCGCCCAGGGGGCCAGCCTGGCTGCGACGGTCCTGCTCAGCGCGTCCATCGCGTACCCGGTCGCGGCCAGACCAACGATCCCTATCATGACCACGGCAGGGTCGGCACCGATCTCCAGGCGGGAGGACCACAGACCGCCTCCGACGATGAGGTGGCCGATGCCATCGTCGGCCATGAGCATCTCTGCGCCCACCACCGTCATCCATGCGAGCATGAGCGCGTAGCGAACTCCCGAGAGGAGCGAGGGGCCGAGGGCCGGGAGGAGAACCCGGCGCCATAACAGCCTGCCACGCGCCCCCAATGCCCGCGCCGCCAGGATGTACACGGCAGGGAGGTCGCAGAGGCCATGATAGGCAGCGACCACCAGCGTGACGCACGCGGCGTAGCCCACCGGCACCACCAGGTGCGCCTCTCCGTGTCCCAGCCACAGCATCAGGTACGTCAACAGCGCCAAGGGTGGAATTGAGCGCAGCAGGCTGAATACCGGGTGGACATACGCATCGACCACGCGGCTCCAGCCCATGGCGAGCCCCAGCGCGATGCCCGCGGGCGCGCCGGCGGCCAGGCCGGTCAGGACGCGGGCTGCGGTGCGTGCCAGAGCGCCCTGCAGGGTGATGCGCCGTTGGATGAGGAAACCCAGGTGACCATCTCCGTGAGAGTGCTCGCCTGTCGCTCCGGGGCCCACCGGCCCCGCAGACGCTCCCGGGCCAACCAGCCACACCAGCGTCCGTCCCAGTCGTGGTAGCGAGGGTAGGGCCTCCCGCCGGTGCGCCGCCGCCAGCCCCTCGGGCATCCACGGCGCGTCGGCCCAGCGCCCGGACTCGGCCAGCAGCCCGTAGGTCCCGACTGCGAACACGACCGAGAGGACGCCGAAGAGAAGGCGCTGTCGCGTCTCGTGAGAGATTGGGACAGCCTTCGTGGACGTCTCCCGACCAGGAGAGGGCATACGCCGTTAGCGCCGCATACTACGGCGACGTTACGTTCGTGGTGTTCGTACCGGCGAAGCCACCATCCTGCTCAGCTGGGAAGATCAGTGGGGACCGGGCTGGAGCGGGCGACGGGATTCGAACCCGCGACCCTCGGCTTGGGAAGCCGATGCTCTACCGCTGAGCTACACCCGCCCGCTCGTGTGCATTATACCAGATTCGGCATAGCCCGGAGTGCCCCTTCCGGTGTGGTCGGTCCGGTCGACCGGAGTCGTGCGTGTCCCCCGGTCACCCCCGGGCGCCCGTGGCGCCCGAGGACGAGATGACGACGGCGCCGGCGCGGGTGGCGGCCTCGACGGCGGATGGGTGGATCACGAAGCCGAAGAGCACGGGCACGGGGGCGCCCGGCAACGCCGGGGCGAGGGCCTGGACCCGTTTCCCGAACGCCTCCACGTCTCGGCCGTGGATGCGACTCTTTACCTCGCCGACCACCACGATGCGCTCGCCGTCGCGCGTCCCCTCCCCGTAGAGGTCGACCTCGACCTCTTCACCGTCCACCATGAGGAAGCGGCGCTCCAGGGCGCCGACGCGGATCCCGCAGTGTTTCTCGAGGTAGGCGGGAGCGACCTCGCGCGCGAGGTCCTCCAGGGTGAACCCGAGGGTCTCGGCAAGCGTGCCAAGCTGGCGGGCTGTCTCTCTCTGGGCCTCGGCGAGGCGGCGCATCTCCTCGACGAGTCGGGTAACCTGGTCCTCCGTGCGCTGCTGCGCACCGGCCAGCTGCTCGAGGCGGGTCTCGGTGCGTTGCTGGGCGGCGGCCAGCTGTTCGAGGCGGGTCTCGGTGCGTTGCTGGGCGGCGGCCAGCTGTTCGAGGCGGGTCTCGGTGCGTTGCTGGGCGGCGGCCAGCTGCTCGAGGCGGGTCTCGGTGCGCTGCTGGGCGGCGGCCAGCTGCTCGAGGCGGGTCTCGGTGCGCTGCTGGGCGGCGGCCAGCTGTTCCACCCGCACCGCCAGCTGGCGCACGATTTCCGGCAGCGAGAGCAGCTCGTCGGTCAGCAGCAGACGGCGCAGTTGGGCCCGCCACTCGGCGCGCTTCTCCAGCGCCCGCAGCAGGCTCTCGAAGTCGCGAAGCGTAAAAGGCATCGTGGCAAAACTATAGCACGCCCCGGGCGTTTTGGCCCAACCGCGCGGACCGCGCGACGGCTACTTGCGCTTCGCCCGCTCGACGTAGGCGCCGGCCTCCACGTCGACGCGGATCCACTCGCCGGCCGCGATGAAGGGCGGCACCTGGATGACGACGCCGTTCTCCAGCTTCGCTTCCTTCCAGACGTTCTCCGTGCCCACCCCATGGGCGGGCGGTGCGGTCTCGGCCACCCGCACCTCCACGACGTCCGGGAAGACGACGCCCACCGGCTGGTCCTCGTGGAACTCCACCGGGAGCACCATGCCCTCGGTCAGGTACGCAGCCGGACGGCCCAGGCGGGTGCGCTCGATCGCCACCTGATCGTAGGTCTCGGTGTCCATGAAGTGACAGAGGGCGTCGTCGGCGTAGAGGAACTGCATCGACCGCCGCTCCAGCGGCACGTCGGCAACCGGCTCGTCGGCGCGAAACCGCCACTCCCGGACCGCGCCGGTACGGACGTTGCGCAGCTTGGCGTGGGTCACACCGCCCATCTGGCCACCGCCGGCGTGGAAGGTGGCGCTGAGCACTTTGTAGAGCTCGCCCTCGAGCCGGATCGCCATGCCCGGCCGGAGCGCGGACGCGACGACCATCGCCGATGGATCTCCCGGAGTCGGGCCGTGGACCTAAGCCCACTATATCAGTATAGAGGATCTACGAGGGAACCGACGCCATGGCCTGGCGTCGCGGGTGTCCACAGCGTTTCCGCTGTCATAGCCCGGCGCCGGTGTCCGGAGCGTTTCCCCGGGTCACCGGCCCGATGCCCACCGCCCGGGCCCGGACCGCGCGGGCGGGAGTGATGGGCGTGGCCGTCGCACACGGTCGTCGGCCGCGCCGCGCTCTGGGCACTTCCCGCAGGACACCGGCAGGGCCCGTATCAGCCCCAGCCGGCGGTCACCGGTCGCGCCGCGCTCAGGCTCCTCCTCGGGCAGCGCTCAGGGGTACTCCCCGAGGGCGCCCAGCAGGAGATCGAGAAACCGTGCCCGGTCGAGCTGCATGCCTACCTGCGCGTTGGGCGGCTTGCCGCGTCGCACGCCCTCCTGGGCCTGGATCTGGTCGGGCGTGGCGGTGACGTGCCGGAGGTCGCACACGGTCATGCCGCGGGTCAGGGTCCCGTGGAGCTCGACGGCCACGTGCGCGGGGCGGAAGGTCACGACCGCCGGGTCGATCAGCCAGGCCACGGCGCAGGGGTCGTGCATGTACCCGCCCGGTCGGCCGAAGACCCGGCGCGCGGTGCCGACGTAGAAGTCGAGCAGGTCGGCGGCCACCCGGCCCAGGTGCGTGCCCAATGCCCGCAGGCGGCGCACCTCGTCGTCGGTCATCAGGGCCTGGCGCGTGAGGTTCAAGCCGGCCATCCACAGCGGGATGCCGGACTCGAAGACCACGGCTGCCGCCTCGGGATCGGCGTAGATGTTGTACTCCGCCGCGGGAGTGACGTTGCCGCCTTCGGTGGAGCCGCCCATCAGGCTGATTCCGGCCAGGCAGTCCTTCAGGTCGGGGGCCTCGCGCAGAGCCACGGCGACGTTGGTGAGCGGCCCGGTGGGCACGAGCCAGCAGCCGGGATGGCGGCGGATCTCGTCGATGAGGAACGACACGCCGTGCCGCGGGTCGGGGCGCAGGCGCGGCGGCGGGAAGTCGTGGCCGTCCAGGCCGGACGGGCCGTGGATCTCGGGCCCGTGCAACGGCGGGTTCACCAGGGGCCGGGCCATGCCGGCGGCCACCGGGATGTCGGTCAGGCCGGCAGCCTCCAGGATCTTCAACGTGTTCTCGGTGGTGCGCTCCAGCGGCGCGTTGCCGCAGACCGTGGTGATGCCCACGACACGCAGCCGACGTGCCGCCAGCAGGATGGCGAAGGCGTCGTCGTGGCCGGTGTCGACGTCGAGGAAGACGGGAGGCGTATCGGCAGACATCGCTGTTCCTCCTTACGAGTACGCCCGACGAGTACGCCCGACACGCGCGGGCGCGCTCCGCCCGACGCGCCCGCGGTGCCGGCCTGGCGTAGTTCGGCGCCTGGCAGAGGCGGTGTCAGAACCAGGGAACACCACAGGGCACACTACATGGTCACGACCCCTCAGCAGCATCACACCGGTCTTCCGGCGGCTTGCGTGGCCTCCCGTCCGTTGCGACGAAACACGGGCAGCACCTCGCGGCCCAGGAGTGAGATCTCTTCCATGATGAACGCGTGAGGGGTGTGGGGTCCGTAGAGGCGGAAGATCAGATGGTCGCACCCGAACCGTTCCGCGAAGAACCGAATGCCCTCGATAACGTCGTCAGGAGACCCCACGATGAACCGCTCTGTTCCGATCGCGTCGAGGTCACGCGCGCGGCTGGCGTCTACCAGTCCGTGGCGCCAGCTGCCGCCGTACTCGTCCCTGTAGATGGGGACCAAGTAGCGTTCGGCGGCCTCCAACGCCCGCGCCCTGGTCGGAGCGATGATGAGTTCGCGCGTGAGCACCCGGGGACGCGATGCCGGATCCACCCCTGCCTCTTTCAGATAGGCCTCGTACTGGGCGCGGCAGTCCAGCAACCGCTGGAGGTCGGCCACAGGGCCCGGGATCCAGGCGTCGGCGTAGCGGGCTGCCCGCCGCAGGTTCTCGCGCCCCCACCCTCCAGCCCAGATCGGGAACGGCGCCCAGGGCTCGACGGCGATTGGGGCGATATGGAAGTACCGGCCGTGAAATGGCGTCCCATCGCGCGCCATGAGGTGGCGGATGGCCATGAGGGCCTCCTCGTAGCGTCGACCCCGGTCGCGCGTCGGCACGCCGAACGCGGCGTACTCATCGTGGCGGTACCCCATGCCGACGCCGAGGATCGCGCGCCCCTTGGACAGAACCTGCAGCATGGCCGCTTCCTCGACCACGCGGAGGGGGTGGTAGAAGGGGAGGACGATGATGTTCGTGCCGAGCACGACGCGCTCGGTGCGGGCAGCAACGGCCGCAAGCATCAGGAGCGGGGACGGCCAGTAGTGGTCGTGTACGCCGTGGTGCTCCGACAGCCACACCGAGTCGAAGCCCATCTCTTCAGCGTGGACGACTTCGGCGAGCGCCTCGGCCGTGCGCGCTCCCCCCTCCGTCGGCTGGATGCCGAACTTCATCGCAACGCCTCCTGGACTCGCCGGAGCGTGGCCCGGACCCCAGCGATCTTCGGCCGAACATGAGTTTCGATGGAGATTGCGCCCTCGTACCCGTCGTCGCGGAGCGCCCGCAGTTGCGCCGTCCAGTCGATGTCGCCGTTGACCGTCCACTCGACCGTATCAGGCGCCGCACGACGAGCATCCTTCACGTGGACGTGGGCGACGAGCCCGCGTACCGCGGCGTAGCCGTCCGGGTACGGCCGTTCGCCAGCCGCCAGGGCATTACCGGGATCCCAGTTCACGCGCAGGGCCGGCGAGCCAATCTGGCGCACCAGCGCAGCCGTCCGGGCCCCCGTGTCAGCCCAGCAGATGTGCTCGTTCTCGAGGGCCAGGACGATCCCCGCGCGCTGCGCGGCGCTGGCGGCGTCCGCCAGTACCTCGACGACCGTCTGCGGCATGAACGTGGCGCCCAGCGTCTTCACGATACCGAAGGTGACAACGAGGCGGCAGCCGAGCTCCTGCGCGAAGGCCAGGCTTTCCTCCAGCAGTCTGGTGCGATGGTCGGCAAGCAGCGCCTCCTGGCGGCGCGCACGTATGGACTCCTCGCGATCCTGCCAGCGCAGGACCTGAAAGCCCTCGGGCACGGGTGTGGGCAGGGGAATCTTGAACAGGCCCGGCGAGATGGCCACGACCTCCATGCGAAAGCGCGCCAACAGCTGAGGAAGCCGTCGGCGCCAGTAGGAGTCGAGCCTGGGCACCCGGCGCCCGCCCACGCCTCGGAGCTCAACGTGGCACAGCCCCAACTCGGCGGCGAGCTCCAGTGCGGTCTCCAGGTCGTCGCTCAGCTCATCGGTGACGACTGCCAGCTTCATGTGCCCAGCCACTGCCGCAGCCGTGCGGCGCCCCGCGCCATGCCGTCCTCCGCAGGCGGCAGGTCCTCGGGGTGCCAGCGGCGTTCGTATTCGAGCGACAGCACGCCATCGTACCCCTGTCCGCGCAGGGCGGACAGGATCTGGGGCCAGGGTACGATCCCCTCGCCTACGACCCGCGAGCGGACGACGCGCGCTTCGGCCTCCACATGGCTGACGTCCCGGGCGCTAAACGGCCGTGTGGGATCGGTGAAGACGAAGTCCTTCACGTGCACGTAGGCGATCAGCCCCGCCAACACCCGGAGGGCTTCTTCCCAGGGCTCGGCACCGATGAACCCGAGATTCGGTTGGTCGTAGAGCACGCGCACATGGGGGTGATCCACGGCACGCACCAGCGCCGCCGTCCGCGCGGCGGTATCGGCCATGGTGTTGAAGTGGTTCTCCACGCAGATGACCGCGCCGACGCGTTGGGCGCGACCGCCCAGTTCCTGGAGCGCCTCGACGAGGCAGGCCCACTTCTCGTCCCACCGGTCGTCTCCGGGGAGGAAGCGACCCGCGTAGAGCCGGAGCCACCGGGCACCGAGGATCGAGGCGGCGTCCAGTGCCCGGCTGTACGCCTCGATGGCGTCGCGGCGTCGTTGTGGATCGAGATCGTTGAACGACGCCTCGTAGGGCGTCAGGGCGACGATAGGCACCCCGGCACGCTCGGCATGGCGGCGTATGGTGTGCAGCGTGCTTGCGTCCGTCGCGGGGTCGAGGCCACAGCGGTAGCCCTCCTGCCAGATGACCTCCGCTGCCTCCAACCCGAGACGCGCGAACAAGTCCAGCGCCTCGGGCACCGTGTACTCGGGGGTTCCCATGGTGTGTCCGGCGATGATCATGGCGCCAGGCCGGGCAACCCGGCCGCCCGGAGGATGCGGTCGGTGAGGCGGTGGGTTTCGAAGGCGTCCCGGGCCGGCGTGCGCACGGTCCCACCGTGCCGGACGGCCCTCAGGAACTCCTCCACCTCCTGGCGGAAACCCAGACGGTCGTGCACCGACGCCCATCCCATGGCCAGTGGTGTGAGGCTGGTGGTGTGCGTTTGATGCTGATCGAGTACAGCAACCCACTCCGGTGCGTCGACGATCACACTCTTCCCGCGACCGTAGGTCTCCACCCGTTCCACCCACTGGCCGCAGGTGCGGTTGGCGATCAGGACGCCCAGGGTACGCGCGAACCGGATGTGCGCCACACAGGACGTCTCGTAGTAGGCATCCTCGAACTGGCTGGCGGCCACGACCTCCACGGCCTCACCGCAGATCCACCGCAGCAGGTCGATCATGTGGATCGCGTTCTCGAGCGTCGCGCGGTACTCTGTGCCCGGGCGGTTCTTCTCGGCGACCATCACGTCCGGCGGATGGTCGGCCCACTCCCGGTGCAGCGCGTCGTACACCGGCGCGTAGCGTCGGTTGAAACCCACCATGAGCAGGGCGCCCGAGGCCTCGGCGGTCTGGAGGAGAGCCTCAGCGTCGGCCAGGGTGGTGGCCATGGGTTTCTCCAGGAAGACCGGGATGCCGCGCCGCAGGAGCGCTGTCGCGATGGATGCATGAGTGTCCTTGGGGGTGAGCACGAAGGCGCAGTCGGCGTCCACCTCCTCCAGTGCCTCGTACACCCGTGGGATGTTGTACTGTGCCGCGATGGCACGAGCCCGTTCACCCGTCCGGCTCATGACGCCAGCGATCGTGCACTCGCTGGCCAGGAGGATCGGCAAGTAGACCGACCGGGCGATCGTCCCGACGCCGATTACAGCCACTCGGAGCGTGTCTTTGGGTTTCGTCACGTATGGAGCACCCCAAACCTGTAGAAGATGTCGAGGATCCGGGTCCGGTAGGAGAGGAACTCCGGCCCCGTTTGCACGTCGCCCGTACGGGGGCGCGGGAGCGCGATCGGGATGATGTCGGCGAGTTGCCCCGGCCGCGCGGTCATGACCGCCACCCGGTCGCTGAGGAGAATGGCCTCGGCGATATCGTGGGTGACGAACAGCACGGTGCTGCGCAGGTCCATCCACAGCCGCTCCAGGTCTACCCGCATCTGCTCCCGGGTGAGCGCGTCGAGCGCCCCGAAGGGTTCGTCCATGAGCAGCAGCGGCGGGTTGTGGATGATGGCCCGCGCAATGGCCACACGTTGCCGCATACCTCCGGAGAGCTCGAAGGGGTGCTTGGTCTCGAACCCCTGCAACCCCATGCGGGCCAGCAGGGTCCGCGCCGCTGCCGCGTAGGCCTGGCGCGGCAGTCCTCGGAGTTCGATCTGCAGCAAGACGTTGTCCAAGACGTTGCGCCAGTCCAGAAGCAGGTGCTCCTGGAAGACGATTCCGATCTCGCGCACGGGCGCGCGCACCGGACGACCGTCGACGTGAACCTCCCCACGGGTGGGCGTGACGAGGCCGGCGACGACCAGCAGCAACGTGCTCTTGCCGCACCCCGATGGCCCGAGAATGGAGACGAACTCCCCTGGGTGCACCTGCAAGTCGACGCCCGCAAGTGCCGGGACCGGCCCGGAAGGCGATCGGTACGTGACGTCGAGGCCGCGCACCTCGACCGCGCACGCCATCAGCGCGTCGGCAAGGGGTCCGGTAGGAAGCTCTGGTCGTAGTAGTGCTTGGGACCGAAGCGACCGGTGACGCCCATGTAGCGCGCCAGGAGGACCACGGTATCGAGCCAGTCCTTGTCGGTGGCCTTCATGAGCTCGTTGGAGCTCTTGCTGAACAGGCTGCTGATGGCCACCGCCAGCTGGTCGCGGCCGATGGCCTCGTTCAACGCCGGGATGTACTTCTTCTGCACGGCGATGGCGACGTCGGGGTTCCGCCGCGCCACGTCCCAGCTACGGACCGTCGCCCGCAGGAACGCCCGTACCAGCGCGGGCTGAGAGGTCAGTGTCTCCTGGTGGGCGATGATGGAGAGCCCGATGGTGGACACGCCGTAGTCGGCGAACCGGAGGACGGCCACCGGCATGCCTCGATGCTTCAACGTCACCGCCTGGTCGTCGGCGCCGCCCAGGATGGCGTCGACCTGCTTGTTGAGCATGGCCGGGACTTTGGCCGCAGGATCCATGGCCACCAACCGCACCTTGCTCTCGTCGATGTTGTTGGCGCCCACCAGCGCGGGCCACAGCGCCGACAGCGCGTCGCCCGGCGTGACCCCGACGCGTTTGCCCTCTAGGTCCTTGGGGGTGCGAATGCCGGCATCGGCAGCGGCGATGATGGCGAACCCGTTCATCTGGTAGATGGGGGCGATGATCTTGACCGGTATGCCCTGCGCGATGCCGATGATGGCGGTACCCGCGTCGGCAAACCCAAAGAGGTCGCTGCGGTTGCCCACCAAGCGTACCGTCGTGGCCGAGCCCGTGCCCTCGCCGATCCTGAGATCGATGCCGGCCTCACGGTAGAAGCCGCGATCCAATCCGAGGTAGAAGGGCGCGTGCAGCCCGACGGCCACGAAGTTCAGGCGAAACGATACCGGTGTGAGCGACTGCGGTGCCGAGCTCGAGGTCAGCCCCAAGACCAGCATCGCGACGAGGACGATACCGATGGCGTGGCGCATGCCTGTCCCCTCCTTGTCTGATAGGTGTTCACGCCACTCCGGGGAGCGTCGCACCCCGATGTCACCCTTTCACAGCGTGGAGCGCTCGACCTGCGCCAGTTCCCGACGGATCGACACGTGCCAGGGAATGACGGCCCGTTCCACGCCCTCGACGAGCATGTACAAGACAATCCCGATCCCCGAGAGCAGCACCAGGATGGCGAACAGGAGCGGCGTGTTGAGGTCACCGTTGGCGCGCAGCAGCATGTACCCCATCCCCTGGTCGGCGCCCACGAACTCCCCGACGATGGCGCCGACGGTGGCGAAGGCGATGGCGACCTTGAGTCCGGCGAAGACATGCGGCAGCGCTGCCGGAAGCCGAATGCGCCAGAAGATACGCCACTCGGACCCGGTGATGGTGTGTGCCAGGTGCAGCAACAGGGGGTTGACCGACTTGAACCCGGTGGTGCTGTCGATGACCAGCGGGAAGAAGGACAACAGGAACACGATGGCAACCTTCGGGACGAACCCGAAGCCGAACCATACGATGAACAGCGGCGCCAGCGCGATCTTGGGGATCAGCTGGAGGAGGACGATGAGCGGGTAGACTGTGCGCTCGAAGGGCTTCCAGTACGCGATCAGGAGCGCCAGGGGGATGCTGACGACGACCGTGAGGCCGAATCCGACGAGGATCTCTCGAAGCGTCACCCGGATGTGCGGGGTCAGCGGACCCAGCGAGGCGATCAATGTGCGCCAGACCACCCCCGGGGCCGGAAGGACGTAGTCGGGCAGACGTCCCAGGGCGGCGATCGCCCACCAGAGAGCGACCGCCAGGGTCAGCGTGATCGCGTAGCTTGCACCCCGACGCAGGGGCTCGCTCATGGCACCACCGTGAGGCGTGACGGCGCAGGGGCCTGCTTGGTCTGCGGGCGCTGGGGGGTGCAGCGAGCGGGCACCGACACGCCGGGGCCTGCACGGTGCCCCAAGGCCCGGGAGATCGCGAGGCTGGCCTCCAGCACCAGGGGAACGATGCGTCGCATGCGCGCAGTGGTCATCCGGTAGGCGGGCCCGGCGGCGCTGATGGAGGCGACGACCCGGCCTTCGTGGTCGAAGACGGGTGCCCCCACGCACCGCACCTCGGCGTCGTGCTCGGCGCGGTCGATGGCGTAGCCGCGCTGGCGGATGCGGCGCAACTCTGCCAGGAGCGCCTCGGGTGCGGTAATCGTCCGCGGCGTGTAGCGGCGCAAGCCGTACCGACCTATCAGCCAGCGCGCCTCCGCTTCGGGGAGGAAGGCCAGGTACGCCTTGCCGACACCGGTGCAGTGGATCGGGCACCGCCCGCCGATGCGCGATCCGACCTGGACGACCCGACGGGTCTCCACACGATCCAGGTAGACCATCTCGCCTTCGCTGAGGACGCACAGGTGCGCGACCTCGCCGCACGCGTGCGCCAGATGCTCCAGGTGAGGGCGGGCGACGTCGCGGAGGCGCACCTGTGCGTGGAACATGGCGGCGAGCTCCACCAGCCGCGGCCCCAGCGTGTACTGCCCCCTGCCGTGGGCCAGGAGGAGCCCCTCAGCCGCCATGGTGCGCAGGAACGGAAATAACGTGCCCTTCGGCATCGCGAGCGCGCGGCTGAGCGCGGCGACGGACACGGGTTCCGCCCGGTCGCCCACGGCGTGCAGGATGCGCAGGGCCTTGGTCAGCGACTTGATACCGCGGTTGTTATTGACAAACGTCATTTGCTTTAGCAATTGTTCGGCGTGCGCACCCACCTTCCTGCCGGTGCCGCACCGGCAGGAAGGTGGCTCCGGATGGCTAGGCCCGCAGCCCTGTGGCGGTCACGCCCTGCACGTAGTACCGCTGAAGTGCGAAGAACAGGGTCATCGGTACCCCGATGGCCATGGCGGTGGAGGCGAAGAGGCGACCCCACGAGGTCGACTCCTGCATGACGAATCGTGAGATCTCCACCTGGACGACCGTGTGTGCCGCCGAATTGGCCGCCACCAGGGGCCAGAAGAACGCGTCCCACTGCATGATGAAGAGCATGAGGGCAGCGCTGATGAACGCAGGCGTCGACAGCGGCGTGACGACACGCCAGTAGATCGCCCACCAGGAGGCGCCGTCGATGCGGGCGGCGTCCAGCAAGTCGTTCGGGAACTCGGCGAAGAACTGCCGGAAGAGGAAGATGGACAGCCCGTGGGGGATCGCCGGCACGATCAGTGCCAGGTACGAGTCCACCCACCCGAGCTGGCGGATCACCATGTACAGCGGGATCACGATGGCCTCGAAGGGCATCATGAACGTCAGCAGCACGACCACGAACAGCAGCTCCTTCCCGCGGAAGGCGAACTTGGCGAACCCGAAGCCGGCCAGCGAGTTCACCGCCAGGCCGGCGCCCACGGTGGTGAGGCTGATGAACAGGCTGTTGGCCAGCGCCCTGGGGAAGCGCGTGCGCGTCAGGACCTCGCCGAAATACTGCAGGGTCAGCTCCTGAGGGACGAACGTCCGCCAGCTGACCGGGCGCACGTGCTGGAAGACGACTTCCTGCGGGCGTACCGCCGACAGCAACGCCCAGTAGAGGGGCGTGAGCATGACGAGGGCGATGAGGGTGAGGACCGTGTAGAGGACGGCCCGGGACCAGCGCGGGCGGCGCCGGCGCGCAGCGGCGACGGTCCGGGCGGCGGGCACCTGCAAGGGGAGCGGCGCAGCCGTGGCCATGCTGCGCCGACCGTTGTGGAGCGAGCGCCGGACCCCGGAGCGCGGCAGGGGCCACATGTCCTGGCGCTAGTACTCGAACTCGGCCCGGAGCAGCCGCAGCTGCACGCCGGTGAGCACCAGGAGCGCCGCCACGATCAGCACCGCCAGGGCCGTCGCCCGTCCCCAGTCCAGGAAGACGAAGGCGACGCGGTACGCGTGGAACATGAGCAGCTCCGTCGACCCGTGGGGGCCGCCGCCGGTCAGCAGGTAGACCGGGACGAACATCAGGATGTTGATGGCCAGGTCGGCCACCAGCACGAACGCCAGCACGCGGCGCAACAGGGGAAACGTCACGTCGCGAAACCGCCGCCACGGGGTCGCGCCATCGAGGCTCGCCGCCTCGAACACGGTGGCGGGGATCTGCTGCAGCCCGGCCAGCAGGAAGACCATCCAGTACCCTACGCCCTTCCACGTGGCCAGTACGATGATCGACGCCAGCGCCTGCCGCTCGCTGATGAGGAACGGCTGCGGGGGCAGGCCCAGGCGGATCAGGATGCCGTTGGCGAGCCCGAGCTGCGGGTTCAGCACCAAGTTCCAGATGATGGCCGTGATGGTCAACGAGACGGTCATCGGCAGGAAGTAGGCTGTGCGAAAGATCCCGATGGCGGGCACCTGGCGGTTGACCAGGAGGGCGAGGCCCAGGGCGAGGACGATCTGCAGCGGGTTGACGAGCAGATTGAAGACGGCGGTCACGCGCGCTGCGTTCCACACCTGGGGATCGGAGAAGATGGCGAGGTAGTTGGCCAGACCTACGAACCGCTGCAGCCCGTCCAGGGTCTGCGTGTGCAGGCTCTGCCACAGCGCCAGGACCATGGGGTAGACCCGGAACACCAGCAGCCCGCCGACCGCCGGCCCGATGAAGAGGTAGGGCAGGAACGCCTCGCGCCGCCGCAGGCTCACGATGCGAAGGGGACAGCCGTCACTGCCGGTCCCACCCGGCGGCCGTCTTCCCCGGGGACGGCATCGCCACGGCTCACGATGCGGCGGACGCGGCCGTCACTGTCGGTACTTGGTCAGCTCGCGATCGATGCGCGCGGCCGCTGCTTGCAGCGTCCGCTGCACGTCCGCGCCCAGCTGGATGTCCCGGAGCGCCTGCTGGAGGATGTTCTCGTACTCCCGGAACCCGGGGGTGAGCGGCCGGGGCACCGCGGTGTTGGCCAGCTCGTAGAGGACGATCCGCCACGGCGCCAGCGAGAACTCACCGGCCTTCTGCCGGTACACCGACCGCCGGCACGGTGTGCGTCGGGTGAGGTCGAACAGCAAGGCGTTCTGCTTGCTGCTCACGAACGCCTTGACGAACGCGATCGCTTCGCGGCGCCGTTCGGTCCGCGGGTTGATGCCGATGTGCCACGATCCCGTGGGCGTCACGACCTTTCCGCCCTGGAAGTAGGGGTGGGGGGCGACGCCCCAGCTGAGCCCCTTGTAGGCCTCCAGGAAGCGCAGGTTCCACAGCTCGCCCACGAGCATGGCCAGCTTGCCCGTACCGAAGAGTTCGGTGACCTGCGGGATCTCGAACAGCCCCTTGGGGCTCACCTGCCACTCGGTGAAGAGCCGCTGGTAGAACGTCATGGCGTCGACGAACGCGGGTGTGTCGATGTAGCCAGAGGCGCGGAGCCCGTCGGGGCTGATCCCGGTCGCTCCCTTCGACTGCGCCAGCGGCAAGATCTGGTAGGGGCGGTCGGTCTGCTCCAGGACGAGGCCCCAGATGCCCTCCGCGGGGCGGGCGATCTTGCGCGCAGCCTCGACCACCCGCTCCCAGGTCCAGCGCTGCCGCACGTCAGCGGGCGGGAACGGTACGCCGGCGCGCTGGAACAGCGTTTTGTTGTAGTACAGGAGCTGCGAACTGGTCACAACCGGGGCAGAGTACAGCTTGCGGTCGAACGTCCCCTGGTCGATGCATGCCTGCAGCCAGTCGCGCTTCTCGTCGGCGGTGAAGACGTCGTCCAGCGGCAGCAGGTGGCCGCGCACCGCGTACGACGCCGTCATCGGCCCATCGACGGCGTAGACGTCGGGCGTGCTCGTCCGCGCGCCCAGGCGGATGTCGAGGGTTTCGAACAGCCGCCCGAAGGGAATGCGCTCCAGGTCGACCTCGACGCCAGCGTCGGCCGCCGCCGCTTGCACCAGGGGCACGATGTGCGCTTCGGGCCAGCCGACCCAGATCATCTTCAGCGTCGGGCGCGCCTGGGGGTACGCTGGCGCGAGGCCCAGCACCACGACGAGGAGCAGCACGGAAACCGCAGCCTTGCACACCACTGACCGGGAACGCACCGGTGCACCTCCCGTCGCCCGCGGTACCACGAGCACGGAGTCGCCTTCCACAAGAAGACGTTATGGGCGGCGTGGCTGCAGCGTCAAGCGTTCTCCTCGAGCAGCAGCGCAGCGACGGCCTCCTGCTCCGCCCGCGCCGGATCCAGCGGGATGACGTGGTACCGTCCCGCCAACCACTCGGGCAGCTGGTCGCCGTAGTGCGGACTCCCGGGCTCGCCGGAGGTGCCCGCGGCGTCGACGGCCCACAGCACGGGAGGATCGGTGGCCAGGTCGGCGATCAGCCGGTAGTTGGCGCCCAGGCTGGCCAGGTAGTTGGGATCGTAGCCGGTGTTGCACACGGTGACGCCGCTCCCGTGGACAGGGAGGCCGCCGCGGTCGAGCAGCGTCCCCAGGTCGCCGCGCCCGGACAACGCGTGGCGCAGCGGGATCGTGTGGATGCGGCCCCACGTCCAGGTGTCCATGGCCGGGCCCAGCCGGGCCTCCAGCGTATCCAGCGCGCGCCGCAGCGCGTCCACCGTGGCGGTGGTGCGGGCGCCGTCGGGGAACCAGCCCCAGGGATCGTCGGCCAGCAGGGCGAGCGCAAGACCGGCGTTGGCGCTGGCCATCAGGTCCACCAGGGGCGCCGGGAAGCGCGCGGCGGCGACGGTGCGGCACCACTCCGTGAAGAACACCTCGAAGATGGCGGCGCCGACGGCATCGGTCGTCATGCGGCGATCCCACGCGCGCAGCACCGCCGCCGCGCGGCGCACGCGGGCGTCGTCGCTGTCCTCCACCAGCGCCAGCAGCCCGGGGAGGCCCTCGACGGCCCGCAGCGACAGCACGTCGAGCTGCATGCGAGCGAAATCATCGGCGCTGAAGCGCTCCTGCGCCTCGAGCAGCTGGCGGATGCGGCGGGCCCGGAGGCCGCTGCTCCAGGTCCCCGAGAGGGGGTAGGGGAAGTCGGGCGGCGCGTTGCGGTTGTTGGCAGTACGCACCCAGCCGGCGGGCGGGTCGACGACCGCGGGCAGCGCGTCGAAGGGGATGAACGCCCGCCACTGGTGGGCGGGGTCCCATCCGGGCCGGTAGGCGCGGTCCCACCGCTCGCGCATCGGGATGCGGCCGGCACACTGGTAGGCGATGTGGCCGTCGACGTCGGCCAGGACGAAGTTGAGCGTCGGGACGCTCCAGGGGCGCAGCGCGGCGCGGACGGCGGCCACGCTGTCCGCCCGGGCGATCTCCAGCAGGCAGGTCAACTCGTCGCTGTCCTCGGCGCCCAGCCAGCGCAGGCTCACGGGACCGGTGTCGCGCAGCGGGCCGGGCAGCAGATGGTCGACGATGGGGCCGTTGCGCGACGCGCGCACGACCAGATCGACGGCCGGCGCGCCGCGCACGACGATCTCCTCGCGGCGCTCCCGCGCCGGCTCCCATCGGCCGTCGTAGAGGAACGCCCCGGGGTGCGCGGGGTCCGTGCGCTCGAGGTACAGGTCGCGCTGCGAGCAGAGGTTGTTGGTCACGCCCCACGCCACGCGCGCGTTGCGGCCCATGAGCAGGGCCGGCGTGCCCACGTAGGCGATCCCGGCGGCGTTGAACGACCCGCCGCAGAGGTGGAGCTCGTACCAGCAGCTCGTGACCCCGAAGGCGATGTGGGGGTCGCTGGCCAGCAGCGGCCGGCCGGTCACGCTGCGGTGTCCGGCGACGGCCCAATTGTTGCTGCCCGGGCCCTCGCCGCCGCCCCCACTGGCGCGCGGCTCCACCGGCGTCGCCACGGGCGGCACCGCCGCGACGATCGTCTCGTCGCCGGCTTCGGGCAGCAAGAACGCCTCGTAGAGCCCGGGGTCGCGCAGCACGCGCTTGGCCAGCTCGGGAATGGCGATCACGGGCGACCGGCCGGTGAGGTACCAGCGCAACTCGGCCAGCACCGCCAGCGCGTCGTACGGTGTCCACGGGTCGGGTGCGTAGTCGAGCAGGGCGAACTCGATGGGCAGGTGCCCTGCGCGCACGCCGATGCAGGCGTTCACCCCGGCGGAGAACGCCTCGAGGGCCGCCCGGGTGGTCGCCGGCAGGCGCTCGAGGTGGGCTCGCGCGATGCGGGGCAGGCCGACGGTGCGGGCCACGATGTCCAGCTCGAGGCCATCGGGACCCAGCACCTCCGCCAGCCGCCCCAGCGCGCGCCGGCGCAGGTAGTCCATCTGCCACAAGCGGTCCTGGGCCATGGCGAAGCCAACGCCGAAGAACAGGGCGTCGTCCCGCGCGGCCAGGATGTGCGGGATGCCCCAGCGATCGCGCAGGATCCGGACCGGTCCCGGCGCGCCGACGCGGAGCGTGCCGGTGGTTGGTGGCACGCGTGCGGCGACTTCCGCCTGCCACCACGCGTCGAACGCCTCCCGCGTGAGTCCTGCGGCGGCGCAGACGGCCTCGATGGGTACGCCGGCCCCCAGCTGGCGCAGCAGTTCAGGAGAAGATCGCACCATGGGACAAGCATTCGTGGCGCTCCGGTGGGAACTCCTGGCGGCGCCAGTGCGCGCGCCGGCGCGTTCGGGGGGCGTGCGGCGTCGATGCGCGCGCTCGTCGAAGGCGCATCGCCTCGGGGCGCGCGGGAATCCGGGGCCCGGTGGAACGGCGACGCCGGAACGAGCCGGCTAGCGCACGCTGGCGTCCGGGCGCGCGCTGGTGCGCGTCAACCGGGTCAGGCTCTCGCGCAGCGGCTGCCAGATGCCGTCGGGATCCTCCAGGACGTCGCCGGGCGGACCTGCGTCGGGCGTGACGGGAATCTCTGCGGTGGTCAGGCTGGCCGTCTCGGCTGGCACGCTGCGGTCTTCGTCGCGGCTCGCGCGCACGACCTGGACGAACGCGCGGACGACGGACGGGTCGAACTGCGTGCCGGCGCGTCGCTGCAGCTCGCCCACGGCCTCCTGGGGGCTGCGCGCGTACCGGTACGGTCGGTCTTCGATCATCGCCAGGTACGCGTCGACCACCGCCACGATGCGCGCGCCCAGGGGGATCTCCTCACCGCGCAACCCCCGCGGGTAGCCGCGGCGGTCCCACCGCTCGTGATGGGCGCGCACGATCTCGGCGATGGCCGCCAGCCGGGGGATGACCGCGAGCAGCTGCGCGCCGGACACCGGATGCGCGCGGATCGTCCGCCACTCCTCGGTCGTGGGCGGGCAGGGGCTGCGCAGGATCTCCTCGGGCACGCTGATCTGGCCGACGTCGTGGAGGATGGCGCCGTAGCGCACCACCTCGACCTGGTCTGGCGGCAAGCCCATGGCGCGCGCCACCTGTGCGGCGAGCTCGCCGCTGCGGCGCGCGTGCCCCGGACGGTACTCGGTGCGGGCGTCGGCGGCGTCGGACAACGCCAGCAGCGCGCAGATGTACGCGCGCTCGAGTTCCTCCAGTCGGCCGGGCCGGTCGGCCCGCCCGAGCGCGTCGACGCCCCCGACGTGGTCCGCGGCACCGGGCATGGAGCCTCCGCCCCATCCCTCGGAGCGCTCCGTCGTGCTCGGCATCACGGCGTGCGGCGGCATCGTGTGCCTCCTGCGTCGTCGTCCCGCCCGCGCCTGCGGGGCGGGCGACGGATGAGACCGGCTGAGGGCTCCGGCACTGCTCGTAGTAGCCGGCTGCTCCGTCGCCCGCCGTTCGCAGCTCCCCTGCGTTGCGCGCGGTGCACCACCTGGGCCTGCACCCGGCAGCGGGCGTGGCGTCTAGGTCTAGCGACTCTGTTGTACGGGAACAACCTTCGCAGGACCAGGGCAATTTGCACCGTCGGGGCACGCAGCGCGCGCTGTCGCGCGCGATGTACTGGGAAGGTGTGAGGAACCTCGCGGTGACTTTGGAAGAACTGCTCCGACAGGCGGAAAGCTACCGGCGGGCGGGAGGGGCCGGCCCGGCACAGGCGCTGCTCGCGCGCGCGGCCGCCATGCTGGCGCCCACGGCGCCGGCCCGGGCTGCCGCGCTCTTCGAGGACGCCGGGCGGCTTGCCATGCACGCCGGCGCGTACGAGGCCGCTGCAGAGCACTTCGGTCAGGCGCTGGCGAGACTCACAGCGCAGGCGGATCCGCCGCCGGCCCTGCGCGCCCGGCTGTACGCACGCCTCGCTCGTGCGCACTATGCCGGCGGCACGTTGCGGCGGGCTGCTGCGGCGGCGGGCCAGGCGGTCCGGCTGGCCCGCGGCGTGGATGCGGCCGTGGCCGCCGACGCCTACCTGGTCCTCGGCGGGGTCCTGCGTATGCGCGGGCGGCCCCGTGAGGCGCTGCGGGCGTTCCACCGGGCCCGACGGCTCGCGCTGCAGGCGCGGCGGCTGCGGCGTGCCGCCGAGGCGTTGCACGGCGGGGGGCGGGCCCTGCTGGACCTGGGCGAGGTCTGGCGGGCAGAGGTCGCGCTCAATCGGGCCGAGCGAGAATACCGACGGCTGCACGGCGCTCCGACGCCCGTCCGCGTGGACCTCGTGCGGCTACGCCTCGTGCGCGAGGACGTGCCGGGCGGCCTGGACGCGGTGCGCGCGCTGCTGGCGGACGCCACTGCCCGCCTGGACGCAGCGACGCACGCATCGGCCCTGGCGCTGGCCGCAGAGCTCCAGGGCCGCGTCGACCCCACAGGCGGCCTGGAGACCGCAGTGCTGGCGTTCGAGCTGGCCTGCACGCTGGGCCGGCCGCCGGTGCTCACGGACGTGGTGCCCGTGCTGCTCCGCCTGCGGCGCGCTACCCGCCAGCCGCTGGCCCCTCGCGAGCAGCAGGTGGCGCGGGCGCTGGCCGCTGAACTCGGCCTGACGGTGGACGCGGAGCACGGCCGCGCGTGGCGCGGCGCAGACGATCCGCGGGCCATCCCCAGGGCTGACCGGGCGGGTGTGGCACCGCCGCTCTCCGCGGCGACGCGCGAGCGTCCTGCGCCCTGGACCGACGGCGGGATCCCGCCGGGTCGCCTGCCGCATCGTGCCGACCGCAGCGCGCCGGACCTGCCGACGCCAGCGCCCACGGGGCAGGAGATCCGTGCGCTGCGCATCGCGCTGGGCTGGACCCAGGAGCAGCTCGCCGAACGGGCGGGCTTCGAGGTGACGACCGTCAAGCGGGCGGAGCGCAACGCCGGCGTGCCCGAACGCACGATGCGCGCGCTGGCCATGGCCATGGGCGTCGCGCCCGCATCGACCGGACAGACCGCTGCGCGCTACTGGCGCCACATGGGCCGGGCGTACGAGGCGATGGGCTCGTTCCAGGCGGCGCGCGCGGCGTTCGCCCAGGCGGCGAAGCTGGCCGGGGCCAGCGGCGACCTGCTCGGCGAAGCCCAGGCCGAAGTGGCGCTGGCGCGGCTGGACCTGCGCGCCGGAGAGGTCGGAGGGGTGGTGGGGCGGCTGGAGCGGTGCGGCCGGGTGTTCGCCAGCGCCGGCGACGTGGCCGCCTGCCGCCAGGTGGAGCGGCTGATGGCGCAGGCGCACGTGGCCATGGGCGATGCGGCCGCCGCGATCGAGCGCCTGGAGGCGTTGCTGGACGCGCCGGGCACGCCCGTCGAGGACCGGCTGGAGCTGCTGGAGGCGCTGGCAGTCGCATGCGAGACCGCCGGTAACCCGGTCCGGGCCGACGCGATGCGTCGGGAGGCCGCGCGGCTGCGAGCGGCGGGTGCCGCGCACGCGCCCGCGCGCGTGCGCCAGTACGCGGAAGAGGCGGTGCGCCTGCACCGCGCCGGCCGCGAGGCGGAGGCGGCGTACATGGCCGAGGTCGCCGCGCGCTGGGCGTCGATCACCCAGGCGCTCGCGCAGGTGGCGTCGGGCTAACGCCTGCTCCCGGCACCGCACCACAACCGGGCGGTCGCGCCACGGCCCCCAGGTTCGTGGATTGGGTCCACGCCCGCGCCTCTCCCTTGACCTCCGCGCCTCCTCATCCGCGCCGACGCCGCTGCCTCCACGCCCACGCGTCTCGATCACGCAGGTGCAGCCTTCGAACGGCGCCGCACGCGACGCCGGCGGCGCCCCGGACACGCGACACCAAACGCGCGCCCCTCCCGGTGCGCGTCCGCGCGTCGGTGGGACGAGTGCCGCCGGTGCTAAGACGCTCTCCGTGATAGGCATGGCGTCCTCGCATCGGTGGGACCATTGCGCACCGCCGCGATCTGGACGGCAGGTGGCGAGGCGTCGCGGTGTAATTACACCCGCTGGCGGCTGGATCTGGCCGGAGTCCACCGGATGCCGGGAGCACGGAGGTCACCGCATGGACCGCGCGACCACGGACGTGTACGGGACGCTGGGCGTACGCCGCGTGATCAACGCGTGCGGGAACATGACGCTGTTGGGCGGCTCGCGCCTCTCGCCGCGCGTGCTGGCCGCCATGGCCGCGGCCAACGACGCGTTCGTGGACATGGCCGAGTTGCTGGCGCGCTCGGGCGAGGCCATTGCCGCGCGGCTGGGGGCGGAGGCCGCGGTCGTCACCTCGGGGTGCTTCGCCGGCCTGGTGTTGAGCGCGGCGGCCATCATGACGGGCACGGATTCTGCACGCATCGCGCGGCTGCCCGCCACCGACGGCATGCGCCACGAGTTCCTGATCCAGACCCCGACCCGCTACCACTACGACCGCGCGGTGACGGTGCCCGGTGGCCGCCTCGTGCCCGTCGGCGACGCAGGCGGCACGACGGCGGCGCAGCTGGAGGCCGCCATCGGGCCGCGTACCGCGGGCATCCTCTACCTGGCCAAGGCCGAGGGCACGCCGGGGGTGCTGCCGCTTGCCGACGTGGTGGCGATCGCGCGCCGCGCCGGGATCGCGGTGCTCGTCGACGCGGCGGCCGAGGTGTATCCCCTGGACAGGATGCGCTGGCTGGCCGGCGGCACCGGCGCCGACCTGGTGTGCTTCGGGGCGAAGTACTTCGGCGCGGTGAACTCGGCGGGCGTGGTGTGCGGCACCCGCCAGGCGGTCGACGCCGTGATCCAGAACAACTTCGTCGCCTACGAGAGCGCCGACACCCAGGCCCTCGGCCGCGGCTACAAGGTCGACCGCCACGAGGTGATCGCCACGGTGGTCGCGCTGGAGGAGTGGTTCGCGCTGGACCACGAGGCGCGCCTGGCCCAGCAGGAGCAGCGCCTGCGGGCGATCGCGGCGGCGGTGGAGGGGCTGCCGGGCGTGCAGGCCGAGCTCGTCTGGGAGCAGCCCTCGCCCTGGAAGCGCCTGGTCGTCCGCCTGGACGAAGCCCGGGTGGGGCCGACCGCCGCGACCGTGGAGGCCGCGCTGCGCGAGGGCGAGCCCAGCATTCGCGTGCGCGTCGAGGATCACGCCCTGGTGCTGGCGGCCCACACGCTGGACGACGGCGAGGTTGAGGTCGTCGGCCGGCGCTTGCGCCAGGTGCTGGCCACGGGGGCAAGGGCCGCGGGCGCATGACCGGCGGGGCGGCGACCGGGCCCGACGTTCCGCGGCAGGCCGCGGGATCGAGGGGCAGCGCGGGATGACCTACGACGTGGTCGTCATCGGTGTGGGCGGGATGGGCAGCGCCGCCGTCTACCACCTGGCCAGCCGTGGGGCGCGGGTGCTGGGCCTGGAGCAGTTCGACATCCCCCACGACCGCGGGTCCTCCCACGGGGTCACCCGCATCATCCGCCTGGCCTACTTCGAGGATCCGGCCTACGTGCCGCTCCTGCGCCGCGCATACGCCCTCTGGCACGAGCTGCAGCACCGGTACGGCGAGCCGCTGCTCTACATCACCGGCGCGATCGACGCCGGGCTCCCCGGCAGCGTGACGGTCGAGGGGTCGCTGCGCTCGTGCGCCGTGCACCACCTGCCCCATGAGGTGCTGGACGCCGCCACGCTCGCGCGACGGTACCCCGGCTACCGGCTGGCGCGGGAGATGGTGGCGGTCTACCAGCCCGACGGCGGCTTCGTGCTGTCCGAGCGCGCTATCGTGGCCCACGTGATGCTGGCGCAGGCGGCCGGCGCCGAGGTGCACGCCCGGGAGCGGGTGCTGAGCTGGGAACCCGACGGCGGTCAGGTGGTCGTGCGCACGGACCGCGGCGTCTACCGTGCGCGGCGGCTGGTCGTCACGGCGGGCCCATGGACTGGCCGCCTCGTTCCCCGACTGGCCGCCCTGGCAGTGCCCGAGCGGCAGGTCCTGCTGTGGGCGCAGCCGCGCCGGCCCGAGCTCTTCCGGCTGGGCGCGTTCCCGGTCTTCAACCTCGAGGCGCCGGAGGGCCGCTTCTACGGATTTCCGATCTTCGGCGTCCCGGGCGTCAAGATCGGCAAGTACCACCACCGCCACGAGCGGGTCGACCCGGATGCGGTCCCGCGCGAGGTCACCCCTGAGGACGAGGCGGTGGTGCGCGAGGGCCTACGCCGCTACTTCCCCGAGGCCGACGGCCCGACCATGGCGCTAAAGACGTGCCTGTTCACCAACTCGCCCGACGAGCACTTCATCGTGGACCGCCTGCCCGAGGCGCCGCAGGTGTGCGTCGCCGCGGGCTTCTCGGGCCACGGCTACAAGTTCTGCAGCGTGATGGGCGAGATCCTGGCCGCCCTTGCCCTGGACGGCGCCAGCGCGTTCGACCTGCGCCTGTTCCGGGCGACCCGATTCGAGGCCTGAGAGCCGGCGTCCGCAGCAACCCTGCCGCCCCGCCGCAGCCCGTCGAGCGGGCACCCAGGCGGCGCCTCGGCGCCGACGATCAGGAGCCCCGGCGCATCCGTCGGCGCAGACCGCCTCCGCCGTCCAGGCGGAGCCGGCGGGGCGATCGGGCTACAGCTGCGCAGGCCGCCGCAGGGGTCAGCCGGCCACTTCCGCGAAGAAACGGTCGAGCGCCTTGGTGAGCGCCTTGAGATGCTTGGCGAGATCCTCGCTCGACGGGTACTTGGACAACGACTCCAGCTCCTTGGAGATGCGCGACACTTCGCGGCGTGCCTCGGCGGCGGCGTCGCGCACTTGCAGCCGTACGGGCATGGCCGTCCCTCCGCAGCACCAATGGTCTCTGCCATCTTGATTGCCACAAGAGTGCGCCGGCCCGCAAGAGGGGCGCCGGCGCCCGGGAGGACATAGCGCATGGCCAGCACGGATCGCGCCTACCTGGCGGCCGTCGACCAGGGCACCACCGGGACGCGCTGTATCCTGTTCGACCTCACCGGTGCCGTCGTGGCGTCGGCCTACCGCGAGCACGAGCAGCACTTCCCGCAGCCGGGCTGGGTGGAGCACGACCCGATGCAGATCTGGGACCGCACCCAGACGGTCGTCGCCGAGGCGCTGGCCGCCGCGCCCCGCGGCCGCCTGCTCGCGGTGGGCATCACCAACCAGCGCGAGACGATCGTCGCCTGGGACGGACACACCGGCCGGCCGCTGTACAACGCCATCGTCTGGCAGGACGTGCGCACCGAGCGCGACTGCCAGGCGCTCATCGAGGCGGGATGGGAGGACGACGTGCGCCGACGCACCGGCCTGCCCATCAGCACGTACTTCTCGGCCACGAAGATCCGCTGGTTGCTGGCGCACGTCCCGGAGGTACGAGCTGCGGCGGCGGCCGGCCGCTTGCGCCTGGGCACGATCGACACCTGGCTCGTCTGGCACCTCACGGGCGGCACTGCAGGCGGCGCGCACGTGACCGACCCCACCAACGCGTCGCGCACGCTGCTGTGTAACCTGGACACGCTGGCCTGGGATCCTGTGCTGCTGGACCGGTTCGGCGTGCCGGCTGCGGCGCTGCCGGAGATCCGGCCCTCGGTGCCCGCTGCGCCCTACGGGTTCACCGCGCCCGACGGCCCGTTCCGCGCCCGGGTGCCGGTGTGCGGCATCCTGGGGGACCAGCAGGCCGCCCTGGTGGGGCAGGCGTGCGTCGCGCCGGGCGATGCCAAGAACACCTACGGCACCGGGTCGTTTCTGCTGCAGCACGTGGGCGCCCGTCCGGCCTGGAGCACCCACGGCCTGCTGGGGACGGCGGCGTACGTAGCGGCGCGGGCCGGCGGGGGCCCGCTGCGGGCCTACGCCCTGGAAGGGTCGATCGCCGTGACGGGCGCGGCGGTGCAGTGGCTGCGGGACAACCTGGGGCTGATCGCCTCGGCGGCGGAGACCGAGGCGCTGGCGCGGTCGGTGCCCGATACGGGCGGCATCTACTTCGTGCCGGCGTTCTCCGGGCTGTTCGCGCCCTACTGGGACATGCGCGCCCGCGGCGCGATCGTGGGCCTGACGCGGTACGTCACGAAGGCGCACCTGGTGCGTGCGACGCTGGAGGCGATCTGCTTCCAGAGCCGTGAGGTGCTCGACGCCATGGTGGCCGACAGCGGGCACCCGGTCACGGTGCTCAAGGTCGACGGGGGCGCGGCGGCCAACGACTTCCTCATGCAGTTGCAGGCCGACATCCTGGGCGTGCCGGTGGTGCGCCCGGCGGTGCGCGAGACCACGTCGCTGGGCGCCGCCTACGCCGCCGGGCTGGCCGTTGGGGCGTGGTCGTCGCTGGAGGCCCTGCGGCAGCTGTGGCGGGCCGACCGCACCTTCGAGCCCGCCTGGGACGCCGGCCGGCGCGAGGAGGCGCTGCGCGGCTGGCGACGCGCGGTGGAGCGGGCCCGGGGCTGGCTGGACGGGTGAAGGCCGTGGTGCGGCTGAGCCGCAAGCGGTTCGAGCAGCTGGTGGCCGAGGCGTTGCGCCAGATCCCGCCGGAGTTCCAGCGGGCGCTGGACAACGTCGCAGTCGTCGTCGAGGCCTGGCCCACGGCAGAGCAGCTCGCCGAGGTGGGCCTGGATCCCGACGAGCTGCTGTTTGGACTCTACCAGGGCACACCGCTGCCCCAGCGCAGCCCCCTGGAGCCCTACCGCCTGCCCGACGTCATCACGATCTTCCAGGGCCCGCTGGAAGAAGCGTGCGCCACCGAGGACGAGATGCGCGAGGAGATCCGCAAGACCGTGGTGCACGAGCTGGCGCACTACTTCGGCTTCGACGAGGAGCGGTTGGAGGAGCTCGGCCTCGGGTAAGGAGCACGGGCGGCCCGCCACGGGCGCTCCCCGACGCCCCGGTCCGGGCACGCGGTGCACGGGCAGGAGAGCGTCAGCGCTCACCGAACCCCTTGAGGGTGCCGGGGTCGATGCACGCGTCGTCGTCCACCACCCCCCTGCGCGCGCGGGTGCTCCGCAGCGGGAGCGCCGGCAACGCGGTGCTCGTGGAGACGGCGGGCGCCCGGGTGCTGATCGACGCGGGGTTGCCGGCCGACGCGCTGCTGCGCGCCCTGCACGCCGCAGGCCCCACGCCGCTGGCGGCCATCCTGCTGACCCACGAGCACGACGACCACGCAAGAGGCGCGGCGGCCCTGGCGCGAGCCACGGGCGCGCCGATCTTCCTCACCGCGGCCACGCTGCGCGCGTGCGGCGAGAGCCTGGCCGGGGTGCCCCACGAGGTGGTGGCGGTAGAGCGTCCGTTCGTCGTGGGCGGGGTCGAGGTCACGCCGTTTCCTGTCCCCCATGACGCCGCACAGCCCGTGGGGTTTGCGCTGACGCGCAACGGGACGCGCGTGGTCGTCGCCTGCGACCTCGGCGAGGTCACGTCCACGGTGCTCGACCACGCGCGGGGCGCCGACCTGCTGGTCATCGAGGCGAACTACGACGTCGGGCTGCTGGCG
>CAZGNA010000012.1:0-18335 GCA_964526945.1 uncultured bacterium
CGTCTGGATCTCATGGGGCGGGAGCTGCACGTCCATCAGCCCGGCGACCGAGCGGCGCACGAGCCCCGCGCCCATCCACGCGACGTGGCCGCCCACGACGAGCGCCGTCAGCGCGTCGAAGGGCGCCCACCCGGTGAGGGTGGCCAGCCCCAGGCCCACCGCCACGCCCACGGAGGTCAAGACGTCCGAGAGCAAGTGCCGGGCGGACGCCTCGAGCGCAATCGATCGGCTCACGTGGGCGATGCGCAGCAGAAACAGCGCCACGGCCAGGTTGGCCGCCGTGGCCAGGGCCAGCAGCCCGAAGCCGACGGGAAGCTGCTGCAGCGGCTGTGGCCGGAGCAGGCGCCCCACCGCGGCCACGACCACCCAGCCGCCCGCCACGGCGATCAGGGCGCCCTCGGTCGCGCTGCTCACGTACTCGGCCTTGGCATGCCCGTACGGGTGCGTCTGGTCGGGCGGCCGGCCGGCGACGACGATACTCACCAGGGCCACGTTGGCCGCGACGACGTTCACCACCGATTCCGCAGCGTCGGACAGGAGGGCCACCGAGCCCGTGATCAGGTAGGCGGCCACCTTGAAGACGAGGATCGCCACGCCGGTGACCACCGACACCAGCGCGGCACGGACTTTGACCGGAGGGGCGCTCGCCAGCTGTCACCACTCGCTTCCCGGACGGGCAGGCCGGCAGCCTGCCGCGCCACGCAGTGGCCGGGTGCGTCGCCACGCGCTTCCCGCCCGGGCAGGCTGGAACCTGTTTCCGTCCATTGTAAGCGCATCTACGACCAGACGCATCGGTCGGGCACATCCTGCCTGCGGGCACGCCCCATCCTCCGTGCCCCTGCGCCGGGCGCGGCACCCGACGCTGCCCGGTCGTCCGCCACCCCGGCCGCGGACCCCAGGAGTCACAGGCGCCGATCCCGAACCCTTCCCCAGGCCGGGTGTTCCCGGCGTGTGATCTGCGTCCATGGCCGTCTCCTCTCCCGCCACCGTCCGCCGCCGCGGCCGCCTCGCCCGCGCCGGCGTGCTGGGCGCCGGCGTGATGGGCGCCGCCATCGCGGCGCACCTGGCCAACGCCGGCGTGCCCACCCTCCTGCTGGACATCCCGCCGCAAGACCTCACCGACGACGAGCGGCGCCGCGGCCTGACGCTGACCTCGCCCGAGGTGCGCAACCGGCTGGCCCGCGCGGGGCTGGAGCGCGCGCTGCGGGCGCAGCCCGCGGCGTTCTACAGCCCTGCCCGGGTCGGGCTGGTGACCGTCGGCAACCTCGAGGACGACCTGGCGCGGGTGCGCGAGGTCGACTGGATCATCGAGGCAGTGGTCGAGGACCTGGCGGTCAAGCAGGAGCTCCTGGCGCGGCTCGAACCGCACTGGACGCCCGGGACGATCGTCAGCACCAACACCTCGGGACTGCCGGTGGCGCAGATCGCCGCGCGCACCGGCGAGGCCTTCCGCGCGCACTTCCTGGGCACGCACTTCTTCAACCCGCCCCGCTACATGAAGCTGCTGGAGGTCATCCCGACGCCCCACACCGCGCCCTGGGCGGTGGCGACCGTCGCGCGCTGGGGCGAGGAGATGCTGGGCAAGGGCGTGGTCTACGCCAAGGACACGCCCAACTTCATCGCCAACCGCACCGGCACGTACGGGTTCCTCAAGGCCGTCCACCTGATGGTGGAGCTGGACCTCGACGTGGACGAGGTCGACGAGCTCACGGGCCCGCTGGTGGGGCGGCCGCGCAGCGCCACGTTTCGCACCACCGACCTCGTCGGGCTCGACGTGGCGCTGCACGTGGCGGCCAACTCGGCCCGCCTGCTGGCCCACGAGGAGGACCGGGAGGTCTACCGGCCGCCGGCCTTCATGGAGGAGATGGCCCGACGCGGCTGGCTGGGCGAGAAGGCCGGCGCGGGCTTCTACCGGCGGCAGGACGGGGAGATCCACGTCCTCGACTACCGCACGCTGACCTACCGGCCGCGCCGGCGTCTGGCGACGCCCGCGCTGGAGGCGGCGCGCGCCATCGAGGATCCCGGGCGCCGGCTGGCCGCCCTGCTGGCGATGCAGGACCGCTACGGCGAGTTCCTGCGGCGGCTGGTGCGGGCGGTGGTGCTGTACGCCGCGCACCGCATCCCCGAGATCAGCGACGACGTCACCAACGTCGATCGCGCCATGCGCTGGGGCTTCGGCTGGGACCAGGGGCCGTTCGAGCAACACGACACCCTGGTGGCGGTCGGGGCAGCGCAGGCGCTGCTGCCCGCCGAAGGCGCCCTGCCGCCGCTGCTGCGTGCGGTGCGCCAGCGCGGCGTGGGGACGTTCTACCAGGACGTGGGCGCCACCCGGCACGTCTTCGACCCCGCCACCGGCACGTACCGTCCCGAACCGGGCACGCAGGACCGTCTGCTGCTGGTCCGCCTCAAGCGTGCCGGCGGCGTGGTGGCCACCAACCCCGGTGCGAGCCTGGTCGACCTGGGCGACGGCGTGGCCTGCCTGGAGTTCCACAGCAAGGTCAACGCCATCGGCGAGGACACCCTGCGCATGGCGCGCATGGCGCTGGACCGGGTCGCCGCCGACTTCGACGCCCTGGTCATCGGCAATCAGGGGCAGGACTTCAGCGCCGGCGCCAACCTCATGCTGGTGCTCCTCGAAGCCCAGGAGGGCAACTGGGAGGAATTGGACCTGGCGCTGCGGGCGTTCCAGCAGGTGACGACCGCGATCCGGCGCGCGCCGTTCCCGGTGGTGGCGGCGCCCTTCGGGCGGACGCTGGCGGGCGCCGTGGAGCTGTGCATGGCGTGCGCGCACGTGCAGGCCGCGGCCGAGACGTACATGGGCCTCGTGGAGACCGGCGTCGGGCTGATCCCGGCCGGCAGCGGCACCATGGAGATGGCGCGGCGCGCCGCCGCGCGGATCCCCGATGGGGTCGACGCCGACCTGCTGCCCTTCGTGCGATGGGTGTTCGAGACCATGGCCACCGCCCGCGTGTCCACCTCGGCGGAGGACGCCCGTGCGCTGGGCTACCTGCGGCCCTCGGACGGCATCACGATGCACGGCGACCGGCTGCTGGCCGACGCCAAGGCTGCGGCGCTGGCGCTCGCGCGCGCTCACTGGCGGCCCGCGCCGCCCGCGCCGATCCGGGTCGTGGGGCAACGCGGGTATGCGGCGATCGAGTCCTGGCTCCACATCATGCGTACCGGGGGCCACATCACCGACCACGACGTGGTCGTGTCCCGGAAACTGGCGTACGTCCTCTGCGGGGGCCCGGTGCCCGACGGCACCCGCGTCGCCGAAGAGTACCTGCTGGACCTGGAGCGCGAGGCGTTCCTGAGCCTGCTCGGGACCCGGGCGAGCCAGGACCGCATCCGCCACATGCTGCAGACCGGCAAGCCGCTGCGCAACTGAGCCGGCCGGGAGGGAGCGCGTCATGCGAGAAGCCCTGATCGTCTCCGCGGTGCGCACGGCGGTGGGCAAGGCGCCCCGCGGCGCGCTCAAGGACACGCGTCCCGACGAACTGGGCGCGCTCGCCGTCCGCGAGGCCATCCGCCGTGTCCCGGGGCTGTCGCCGGACGAGGTCGAGGACTGCATCATGGGCTGCGCCCTGCCCGAAGCCGAGCAGGGCCTCAACATGGCCCGCATCATCGCCCTGCGCGCCGGCCTGCCCGTGACCACGGCGGGGATCACCATCAACCGGTTCTGCTCCTCGGGCCTCCAGGCCATCGCCTTCGCAGCCCAGCAGATCGCCACCGGGCAGCACGAGGTGGTGGTGGCCGGCGGCGCCGAGAGCATGAGCCTGGTGCCCATGAGCGGCAACAAGTACGCGCCCAACCCCACGCTGGCGACGGAGTGGCCGGACGTCTACCTGAGCATGGGCCTCACGGCCGAGATCGTCGCCCGGCGGTACGGCGTCTCCCGTGAGGACCAGGACCGGTTTGCGCTGCGCAGCCACCGAAACGCGATGGCCGCCCAGCAGGCGGGGAAGTTCGACGACGAGCTCGTCCCGGTGGAGACCGTGCGCTGGCAGGTCGACGACGGGCGGCCGCGCGCAGAACCGATCACGCTGCGGCAGGACGAGGGAGTCCGTCCGGACACCAGCCTGGAGGCCCTGGCGAACCTCAAGCCGGTCTTCGCCCGCGACGGCACCGTCACCGCAGGCAACGCCTCACAGACGAGCGACGGCGCCGCCGCCGCGGTGGTCATGTCGGCCGAGCGCGCCCGCCGGCTCGGGGTCGAGCCGCTGGCCATCTTCCGCGCCTTCGCCGTGGCGGGCGTCGCGCCCGAGGAGATGGGCATCGGCCCGGTGCAGGCCATCCCCAAGGCGTTGCGCCTGGCCGGGCTGCGCCTGGACGACGTCGGGCTCATCGAGCTCAACGAGGCGTTCGCAGCGCAGGCCCTGGCGGTGATTCGGCTGGCCGGGTTGGACCCCGACCGGGTCAACGTGAACGGCGGGGCCATCGCCCTGGGCCACCCGCTGGGGGCGACCGGCGCCAAGCTCACCGCCACACTGCTGGCCGAGATGCGCCGCCGGCAGGTGCGCTACGGCATGGTGACGATGTGCGTGGGCGGCGGGCAGGGCGCCGCCGGGATCTTCGAACTGGCGTAGCCCGCGGCCCCGATGCGCTGCAGGGTGCGGCGCGTCCGGGCAGGGCGCGGCCCGTCGGGGCACGGTGCGGTGCATGCGCGACGTCCTGCGGGCGTCCGGGGCGTACGCACCGACCGGGGCCGGGAAACGGCAGGACACCGGGGGAGACGGGAGGCAGGAGGGAATGGACACCGGCACCACGCACGCCGTGCAGGTCGGGGCCCCCGGCGGCGGGTTCCTGCTGGGCCCGACGGCTCCCGAGGCGATCTTCGCCCCGGAGGACCTGACCGACGAACAGCGCCTCGTGCGGCGCACCGTCCAGCAGTTCATCGAGGACGAAGTGCTGCCGCAGACCGCCGCCATGGAGCAACACGACTGGGCGCTGGTGCGGCGCCTGATCCGGCGCGCCGGCGAGCTCGGGTTCCTGGGCGCGGACATCCCCGAAGCCTACGGGGGCAGCGGCCTGGACAAGATCACGGGCCTGGTGATCAAGGATGCCATGGGGATCGGCGCCTCGTTCTCGGTCTCGGTGGGCGCGCACATCGGCATCGGCACGCTGCCCATCGCCTTCTTCGGCACCGACGCCCAGAAGCGCCGCTACCTGCCCGGGCTCGTGGCGGGCGAGGTGATCGGCGCGTACGCCCTCACGGAACCCACGGCGGGCTCCGACGCCATGGCCATCCGCACCCGGGCGACCCGGACCGCCGACGGCGGGTTCATCCTGGAGGGGACCAAGCAGTTCATCAGCAACGCGTCGTTCGCCGACGTCTTCACCGTCTTCGCCAAGGTCGACGGCGAGCACCACACGGCGTTCATCGTGGAACGGCGCACGCCCGGGCTGACGGTGGGCCCCGAAGAGCACAAGATGGGCATCCGGGGCTCCTCCACCGCGAGCGTGATCCTCGAGGGCGTGCGCGTGCCGGCCGAGGCGGTGCTGGGCGAGGTCGGCCAGGGACACAAGATCGCCTTCAACATCCTCAACGTCGGCCGGTTCACGCTGGCCGCCGGCGTCACCGGCGCCGCACGCTACGCCCTGCGCCAGGCGACCGGCTACGCTCGCGAGCGTCGCCAGTTCAACCGGGCGCTGGTGGAGTTCGGGCTGATCCGGCAGAAGCTGGCCCGACTGGCCACCGCCATCTACGTGGCCGAGAGCATGGTCTACCGCACGGGCGGGCTCGTCGCCGGCGCGCTGGGCGCGCAGCACCAGGATCCCGCGCAGGTCATGGCCGCGCTGGAAGAGTACGCCGTCGAGTGCTCCATCGCCAAGGTCTTCGCCTCCGAGATGCTGGATCTCGTCGTGGACGAGATGGTGCAGATCTACGGCGGCTACGGCTTCATCGAGGACTACCCGGCCGCACGGGCCTACCGTGACGCCCGCATCAACCGCATCTTCGAAGGCACCAACGAGATCAACCGGTTGCTGATCCCGGGGATGCTCTTCCGGCGGGCGCTGAAGGGCCGGCTGGACCTGCTGGGGGCCGCGCGGCGGGTCGCCGACGAGGTGCTCGCGCCCGCCCTGCCCGAGGGCGGAGAGCGCGGGCCGCTGGACGACGCGCAGCGCCTGGCCGATGGCGCACGCAACGCGACGCTGTTCGCCGCGGGGGCGGCCGCCCAGAAGCACCTCGCGGCGCTGGAACACGAGCAGGAGCTGCTGGGCTGGATTGCCGACCTGGTCATCGAGACCTTCGCCGTCGAGAGCGCGGTGCTGCGGGCGGTCAAGGCCGCCAGCCGGGGCGACCCCGCCGCCGGCCTGCACACGGCCATGGTGCGCCTCTACCTCGACGACGCGCTGCCCCGGATGGAGGCGACGGCCCGTCGCCTCCTGGCAGCCACCGCCCAGGGGGATACGCTGCGCACGATGCTGGCCGGGCTGCGGCGGTTCCTCAAGGTCCCGGCGATCGACGCCGTAGCGACCGCACGGGCGGTGGCCGACGCGGTCGTGGGGGCCGGGGGCTACCCGCTCTGAGCCCCGTCGGCGCGGCGGTCCGTCGCCGCGAGGGCCACGGTGGGACGGGGACACCTCGACGCCAGACCCTGGCTGCGGCACTACCCGCCGGACGTGCCGCCGACGCTGTCGTACCCCGCGCGTCCGCTCCAGCACCTGCTCGACGACACCGCCGCCCGGGTACCGGACCGCCCCGCGGTGACGTTCTTCGGCCGCACCCTCACCTACCGCGCGCTCCGTGACCTCAGCGACCGGTTCGCGGCGGGGCTGCAGCGCCTGGGCTTCCGTCCCGGCGACCGGCTTGCCCTCCACCTGCCCAACTGCCCCCAGTTCGTCATCGCCTACTACGGCACGCTCAAGGCCGGCGGCGTCGTCGCGCCGTGCAACCCGCTCTACACGGCCCGCGAGGTCGCCGGGCAGCTGGCCGACTGCGGGGCGGCGTGGGCGGTCACCCTGGACCTCGTCCTCGACCGCGTCATGCAGGCACGGGCGGGCAGCGCGCTGGTCCGCGTGGTCGTCACGCGCATCCATGAGTTCTTCCCGCCGGTGCTGCGGACGCTCTACCCGTTGCGTGCCCGCCGCCACGGCCAGTGGCCGGCGATACCCGCCGACGCCGCCGTGGTCCGGTTCGCCGACCTGCTGGCGGGGCCGCCGCTCCGGCACCCGGCCGGCCAGGCACCGGACGACGTGGCGGTGCTCCTCTACACGGGCGGCACCACCGGGACGCCCAAGGGCGCCGTGCTGACCCACGCCAACCTGGTGGCCAACGCGCATCAGGTCGTGGCCTGGTCGCCGTCGCCGCCCGGCGAGCGCACCACGGTCCTGGGCGTCCTGCCGCTGTTCCACGCTTATGGCATGACCGTCGTGATGAACGCCAGCCTGCTCCGGGCCGGATGCATGGTGCTGCTGCCACGCTTCGAGCCCGACGCGGTGCTGCAGGCCATCGCGCGCAGCCGGCCGCATCACCTGCCCGGCGTCCCCACGTTGTACAACGCCCTGCTGGCCCACCCGCGCCTTGGGCGCTTCGACCTGCGCAGCGTGCGGGTGTGCATCTCCGGGGCGGCGCCGCTGCCGGCCGAGGTGCAGGTCCGCTTCGAGCGGGCTACGGGCGGCACGCTGGTGGAGGGCTACGGGCTCACCGAGGCGTCGCCCGTGACCCACGTCACGCCGCTGGCGGGCCTGCGGAAGCCCGGCAGCATCGGCATCCCGGTGCCCGACACCGACGCGCGCATCGTGGACGCCGACACTGGGCGGCGGGTGCTGTCGCCCGACGAGGTCGGCGAGCTCGTCGTCCGCGGCCCGCAGGTGATGCGCGGCTACTGGAACCGGCCGGCGGAGACCGCTGCCGCGCTGCGGGACGGCTGGTTGTACACGGGCGACCTGGCCCGCATGGACGCCGACGGCTTCTTCTACATCGTGGACCGCAAGAAGGAAATGCTGATCACCAGCGGGTTCAACGTCTACCCGCGCGAGGTCGAGGAAGTGCTTCACGCCCATCCCGCGGTGCTGGAAGCCGCGCTGGTGGGCGTCCCCGATCCCCACCGGGGTCAGGTCGGCAAGGCCTTCGTGGTCCTGCGGCCGGGCGCCCGGGCCACGGCCGAGGACGTCCTCGCCCACTGCCGCCAGCACCTGGCGCCGTTCAAAGTGCCGGTGGCCGTCGAGTTCCGCGACAGCCTGCCCAAGTCGCCCATCGGCAAGGTGCTGCGGCGCGTCCTGGCCGAGGAGGAGCGGCGCGGGCAGGGCTCCTGAGGCGCGGCAGGCTCCTCGCGCCCGCAGCCGGCGGGGCCTCCCGCCGGCGCCGCGCGTGCCGGCCGGGGGCGTGCCGTCCTACCGGAACAGCCGCAGCATCGGCTCCGGATCCACGTCTGCCAGCTCTTCGTCCCACAGCGGCAGGCGCTGGTGCGCCGTCCGCTGCCGGGGATGCCGGTAGACGATCCCCAGGGGGAGCTTGCCCTTCCGATCGAACTGGTCGAGCAGGCGCCAGGCCGCCTGCATGTCGGCAGGATCGTGGTCCGTGGGCAGGTGCTCCACGTGCTCCTTGTACCAGTCGTAGGTGTTGAACTTGTTGTAGGTCACGCAGGGCGAGAAGTCGTTGATGACCGCGAAGCCAGGATGTCGCAGCGCCTCCACCAGCACGTCGGCCGAGTGCTTGGGGTCCCCGGAAAACGTCTGTGCCACGAACGACGCCCCGCAGACCAGCGCCAGCCGCAACGGGTCCACGAAGGGCGGATCTTCCTCGGTCGACGCCCCCTGGGGCATGCCCAACCCGTGGGTCGGCGACTTCTGCCCTTTGGTCAGCCCGTAGACGCCGTTGTTCATGATCAGCAGGGTCACCGCCGGATCGCGGCGGCAGACGTGCACGAAGTTCTCGATGCCGATGGCCAGGGTGTCGCCGTCGCCCGCCAGCGCGATGACCGTGAGCGCGGGGTTGGCCATCTTGGCGCCCAGGGCGTAGGCCAGCGCCCCCCCGTGCGTCCCGTGGAACGCATTGCCGTTCAGGTAGTTCCGGATCTGCCCGGAGCAGCCGATGCCGCCCACCAGCAGCACGTCGTGGGGCATCAGCTCCAGCCGGGCCAGGGCGGCCTTGAGGGCGTTCAGCACGCCGAAGTCACCGCACCCCGGACACCACTGGATCCGGTGCTTGGGGGTGGCGTTCTGCTCCCACAGCTTCTGGTTCACTGCCGCCGTGCTCACCGCTAGTCCCCCTCGGGTACCGTTTCCAGCACCATGGCTGGCGCGCGGTCGCCGACCCGCACCACCCGCGTGCCGTTGGTCAGCAGCTGCCGGACCCCGCCGGTGATGTCGGACGTGTAGAAGGGCCGGCCGTTGTACTTCAGGATGCGACGGGTGGGCAGCAGGCACTCCTGCTGGATCAGGTCCGCGAGCTGGCCGGCGTAGTTCTGTTCCACCACGATGATGTCCTTCCCGCGCTGCAGCAGCGGCCGGACCAGGTGGGTGGGGAACGGCCACAGGTGCGTGAAGTGCACCACGCACGTCTCCAGGCCCTCGGCCCGCAGGCGCGCCTGCGCGTCCAGCAGGGGCAGACGGGTGGAGCCCCACCCCACCAGCAGCACGGCGCCATCGGGCGTGCCGAACACCAGGGGCGGTTTGGCGTCCTCCTTCAAGTAGGTCTGCATCTTGCGCATGCGCTTCTCGACCATCGCCTTGCGCTTGGGCGGGTCGGTGGTGATCATCCCCTGCTCGTCGTGCTCCGAGCCGCTGCTCTTGAAGATGCCACCGGGCACCCCCGGCACGTTGCGGGGCGAGATGCCCGACTCGGTGATCTGGTAGCGCCGGTACCCATCCTGGCGCAGGTCGGCCTCGCGGAGCAGCCCGTGGCGGACGACGGGCCGGCGGTGCTTGACGAAGAACTCCTCGGGCACGTCCCGCCGGCCGTCGGCCAGCGTCAGGTCCGACAGCAGGAACACCGGGCACTGGTACTTGTCGGCCAGGTCGAACGCTTCGAACGCCAGGGTGTAGCACTCTTCGATCGTACCGGCCGCCAGCACGATCCGCGGGATCTCCCCGTGGCCCGCGAAGACTGCCATGGCCAGGTCGCCCTGCTCGGGCTTGGTCGGCATGCCCGTCGAGGGGCCCGCACGCTGGGTGTCGATGATCACGACGGGAGTCTCGGTGACGCCCGCGACGCCGAACTCCTCCACCTTGAGCGAGATGCCCGGGCCCGAAGACCCCACCGCGCTGCGCACGCCGGCCAGCGCCGCGCCGATCGCGGCGCGGATCGACTCCCGCTCGTTCTGTCCCTGCAGGGCGCGCCCACCGTAGCGCGGCAGGTGGGCCTCCATGAACTCCAGGATGGCGGACGCCGGGGTGATCGGGTACCCGGCGTAGAAGCGGCACCCGGCCAGGATCGCCCCCATGCTGAGGGCGTCGTTCCCGTTGAGGAGCACCGCCCGCTCCGTCGTGGGCTGGGGCACCAGCCGGTAGCCCACGTCGTGCCAGCCGTTGGCCCGCAGGACCTCCTCGATGACGGCCCGCCCGCGGCGGGCGGCCTCGAGGTTCAGCTCGACGATGTCCTTGCCCTTGCGGCCGAAGCGTTCCTCCAGGTACTGGCGGAACAGCGCCAAGTCCATGTCGAACTCCAGCAGGCGCAGCAGGGCGCCGGTCACCACCGTGTTCTTCACGACCTCGCGCTTGAGCTCCCGCAGGGCGATCTGCCGCGCCGGCAGCGGGAACACCTTCACACCACGGCGCTCCAGGTCGCTGGTGTCCACCGTGCCGGTGGTGCTGTCGTAGAGCAGCACCCCGCCGTCGACCAGGTTCTTGCCGTGACGCAGGATCGTGTCGCGATTGGGCTGGATCGGAGCGTCGGGGTTGGTATCGAACTCCAGGGCCACCAGGATGTCGGAGCGGTCGTCCCCGTAGGACAGCGGCGGCGTCGCCGACACCACCATGGGGTCGTACTGGTGCGCGCCGTAGATCGTCGACGCGTAGCCCTTCTCCATCGCCAGCACGTGCAGCCCTGCGCGCACGAACATCTTGCCCAAAATGTCGGTGACCGTCGTGACCCCGTCGCGCAGCTGCACGCCTCCGACGAGCAGCTTCAGGTTGTTGATCACCACCGCGGCTCGCTCCTTTGCTGCGAGTTCGACCGCCTCACAGACACAACAACCCCTCGCGGGGTGCGTCGCGGGACCCCGCGCAGGGCAGGTCCAGTATAACACAGGGGCCCCGCGCGAACCACACCGGTGCGCGGCGTCCGCTACTGCGCGGCGTCATCGTCATCCGGCACCGTTCTTGGGCCGTCCACGGGAACGTCCACGGAAGTGTCGATGCACCGGTTGGACACGGCTGCCGCCCGGCCGTCCAATCGGAACGTCTTACGGAAGTCTCGCCGCCGCCCGCCACGGGCACCGTCGTCTCAGACACGGCGGCCCGTTGTCTCAGACACGGCAGGGCGCGCCCCGGCGCGGCGCGAACCTCCTGGGCCGGTGGCCACAGACCTCCTCGAGCGCTACGAAGACGACCTGGCCCTGGTCAAGGGCATTGCAGGCTGGACCGCGGTGCTGACGTTGCTTGGCGCGCTGGCCGCAGCACCGCTGCTGCTCCCGCGCCTGGGCCTCGGCTACCTCCTGTTCATCGCGGTGCTCGCGGCGGCCCACGTCGTGGTGGCCGTGGGGTTGAACCTGCTGGTGGGCGTCGCCGGCCTCATCTCCCTGGGCCACGCGGGGTTCGTGGCCATCGGCGCCTACACGTCGGGGCTGCTCATGGCCAGGATCGGCGTCCCGTGGTACCTGGCGTGGGCCGGCGCTGCGGTGGCCAGCGCCCTCTTCGGCTTCCTCGTGGGGCTGCCGGCCCTGCGGCTGGCAGGCCCCTACCTCACCATCGCCACCCTGGGGTTTGGCATCGCCGTCTACCAGGTCCTCACCAACTGGACCGCGCTGTCGGGCGGACGCATGGGGCTGCCCGTGCCCGCCCTGCCCGTCTACGTCTCCGGGCTGAGCGCCATGCAGCACCTCTACTACCTAGCCGTGGGCACGGCCGTCCTGCTGGTGTGGATGGCCTACAACCTGGCCCGGTCCCACGTGGGCCGGGCGTTCGTGGCCCTGCGCGACAGCGACATCGCCGCCGAGGTGCTCGGGATCAACCTCACCCGGTACAAGACCCTGGCCTTCGGGCTCTCGGCCGCGTACGCGGGCGTTGCGGGCGCGATCCTCGCCCAGGCCCTGCGCCACCTGGAACCCCAGGCGTTCACCTTCCTGGAGTCCATCACCTACTTGGCGATGATCGTGGTGGGCGGGCTTGGCACCGTCTCGGGCGCGGTCATCGGCGGGGTGCTGCTCACGCTCCTGCCGCACTACCTGTCGGACCTCAAGCAGTGGCTCCCCGTCGTCTACGGCGGGGTGATCATGCTCATGATGGGCCTGGAGCCCCTGGGGCTGTACGGCCGCTGGGTGCGCATCCGCCTGTACCTGCGGCTATGGCCCCTGTAGGCGAGGCGAGCCTCGTCGTGCCGGCGCGCGCGGTGGTGGGGACCCTGGCCCAGGCGCTTGGCCCCGCGGCCCAGTACGCGATCGGGGGGCTGGCGACCGGCAGCCTGTACGCGCTGGTGGCGCTGGGCATCGTCCTCCTCTACCGCGCCTCGCGGATCCTCAACTTCGCCCACGGGGACCTGGCCACGTTTGCCACCTTCGTCGCCTTCACGCTGCTCGGCCGGGGCGCCCCGTTTGGCGTGGCCGTCGGGGTGGGCCTGGCGGGGGCGGCGGCCATGGGCGCGGGCTTCTACGCCGTCGCGATCCGTCCCATCCGGGAAGGCACGCTGCTGGGCCAGATCGTGATGACACTCGGGCTGGCCCTGGCGCTGTCGGGGCTGATGCAGGTGCTCTGGGGCGCACAGACCGAGGTCTTCCCCTTCCCCCTCTCCCAGACCCGGGTCTACCGGCTTGGGAGCCTGGTCGTCAGCGAGATCAGCCTGGGCACCATCGCGGCGGGCGTCGTCCTCATGGGGGTGCTCTACGGGCTGGTCCAGCGTACGCGGATCGGGCTGGCCATGCGCGCCGTCGCCCAGCACCCCACCGCGGCCCAGGCCCTGGGCATTCCGACGCGGCGCATCTACGCGGCCACGTGGGCGCTGGCGTCCGCCCTGGGTGGCGCCGCCGGCATCCTGCTGGCGCCGGTCGTCTACCTCGACCCGTTCATGATGCTGGACCCGTTCCTCAAGGGCTTCGCGGCCGCCGTGCTGGGCGGGATGGACAGCCTGCCGGGCGCGGTCATCGGGGGATTCCTGCTGGGCGTCGCCGAAGCCCTGTTCGCGGGGTTCGTCTCGCTGACGTTTAAGACGACCCTGGCGTTCGTTATCATCATCGTGGTCCTGCTGGTCCGTCCCCAGGGCCTCCTGGGGCGGGAGTACCGCCGGCGGGTATAGGAGACGCACGACCTGCACAGAGGAGGGGTGCAGCATGCGCACCGGACTTCGCCTTGCGGGACTGCTGGCGCTCATATCGCTGGTGGCGGCTGCGGCCGTCGCCCAGGAGCGCGGCGTCACCGCCACCGAGATCGTCCTGGGCACGTCCATGCCCACCTCGGGCCCCGCGGCCTTCTGGGGGTTGGGCGTCGGCGGAGGCATCGACGCGTGGCTGCGGCACGTCAACGAGCAGGGCGGCATCCACGGCCGCCGGTTCCGGTTCATCGTCAAGGACGACGGCTACCTGCCACCCCGTGCCGTCGCCAACGTGCGCGAGCTCGTCGAGCGCGACGGGATCTTCGCCCTCGTCTCGCAGATCGGCACCGCCAACTGCTTTGCGGTGCGCGACTTCGTGGTGGAGGCGCGGGTGCTCTGGATCACCCCCGCCTGCGGCGCCGACATCTGGGCCGGGATGCGCGATCGCAACCGCTACCTCTTCGTCACCTACCCGGGCTACACGGACGAGGGCATCTTCCTGACGAAGTACGGCGTGGAGAAGCTCAACGCCAGGAAGATCGCGGTCTTCTACCAGAACGACCTCTACGGGCAGCAGGGGCTGCTGGGCGTCAAGCGCGGCGTCGCCCAGGCCAAGGGCGCCAGGCTCGTCGCGCAGGTCTCCTACGAGGTGACCGACGCCGACGTGGCGGCTCAGGCGCTGAAGCTGAAGGAGTCGGGCGCCGACACCCTGATCCTCTACGCCACGCCGCGTCACGGGGCGCTGATCTTCCGCGAGATCGTCAAGCTGGGCTACCGGCCCACCCTGCTGTCCACGTTCACCCTGCTGGATCCCATCATGTTCCAGCTGGCGGGCGACGCCTGGGACGGCGTCCACCTGGCGTCCTACATCCCGCTGCCAGGGACCGACCCCAAGGTCGACGCCGTGCTGGCGACCCTGACGCGCATCAACCCGGCGTTGGCGCGCAATCCGTTCAACGCCATCGCCGGCGTCTCGTTCGTCGAGCCGTTCCTGGAGGGCCTGCGGCGGGCCGGGCCCGCCCTGACGCGGGACCGCGTCGTCGAGGCGATGGAGACGATCCAGAACTGGGACGGTGAGGTGATCCGCGGCGTCACCTTCTCGCGGGAGCACCGGCAGGGCATCAACCGCCTGTTCATGGTGCGGGCCGAGCGGGGGCGCTTCGTGAAGCTCACCGACTGGTACACGTACCCCAAGAAGTTCTGAGACGGGCGGGCCGAGCGCCTGAGGGTGCGGCCGAGCGCCCGAGGGCCCATGGCGGGCGATCCCGCTCCCGCCGCGCAGGAGGCCCCCCTGCTCGAGGTCGCGGGCCTGTCCATGGCCTTCGGCGGGATCGTGGCGCTGCACCGCGTGGACCTGACCGTCCGGGCGCGGGAGCTGGTTTCGATCATCGGGCCCAACGGCGCGGGCAAGACCACCCTGTTCAACTGCATCTGCGGGCTCTACCGGCCCCAGGCCGGCGTCGTCCGCTTCCGCGGCGCGCCCCTGCCGCCGCGGCCCGACCTCGTGGCCCGGTGCGGCGTCGCCCGCACCTTTCAGAACATCGAGCTCTTTCGCGGGAGCACCACCCTCGACAACGTGATGCTCGGTCGCCACCTGCACATCCGCGCGTCGTTGCTGGACGCCGTCCTGGCCACGCCCCGCTGGCGGCGCGAGGAGGCCCGGCACCGCCGCCGGGTCGAGGAGATCCTCGACTTCCTGGACCTCCAGGCGTACCGGCGTCGCCGGGTCGGCGACCTGCCGATGGGGCTGCAGCGCCTGGTGGAGATCGCCCGGGCCCTGGCCACCGAGCCCGCCCTCCTGCTGCTGGACGAACCCTCGGCCGGCATGACCGCCGAGGAGAAGGCCGACCTGGTCCACCGCATCCGCGACATCCGCGAGGAGTGGGGCATCACGGTGATCCTGGTCGAACACGACCTCAAGCTGGTGATGGGCATCTCCGACTGGATCGCGGTCCTCGACCACGGCGAGAAGATCGCCGAGGGCCCGCCGGAGGCCGTGCAGCGCGATCCGGCGGTGATCAGCGCCTACCTGGGGGAGCCCGCGTGACCGACGACGCGGTCCTGCTGCGGGTCCGCAACGTCGAGACCGCGTACTACGGCCGCCTGACCGTGCTGCGGGGGGTCTCGCTGGACGTCCGGGCGGGCCAGGTGGTGACGATCCTGGGGTCCAACGGCGCGGGCAAGACGACCCTGCTGCGCACCATCATGGGCTTCATCCCCGACCAGCCCCACAAGGGCACGGTGGAGGTGCTGGGCCGTCGGGTGAACGGCTGGGCCCCCGAGGACATCGCGGCGCTGGGCGTGGCCTACATCCCCGAGGGCCGGGGCATCTTCCCCGAGCTGACCGTGGAAGAGAACCTGGTGCTGGGCGCCTACACCCGGCGCGACCGCGAGGTGGCCGCCGACCTGGCGGCCCTGACGGCGCGCTTCCCGATCCTCGCCGAGCGGCGCCACCAGCTGGCAGGGACGCTGTCGGGCGGGGAGCAGCAGATGCTGGCCATCGCCCGCGCCCTGTTGGCCCGCCCGAAGCTGGTGCTCCTCGACGAGCCGTCGCTGGGGCTGGCCCCGCGGGTGGTCGTCGACGTCTTCCGCATCCTCCGCGAGATCCACGCGGCGGGCGTGGCGATCCTGCTGGTCGAGCAGAACGCGCGCCAGGCGCTGGCCGTGGCCGACTACGCCTACGTCCTCGAGAACGGCCGCATCGTGCTCGAAGGCGCCAGCGCGCGCCTCCAGGAGGATCCCAACGTGCAGGAGCTCTACCTGGGGGTCGTCCGCGAGGAGTCGGTGAAGGGCTACCGGCGCTACAAGATCCGGCGCCGGTGGGCCTGAGCCCGCGCGCCGGTCAGTCGCGGTACAGCGCGGCGATCACGGCGGCGTACTTCTCCATGATCGCCTTGCGCTTGACCTTCAGGGTGGGCGTCACGTCGCCCTCCTCGGCGTGCAGCCGCCGCGGGAGGATCGCGAACCGCTTGATCTGCTCGGGGGAGGACAGCGTCCGGTTCACCGCGGCCACCTCGGCCTTGATCAGGTCGTAGACCTCCGGCCGGGCCGCCAGGTCGGCGTAGGTCGTGAACGGCACGCGGCGGTCCTGCGCCCACGTCGTCACGTTCTCCTCGTCGATGACGATCAGCGCGGTGCAGTAGCGCCGCCCGTCGCCGATCACCACGGCGTCGTTGATGTACGGGCTGGCCTTGAGCTTGTTCTCGATGTACTGGGGCGCGATGTTCTTGCCGCCCGCGGTGATGAACAGGTCCTTCTTGCGGTCGGTGATGCGCAGGAAGCCGTCGGCGTCCAGCTCCCCCACGTCGCCGGAGTGCAGCCAGCCGTCGGCCAGGGCCGCCGCGGTCGCCGCCGGGTCGCGAAAGTAGCCCGCGAACACGTTGGGCCCCCGCACCAGGATCTCCCCGTCGGGCGCGATCCGCACCTCCACGCCGGGCAGCGGCGTGCCCACGGTGCCCAGCCGGATGTCGTCGCCCTGCACCATCGTGGTCGGGCCGCAGTCCTCGGTCTGCCCGTAGATCTCCCGCACCGGCACGCCGATCGTCCAGAAGTACGCCAGCAGCTCCGGGGCGATCGGGGCGCCCGCCGAGTAGGCCAGCCGGATCCGGTGGAGCCCCAGCCGGCGGCGCAGAGGGGCCAGCACCAGGCGATCGGCCACCGCGGCCGCGACGCGCAGCCAGGCGGGCACCGGCTGGCGCGCCAGTCGCCGCTGCACCGCCGCGCGGGCGACGGCCAGCGCCACCCGGTACGCCGTGCGCTTGACCGCGTCGTTCTCCTGCATCCGCAGGGAGACGCCCGAGTAGAGCTTCTCCCACACCCGGGGCACCCCGAAGAAGACCGTGGGCGCGACCTCCCTGAGGTTCTCCAGCACCGTGTCGGTGTTCTCGACGAAGTTGACGGTGTAGCCCCACCGCGCCGGGAGGAAGACCGAGAACTGCCGTTCGGCGATGTGGGCCAGCGGCAGGTAGGACAGCACCTCGTCGTCGGCCCGGACCGGCGTGGCGGCGTCGATCGCCGCCGTGGTCCACGTGATGTTGCGGTGCGTGAGCATCGCGCCCTTGGGCGGGCCAGTGGTCCCCGAGGTGTAGATCAGCACCGCGACGTCTTCGGGCGCGATCTGGGCCAGGCGCTCGTCGACGGCCGTGGGTGCGCGCCGGGCGTGCTCTGCGCCCAGGGCCAGGAACTGGTCCCACAGGAGCACCTGGGGGTCCTGGAACCCGCGCAGGCCCTCGGGGTCCATCACGACGATGTGCTCCAGCACCGGCAGCCGGCTGCGGACCTCGAGGGCCTTGTCGAGTTGCTCCTCGCCCTCGACGATGAAGACACGGCACCCGGCGTGGTCGAGGATGTAGTGCACCTGCTCGGGGCTGCTGGTGGTGTAGATGCCCGTGGTGATGGCCCCAACGCTCTGAATGGCCAGGTCGGCGAACAGCCACTCGGGCCGGTTCTCACCGATGAGCCCGACGCGCTCGCCGCGCTGCACGCCCAGGGCGAGCAGCGCGTGCGCCACCAGGCGCACCTGGGCCGCGTACTCTGCCCAGGTGATGCGCTGCCAGATGCCGTAGCGCTTGCGCCGCAACGCCACCGCGCGCCCGCGGCGGGCCGCCTGGGCGAAGAAGAGGCCCGGGACCGTCTCAAGGGAGACCGTCGGCGGTGCCAGGGTCACTGTCATGCGCCACCTGTGGCCGCCACCGCGTCCTGCCGCGCGGCCACGGTTCCATGTTAGCACTGCCGGAGCCGGCCTCCTGCCGTGGCGGCCGCCCTGCGCCCGTGCCCCGCGCCGCCGGCGGCGCGCAGCGTCGCCCACGCCACCCACAGCAGGCCACGGGCGCAACCCGACCGTGGCCCGACGTGCCGGCAGGGCGCAGGGGGGCCTGGACGGAATACTCGCAGGCGACTGCGCCATGGCCGGAATTCTCGAGCGGCT
>CAZGNA010000012.1:18354-32094 GCA_964526945.1 uncultured bacterium
ACCTCCACGGCCACGCCGCCCTGGTCACCGGCGGCTCGCGGGGCATCGGGTTCGAGATCGCCCGGGCGCTGGGCGAAGCCGGCGCGCGCGTCGCCATCGTGGCGCGCCGCCCCGAGTGGCTGCACCCCGCCGAGCAGGCGTTGCGCGCGGCGGGCCTGCCGTGTACGGGCATCGCCGCCGACGTGGCCGACCCGGACCAGGTGGCCCGCGCGGTGGAGGCCGCGCAGCAGGCGGTGGGCGATCTGACGATCCTGGTGAACGCCGCGGGCCGCACCTGGGGCGCGCCGGCCGAGGCGATGCCCCTGGAGCGCTGGCGCGAGGTGATGGAGGCCAACGCCACCGGCACGTTCCTGGTGAGCCAGGCGGTAGGGCGCGGGATGATCGCCCGGCGGTACGGGCGGATTCTCAACGTGGCGTCGGTGGCGGGACTCCAGGCTTCGGCCCCGGAGATCGCGCCCATCTCGGGGTACGCCGCCAGCAAGGGCGCCGTCATCGCCTACACGCGCCAGCTGGCGGTTGAATGGGCGCCGTACGGCATCACCGTCAACGCCCTGGCACCGGGATTCGTGCACACCCGCATGGCGGACGTGGTGATCACACGCGCCGGGCAGCGCCTGGTCGACCGGATCCCGGTCGGCCGCGTCGGCGAGCCCGCCGACCTGCTGGGCATCGTCCTGGCGCTGGTGGCGCCGTCGGCCGGCTACATCACGGGGCAGGTCGTCGTCGTCGACGGCGGGATGACGGCGGTCTGAGCGGCGCCCTCAGAACAGCGCGAGCTGGGTGGCCAGGGGACGCGTCGTCGACGTCGGGTGGACGTCGTCTGCGCGGCGCTCCACCGGGCCGGACGGGGCGCCCGCGGCGTGCGGGCGCGCCCTGTCCGCGGCAGGCCCATCGAACCCCGCCCGGCGCTTGACCGCCGCCACCACGGCCTGCACCCGTCGCTGGTAGGCGCGGGGCGCGTACTTCCCCCGGTAGAGCGCCGCGTACTCCTCCACCAGCTCCGGGTGCCACCGCGCCAGGTAGGCGAAGAAGGCCTGGCGTGTGACGTCGCCCAGGTGCAGCGTGTTGGTCCACAACCAGCGGGCCCCGTGCGCGCGCGCCGCCTCGGCCACCGCCGCGAGCTGTGCCGGCGCGTCGGTGAGCCCCGGGAGCACCGGCGCCAGCAGGACGCCGACCGGCACGCCGGCCGCAGCCAGCGTCTGCAGCGCCGCCAGCCGGCGATCCGGCGGCGGCACATCGGGCTCGATCTGCCGCGCCAGCGCCGCGTCCAGCGTGGCGACGCTGATGCAGACCGCGACCCCCGGGCCGGATGCCAGCTGGCGCAGCACGTCGAGGTCGCGGACGACCATGGTGGACCGGGTCACGATGCAGGCCGGCGTGTCGAAGTCGCGCAGCACCTCCAGGATCCGCCGGGTGAGCCGGTAGGCGCCCTCGGCCGGCTGGTACGGGTCGGTGGCGGTCCCGACGTGGACCTCCTCGCGCGCCCAGGCAGGGTGCGCCAGTTCCCGGCGCAGCACCTCGGGCGCGTTGACCTTGACGAAGATCCGGGCCCCCCAGTCCTGCACGCCGTCCTGGTCCAGGAACCAGTGGGTGCGCCGGGCGTAGCAGAACACGCACTGGTGCTGGCAGCCGCGGTAGGGGTTGATCGACCAGCGGAAGGGCATGCCCTCGACGCGGTTGAGGACCGACCGGGCCTCGACCTCGACCCACTCGACCCGGGGCAGCACGCGCACGCCGGTGGGCTGCCACGGTCGCATGGGCTCAGCCCTTCACGGCCCCGGCCGTCAGCCCTGCGATGAAGCGGTCGATCACCAGGTTGTAGACCACGGCGATGGGGACGCTGGTGAACAGGCAGGCCGCCATCAGCGAGCCCCAGTAGAAGACGTCGCCCCGCACCAGGGCCACGGGCACGCCCAGGCTGACGGTCATGCGGTCGACCGAGCTGATGAACGTCAGCGCGTAGACGAAGTCCTGCATGACCTGGGTGAAGGCGAAGATGGCGATGGTGAGCAGGCCCGAGACCGCCAGCGGCAGCACCACCCGGCCGGCGACCGCCAGACGGCTGTACCCGTCGATCATCCCCTGTTCCTCGATGTCACGCGGGATCGACCGGAAGAACCCCGCCATCAACCAGGTGCAGAACGGCACGGTGAACGTCGGGTAGACCAGCACCAGCGCCCACAGCGAGTTCTGCAACCCCAGCATGGCGATCAGGCGCGAGAAGGGGATGAACAGCAGCGTGGGCGGGACCAGGTAGGTCAGGAAGATCCCGATGCTGAGCCGCTCGCCCCACCGGCCGGTGAGCCGGGCCAGGCTGTACCCGGCGGGGGTCGCCAGCACCAGGGTGATCGCCACCACCACCAGGCCGACCAGCACGGTGTTGCGCACCCAGACCAGGTAGAGCGTCTGCCGCAGCAGCAGGGTCACGTGGTCCAGCGTGGGGGGGAGGTTGAAGATCCACGGGATGTGGGTCATCACCGTGCCGCCGACGTAGAGGTCCCGGTCCTGCTTGAACGTGGTCAGGAACATCCAGTAGAAGGGGAAGACGGCGAAGACGGTGAAGGCGACCGCCGTCAGGTAGAGCGCGGCGCGGCGGACGGCACGGCCCAGACGGCGCCGGCGTCTCATGGGGCTTCCTCCACCCGCGCCGGCCGTGGCCACGTGACGGCCGCGCGGCGGGAGACCTGCGGTGGTGGCGGCGTCACGTCCCTACCTCGGCGCGTCGCGCCGTCCGCAGCATGCCCGCGGCGACAACCACCAGGACGGGCAGCAGGAACAGCGCCACGGCGGCGCCCTGACCCAGGTTGGCGCCCAGGATGCCCCGCTGGAACGCCAGGCTCGCCAGCACGTGGGTGCTGTTGTAGGGGCCGCCGCGGGTGAGCAGGTAGACCACCCCCAGATCGGTCGACGTGAACACCACCCCGAAGAGCACCGCGACCGTCACGATGGGCAGCAGCAACGGCAGGTTGATCTCCAGCAGCCGGCGCCAGAAGCTCGCGCCGTCGACCACCGCCGCTTCGGTGATCTCGTGGGGCAGTGCCGTCAGCCCGGCCAGCGTCACCACCGTGGCGAAGGGGAACATGCGCCAGACGTGGACGGTGATGATGGCGATCATGGCCAGGGTGGGGTCCCCGAACCAGTAGTACCAGTCCTGGGTGAGCCGCAGGAACCGCAGGGTCCAGTTGACCACGCTGAACGTCGAGTCGAAGATCCACGTCCACGCCATGGTCGCCAGCGACACGGGCGCGGCCCAGGGCAACAGCAGCAGGAAGCGCACGGCGCGCCGGCCGAGGAAGGCGGCCTGCAGCACGTGCGCCGCGGTCACCGCCAGGACGATGACGAGCGCCTGCGAGACCAGCGTGAAGACCAGGGTGTTCCACAGCGCACGGTGAAACTGCGGGTCGGGCAGGATCGCCAGGAAGTTCCGCAGGCCGACCCAGGAGAGCTCCAGGCTGCCCGCGGTGGCCGACGAGAAGCTGAGGACGATGGCCAGCACAAACGGCACGCCCACCAGGGCGATGACGTAGACGAGGGCCGGCGCCAGCAGCAGCCGCGCCAGCACGTCGTCGCGGTCGGCCAGGGTGCGCCGCGCGACAGCGGCCGGTGCGGGCAGCGCGCGGGCGCCGCTAGGCAGGGCCACGGGTACGGGCCAGCCCCGTGCGGGCGTCGAAGTAGCGCAGCGCGCGTCGCGGCACCACGAAGGGGTAGACCTCGCCCTCGGCGATGGCGACGGTGACGGTCGCGGGCAGGTCGGCGATGACCGTCCGCTCGCTTGCCGGACGGTCCTCCAGCGCCCCGTAGAGCAGACGGGACGCCCCCAGGTGCTCGATCTGGCGCACCCGGAACCGGAAGGGCTCCACGTCCTCGCCGGGCGGCACCGCCTCCCGCGGCAGGAAGGCCTCCGGTCGGAACCCCAGGAGCGTGCCGTCGGTCCACTCGACCAGGTTCATGGGCGGCGAGCCCAGGAACGTGGCCACGAACACGTCGGCCGGGTAGTCGTAGACCGCCTGAGGGGTACCGATCTGCCGGATCTTCCCCTTGTCCATGACGGCGATGCGGTCGCCCAGGCCCATGGCCTCCACCTGGTCGTGGGTGACGTAGATGGTGGTGGTCCCGATCTGGCGCTGGAACTCCTTGAGCTCGTAGCGGGCGATGGCGCGGAGCTGCGCATCGAGGTTCGACAGCGGCTCGTCGAAGAGGAAGACCTTGGGGTCGCGCACGACCGCCCGGGAGAGCGCCACCCGCTGGCGCTCGCCGCCCGACAGCTGCCGGGGCCGCCGCGGCAGCAGGTGCTCCAGCCCGAACTTCCTGGCCGCCTCGTGCACCCGCTGCCGGATGGTCGCCGGCGGGGTGCGCAGCGCCTCCAGGGGGAACGCGATGTTCTGGAAGGCGGTCTTGTGCGGGTAGAGCGCGTAGCTCTGGAAGACCATGGCGACGCCCCGGGCCCGCGGCGGGACGTCGGCATCCATCAACTGCCCGCCGATGTAGATCTCGCCGGCGGTGGGCACCTCCAGGCCCGCGATCATCCGCATCAGCGTGGTCTTCCCGCACCCCGAGGGCCCCAGCAGCACCAGCAGTTCGCCCTCGAAGACGGTCAGGTCGACCCCATCGACCGCGCGCACCTCCCCGAAGTGCTTGCGCAGCCCGCGGGTTTCGACGTAGGCGGTCTGGCTCACGCCGCGCTCCGCACCCCGCATGTGCCCTACCCTACACCTTGCGATCGCGGCTGCCACCGCCGACCAGCCCGGCGCGCCGCCACTTCTCGAAGATCTGCAGGCAGCGGCGGTGCGCTTCCTGCACCGCCTGCTTGGCGGTCAGCTGACCCGTGGCCGCCTTGGCGAACATGTCGGTGATCACGTAGGTGTCGAAGATCTCGCCCTCGGCGGCATTGGCCGGCCCCGGATGGCCCACGTTGGTGGACCACTTCTCGGCATCGGCCAGCACCTTCAGCTTGTCTGGCGGAATGGAGCCAAACGGGTCGCGGAACACCTGGCGGCGCAGCCACTGGCGCCCGGCGTCGGGCTTCTGCGCCACCGGCACGGTGCGGTCCGCCACCGAGCCCATGAACGACGGGAAGTTGTAGAGCTTGCTGGCCATGACGGCGTCGCGGTAGTTGTCCAGCAGGTGGAGGAGGAACTCCTTGGCGTGGTCGGGGCTGCGCGAGAACCGCCAGATCACCCACACGCCCATGACGTGCTCGCTGGCCCACGCCGCCCTGGGCCCGCGCAACGCCGGCACGAAGAAGATGTCGGGTGCTGTGGGCAGGTTGCGGTCCTGGGCCGAGCGGTAGGCGGAGATCGAGTTGAGGATGTAGGCCGTCTGGCCGGCCTCCAGGGCCTGGTTGTTGGACGCCGCGTTCCAGCTCAGGACGGCCGGGGTCATCGCCTCGCGGAAGAGCCGCGTGGCGAACTCGACGGCCTGAATGGTCTCCTCGGAGTTGAGGACGACATTCTCTTCGGCATCCTGGATCGAGGCCCCGAACGACCACAGCATGGCCCGGGTGGCCATGTTCGAGTCGATGTCCTGCGACAGGCCGATGCCGATGGGGATCTGGATCTGCGGGAACTTCTTGCGGATCTCGCGCCCCGCGGTCAGCAGGTCGTCCCAGGTCCGCGGCCCGTTCACCATGCCGATGCCCGCCCACACGCTCTTGAGGTAGTCGCCGGGGTCGGGCACCCAGTTGTCCGAGAACCCGAAGTACTTGCGGGTGCGAGAGTTGTAGGTGCTCTTCTTGGCCAGCGGGTGGATGGGGCCGTACCGCCGTTCCGCCTCCGCCACGACGTCCGAGAGGTCGAGCACCTGCGGCTCGAACGCTGCGGGCGGTGCCAGGAAGAAGAACAGGTCGTGGCCCTGCTGTGCCGCCACCTGCGCGTTGGCCCGGGGCACGATGTCGGCGAACGAGATGTGGTCGACCGTGACCTGGATGCCCTTGCTCTCGCCCCAGGCCCGCGCGAAGGGATCGAACCACCGGTCGAACGCGGGCACGAAGTGGCTCCAGGTCATGATGCGGAGCGTGCGGGGCTGCGCGTGCACGATGTAGGGCCCGGTCAGGCGCGCCGCGCTGCCCAGGCCCAGCCCGACGGCGCCGGCGGCCGTCAGCTTCAGCAGGTCACGCCGGGTGACCCGGCGCCAGCGGCCGTCGTCGATACGGATCCAGCGTGCGTCCTCGCCCATCTGTCTCCACCCCCGTCGCGGGTCGCTTCCGGTTTCGGCCAGGCACCACGCAGTTGCAGGGAGAGTATAGGATCCGGGGCATTCCTCTTGCAACAGTGAACACCGCCCTCGCGCCGACGGGCGCCGGGCCCCCGCGACCTGCCCGGGCGGGGTCCCCCGCGCGCTACAGTGGCGAGCAGACTCGGGGCCGCTGGCGACATCGACGCCCGCATGTTCGCGCCCGCAGACCGCAGGGGAACGACAGCCCCCCTGCCGAAACACCGCAGCGTCGTGCGCATCACACCCATACCCCTGCCCACCCCGTTTCCTGTCGGGGCCACCAACGCCTACCTGCTGCCCGGGCCGCCGGTCACCCTGGTCGATTGCGGGCCCAAGACCCCCGAGGCGCTGGATGCTCTACGCCAGGGCCTGGCCGCCGCGGGGATGGGCCTCGAGGCGATTGAGCGCCTGATCCTGACCCATGGCCACCTGGACCACTTCGGGCTTGCCGCCACGGTGGCCGCCGCGAGCAATGCCCGCATCTACGCTCACCCCGCCGAGGTCCCCAAGCTGACCGCGGACCGCGCGTTCGTCGAGCCCGCCCGCGCCTTCATCAGGGAAGCCGGGTTCGAGGCCGAGGTGGCCGACCGGTGGCTCGAGGTCATGCGCAGTTACCGCCACCACCTCGATCGCGTAATGCCCACGGACCTGGTGGACGACGGCGACCGGCTGCCCCTGGGCGATGGCGCCCTCGAGGTACTGCACACGCCCGGCCACGCGCAGGGACACATCTGCCTGTGGGACGGACACAGCCTGATCGCCGGTGACCTCCTGCTGGAGGAGGTCAGCCCGAACCCGGTCATCGAGTTCGATGCCGCCGGCCAGCGGCTGCGCACGCTGCCGGCCTACCTGCGGTCGCTGCGCCGCGTGGCCGCCCTGCGCCCCGCGGTGGCGTCCCGGGCCACGGTTCACCGCTCCAGGCACCAGCGGCCCGCGCCCTGGAGCTCATCCGCCACCACGAGGCGCGCAAGGAAGCCCTGGCCGCGCTCCTGACCGAGCGGCAGTGGACCGTGCGTGAGGTGATCGCCACGTGGTTCCCCACCCTGGACCCCCACCAGCTCTACCTGGCCATCTCCGAGGTGACGGGCCATCTCGATCTGCTCGAAGCGGAAGGCCGCCTGGTCGTCGAACGCCGGGACGGCGTCTGCTACTACACGCACGCCACGGCGGCCTGAGCGCAGGCCAGGGACGAAACATCGCGGGCAGAGAAACCTGCCAGCGTCGTGGCGACCGGCAGGTCCCGGCCCTCCGCCCGCGCCGAGTCCTCTTCGTTTTCCAATAGGAGATCCCGAAGATTGACAAACATCACGGCACCCTACCAGCGGCTCGCCTCCGGGCCGGTCTGGTTCAAGCACGATCTCAGCCGGTTTCTGGAGGAATGGGAGCAGAAGCGCCGCAGACGGCGCGACGTTCGGGCATCCGCGACGCACGGCTCGCATACCACCGTGCGCACAAGCACGGTTCGTCAGGCCGGCAGCGCCCTGGAACAGCGCGCACGCCGCCACCGGCGCACACAGCGCCCCGCTGCTTGATCCCGCTGCGCGCGCGTGCTACGCTTCCATGCACCGGGTACTGGCGATGACGGAGGCCAGTAGCGGCGGACGCGGCCCGAGCGAGCCGGGGGCGGTGTGAGCCCGGCGCCGGCCCCGCCGGCGAACCCACCTCCAGAGCTGCGGCCGAGATCGCTCTCGCGCAAAGGCCGCCGGGTCGTGCCCGAGATCGCACGCCGAGTGCGCGGGCGTGCTGTCAAGCCGCAGCCGCCCGCGAACCGAGGTGGTACCGCGGACGCCCCTCCGCCCTTGGCGGAGGGGCGCATGTTGTTTGCGGCAGGACGGTGACGGTGATGAACGCGACGATCGGGTTCGTGGGCGCCGGCAACTTCACGGAAGCCCTGATCCGGGGGCTCCGCATGGCCGGCGTGGCGGGCGACCGGCTCCTGGTCACCACGCGCAGCCGGCTGGATCGCCTCGAGGCCCTGCAGCGCCAGTGGAGCGTCGTGCCCGTGCGGGACAAGGCCGAGCTCTGCCGGGCCGCCTCGGTCCTGATCCTGGCCATGAAGCCCCAGGATCTCCACGAGGCCATGCGGGACCTGGCACCGGCCGTGACGCCTCGCCACCTGCTGATCACCGTGCTCGCCGGCGTCCCGACCGCGGCGGTCGAGCGCTACGTCGACGGCGCACCGGTCATCCGGGCCATGCCCAACCTGCCCATGGCGGTCCGCGCGGGCGCCACCGCGATCGCCTGCGGCCGGCACGTCCGCGACGAGCACCGGACGCAGGCCCGGGCGCTCTTCGACCTCGTGGGCGAGACGGTCGAGGTCAGCGAGGAGTGGATGAACGCGGTAACAGCCGTCTCGGGCAGCGGCCCCGCCTACGTCTACCTGCTCCTCGAGGCGCTCATCGAGGCGGCCGTCGCCGTGGGTATCCCGCCCGAGCCCGCCCGCGCTCTGGCCCTGCAGACCGTGCTGGGTGCCGCCCGGCTCGTGCGCGACACGAATGCCGATCCGGCCGACCTGCGCCACCGCGTCACCTCCCCCGGCGGGACCACCCGCGCCGCGCTGGCGGTGCTGGAGGCACGCGGGTTCAAGCCGGCGGTGATCGAGGCGGTCCGGCGGGCGACGGAGCGGGCGCGGGAGCTGGGCAGCTGACCGACGGCCGAGGCGCGCGTTCCGGTATGCCCCACACGTCGGCCCTGGCGTGCTACCGTAGACGCGTGAGCCCGCCGTTCCACCCCCTGGTCGCCCGCTGGCTCGCCGGGCGGTTCGCCGCGCCCACGCCTCCGCAGGCCGCAGGCTGGGCGGAGATCGCCCGGGGGCGCGACGTGCTCATCGCCGCGCCCACCGGCTCGGGCAAGACGCTGGCGGCGTTCCTGTGGGCGATCAACGGCCTGGTCGAGGCCGCGACGCGCGGTGCGCTGCGCGAGGAGACCGCCGTGGTCTACGTCTCGCCGTTGCGGGCCCTCAGTAACGACATCGAGCGCAACCTGCACGACCCGCTGGCGGGCATCCGCGCCCTGGCCGCAGGAGACGGCCTGGCCCTGCCCGAGCTCCGCGTGGCGGTGCGGACCGGCGACACGCCTGGGCCCCAGCGGGCGCGGATGGGCCGCCGGCCCCCGCACATCCTGATCACGACCCCCGAGTCTCTCTACATCCTGCTCACCGCCGAGCGGAGCCGGCAGTGGTTGCGGACCGCCCGCGTGGTCATCGTCGACGAGCTCCACGCCGTCGCCGGCGACAAACGCGGCGCCCACCTGGCGTTGTCGCTGGAGCGCCTGGACCTGCTGGCGGGGACGCGTCTGCAGCGCATCGGCCTCTCGGCCACGCAGCGGCCGATCGAGGAGATCGCACGGTGGCTCGTGGGCACCGCGCGGCTGCACCCCGACGGCACGCCCGACTGCGCCGTGGTGGACATGGGCCACCAGCGCACGTGGCAGCTCTCGATCGAGGTCCCCCAGCAGCCCCTGGGAGCGATCGCCACCCACGACCACTGGGCCGAGGTCTACGATCGGGTGGCCGCGCTGGCCACGGCGCATCGCACGACGCTGGTCTTCGTCCACACCCGCAGGCTCGCCGAACGGGTGGCACACCAGCTCACCCAGCGCCTGGGCCCGGGGCGCGTCGCCACCCACCACGGGAGCCTGGCGCGCCACGTGCGGCTGGACGCCGAGCAGCGGCTGAAGACCGGCCAGGTCCCCGTGGTGGTCGCCACCGCGTCGCTGGAGCTGGGCATCGACATCGGGGACGTGGACCTGGTCTGCCACCTGGGCGCCCCGCGCTCGCTGGCCCAGCTGGTGCAGCGCGTGGGCCGGTCGGGCCACGGCATCGACGCGGTGCCCCGCGGCGTCCTCTTCCCCCTCACGCGCGACGACCTGCTGCAGAGCGCGGCGGCGGTGTACGCCGTGCGCGCGGGCCAGCTCGACCGCACGGTGCTGCCCGACGCGCCCCTGGACGTGCTGGCACAGCAGATCGTGGCCACGGTGGCCGCCCAGGAGATCTCCGAGGAGGCGCTGTGGACCATGGTTCGCCGGGCCTACCCCTACCGGGGGCTGTCCCGCGCGACGTTCGAGCAGGTCGTCGCCATGCTCGCCGACGGCATCGCGGCGCGCCAGGGCCGGACCGGCGCCTACCTGCACCGCGACCGCGTCCACGGCATGCTGCGCCCACGGCGCGGGGCACGCCTGGCGGCCATCACCTCGGGCGGGGCCATCCCCGAGACCGCGGACTACGACGTGGTGGAAGAACCCACGGGCGTCACGGTCGGCAAGGTCAACGAGGACTTCGCCGTGGAGAGCCAGGCCGGGGACATCTTCCTGCTGGGCAACCAGTCGTGGCAGATCCGGCGCGTCGAGGCGGGCACGGTGCGGGTGACCAACGCGCACGGGGCACCCCCGTCCATCCCGTTCTGGTTGGGCGAGGCGCCAGGCCGGACGCCCGAGCTGTCGGCCGCGGTGTCGGCGCTGCGCGAACGCCTGACGGCCGGGCTCGCCGACCGCGACGCCACCATCGCCTGGCTGGTGGAGGAGACCGGCGTCGACCGTTGGGGCGCCGAGCAGCTCGTCACGTACGCGGCGGACACCGTCGCCGTTCTGGGCGTGATGCCCAGCCAGCGCACCGTGGTGGCCGAGCGGTTCTTCGACGAAGCGGGCGGCATGCAGCTGGTCCTCCACGCGCCCTTCGGCAGCCGGATCACCCGGGCGTGGGGGCTGGCGCTGCGCAAGCGCTTCTGCCTGACCTTCGACTTCGAGCTGCAGGCGGCCGCCACCGACGATGGGATCGTACTATCGCTGGGCGAGCAGCACGCGTTCCCGCTGGAGAGCGTCTTTGCCTTCGTGCGCACCGCCACGGTGGAAGCCGACCTGGTGCAGGCGCTGTTGGCCTCGCCGCTGTTCACCACCCGCTGGCGGCAGAACGCGACGCGGGCGCTGGCGGTCCTCCGGTACCGCGGCGGCCGGCGCGTGCCGATGCCCATCCAGCGCATGCGCGCCGAAGACCTCCTGGCCGCGGTCTTCCCCGCGCAGGTGGCGTGCCAGGACAACCACGCCGGTCCGATCACCCCGCCGGACCACCCGCTCGTCACCGAGACGATCCGCAACGGGCTCCACGAGGCCATGGACCTGGACGGCCTGCGGGCGGTCATCGGCGCCCTCGAGCGGGGGGAGATTCGCACCGTGGCGGTGGAGACGCCGGCTCCCTCCCCGGCCTCCCACGAGATCCTCCACGCCAACCCCTACGCGTTCCTCGACGACGCGCCGTTGGAAGAACGGCGGGCCCGCGCCGTGCGCGTGCGTCGCCTCGCCCCCGACCTGGCGGCCGGCATGGGCGCACTGGACGATGCGGCCATCGCCCGGGTGCGCGCCGAGGCCTGGCCTCCGGTCCGGGATCCGGAGGAACTGCACGACCTGTTGCTCACGGTGGGCCTGCTGCCGGTCGACGACGCGCCCGCGTGGACGCCGTTCGCGCAGGCGCTGGCTGAAGCCGGTCGCGCCACTCTCGTCACCTGGGACGACGAGCGCGGCCGCGCACACCGCGCCTGGGTGGCCACGGAACGCCTGGCGCTGGTCCGCACGGTGTATCCCGACGCGACGTGCGCCCCCGAGGTCAGCGGGGCGGCTGGCGGAACGCCGGCGCCCGACGGGCTCGCAGCGGCCCTGGCGGCGCTCGTGCACGGGTGGCTGCAGGTGATCGGCCCCACGACGGCGGCGGCGCTGGCCGACAGGCTCGGCCTGCCCGTCCGCGGCGTCGAGCAGGCCCTCCTGGCGCTGGAGGCCCAGGGGGTGGCGCTGCGCGGTCGGTTCACCTCCGGCGCGGAGGAGCTCGAGTGGTGCGAGCGCCGGCTCCTGGCGCGCATCCACCGGCTCACGCTGGGCCGGCTGCGCGCCGAGATCGACCCGGTGCCCGCTGCGGAGTTCATGCGGTTCCTCTTCCGCTGGCAGCATGCGCATCCGGGCACCCAGCTGCACGGCCGCGACGGGTTGCTGGCGGTGATCGGGCAGCTGCAGGGCCTGGAGCTGCCCGCGCCGGCGTGGGAGGCCACGGTGCTACCGTTGCGCGTGCGCGCCTACGACCCGGCCGATCTCGACGCGCTCTGCCTGGCCGGCACCGTGACGTGGGGACGGCTGTCCGGCGGCGCGGAGAGCCCGCCTGCGGACGCGCACGCCGCCCCGCGCCGCGGTCGGCCGCCGCGACCCCTGCGCACGGCGCCGCTGTCGTTCGTGCTGCGCGACGACCTGCCGGCGCTGCTGGACCCGCACCGGACCGCTCGCACGCAGGCCGATCTGTCGCCGGCGGCGCAGGAGGTGGTGGCCCACCTCGCGGCACACGGCGCGTCGTTCTTCCCCGAGATCGTCCGGGCGGTGCAGCGCTCGCCGACCGAGGTCGAGGACGCCCTGTGGGAGCTCGTGAGGCACGGGTGGGTGAGCGGCGACGGCATGGCAGGCCTGCGCCGTCTGCTGCGGGGACCGTCGCCCCATCGGTGGCGCCCGACGTACGTCGGGGGGCGCGGATCGGGCTGGAACCGAGCAGGCGGGCATCCCGAGGGGGCGCTCGCCGGACCTGCAGCAGACCGCTCGTGGACCGGGTGGAGCCTGCGGATGCACGCCCGCTCCTTGCCCACCGGCCGCTGGGCGCTGTGGCCTGGCGGCGGCGAGCGCACGCCCGCGGGGGAGCGCGCCGAAGCCTGGGCGCGTCAGCTGCTCCGGCGCTGGGGCATCGTGCTGCGGGAGGTGCTGGCCCGCGAGCACGCCGCGCCGCCCTGGCGCGCCCTGCTGGAGGTGTACCGGCGCTGGGAGGCGCAGGGGCTCGTCCGCGGCGGGCGGTTCGTCGCCGGGTTCGTCGGCGAGCAGTTCGCGCTGCCCGAAGCGGTCGAGGCGCTGCGCGTCGTGCGGCGGACGCCGGCGGCCGGCGAGGTGGTCGTGGTCGCCGCGGCCGACCCGCTCAACCTGATGGGCGTCCTGCTGCCGGGCACCCGCGTGGCGCCCACCGCCGACGTGGTCATCGCGTTTCGCGATGGGGCACCCCTGGATGTCGGGCCACCGGGCGCGGTGCTGCGCCGGCTGCAGCCGTCCCTCCCTCCGCCGCCATCGGCACGCCCGGAAGGATAGCTAGGGCCGCACCAGCGTGCGCAGCGTGCTCACCAGCTCGTTCTCGTCCCGCGGGCCGAACGCTGCGCGCACCAGGCTCCTATCGCGGGCGATCACGGCCCACCACGGCTGGTGGGTGAACCCGTAGGCCCGCGCGATGCGTCCGTCGGCGTCGAACCCGTTGGGGAACGTGAGCTGGTGTCGCCGTACGAACTCCAGACTTCGGGCTCCGCTGGACAGGAGTCCGATCCCGACGAACTCGACACCCCTGGCCTTCCACTGCCGGTAGGTGCGCTCCCACACGGGGGCGTCACGGTTGCACGTGACTCACCATTCCGCCCAGAAGAGCAGAATCACCGGGCGGCCCGCCAGGTCGGCGAGCCGGAGTGTCTGTCCGTTGAACCCAAATCGGGCGTGAAAACCCTCAGATTCGGAATCGCTCGATGCGTT
>CAZGNA010000013.1:0-30434 GCA_964526945.1 uncultured bacterium
AGCAGGGGGTCGAGCACGATGCGCGCACCGGACGCGGCCAGCCGCGCGCCGAGCGACGCCGCGGGGGTGGCCGTCCGCTCGTCGTCAGCGGCTGCCGGAGCGGGGGGCCAGGCGGACATCGAGCACTTCGAGCGCGAGGGCCTTGCCGCGGTGGCCGGTCTCGAGCGCGGGGCCCACGCACGAGGGGCACCCGGCCCCGCAGCCGCATGCTGCGATGAGGTCGCGCGCAGCCGCCAGCACCTCGGCCCGCAGGCGGAAGAGGCGTTCGGCGAACCCCACGCCACCGGGCACGGCATCGTAGAGGAAGACCGTGGGCCGGCCGGTGTGCGGCGACGCCACCTCGTAGGTGCGCCCCAGGTCGCGCGGGTCGCACATGAGGTAGAGCGCGGCGACGTGCGCCAGCGCGTGCGTCAGGGCCGCCAGCACGCTCTGCACCTCGTCGCGGGACAGCGGCAGCGGCGGCAGCGTCATCCAGTACGCCGAGGTGTGCAGCGTCGACTCGGGCAGGTGGATCGGCCCCCACCCGACGTTTTCGTGGCGCTCAAGGGTCAGCTTCTTGTAGATCGTGGGCCGGTAGGTGACCACCACCTCGCCCCAGGCGGCTGACGGGGCGTCGGCGCTGCGGGCGAACTCCTGGAGCACGCGGACGTCCACGGCGATCTGCGCGGTGGTGTAGTAGTTGACGGTGACGCGGTGGACGTAGGCCTTGCGCTCGTCCCACGCCAGGCGGTCCACGTGGTACTGCTGGCCCAGGTGCAGGTAGATGGCGTCCTCGTGCACCAGGGCGGGGGCGCTGGCCAGGTCGACCTCGCCGATCACGCGCGGGGTGGCCTCGGTGGTGTCGATGATCACCACGTTCTCCACCGAGGCGCTGCGCAGCGAGACGTCCCGCGCCGGATAGGCGTCGGCGATGTAATGCCACCGGCCGCCCTCGTGGTGGAGGATCCGCTGCCGGGCGAGGTAGTCGAGGATCTCGGGGAGCGTGGGCGGGCCGAACCGTTCGCCGTCCGCGAAGGGCAGCTCGAAGGCCGCGCACCGCACGTGGCTGGTCAGCACGTAGAGGTTGTCGGGGTTGAGCAGCGCGGCCTCCGGGGGCTGCTCGAAGAAGTACTCGGGGTGGCGCACGATGTACTGGTCGAGCGGATCGCTGGTGGCCACCAGGATCGCCACCGCCAGGTCGCCGGTGCGGCCCGCGCGCCCCGCCTGCTGCCAGGTGGAGGCGATGGTCCCCGGGTAGCCCACCAGCAGCGCCGCGCGGAGGCGCCCGATGTCGATGCCGAGCTCCAGCGCGTTGGTCGCTGCCACGGCCAGCACCTCGCCCTCGCGCAGGCCCCGCTCGATGGCGCGGCGCTCGCCGGGCAGGTAGCCGGCCCGGTAGCCGGCCACGCGGTGCGCGCCCACGCCGTGGATCGCCGCGGTCTCCTTGAAGGCGGTGGTGAGCAGCTCGGCGGTGCGGCGGCTGCGGGCGAAGGCGATGAGGGGGATGCGGTTGCGGATGAACTCGCCCGCCAGGCGTCCGGCCTCCAGGATGCTGTCGCGGCGGATCCCCAGCGCCCGGTTGACCACCGGCGGGTTGTACATGACGAACACCCGGGGCCCCGCCGGGGCGCCGTTCCGGTCGACGAGGGTCACCGGCTCCTCCAGCAGGCGTTCGGCCAGCTCCTTGGGATTGCCCACGGTCGCCGAGCAGCAGATGAACTGCGGCGCCGTGCCGTAGAACCGACACAGCCGCCGCAACCGGCGCAACACGTTGGCCACGTGGCTGCCGAACAACCCCCGGTAGGTGTGCAGCTCGTCGAGCACGACGTAGCGCAGGTTCTCGAACAGGCGCAGCCACTGGGTGTGGTGCGGGAGGATCGCCGCGTGCAGCATGTCGGGGTTGGTCACGACGATGTGGCCGGCCGTGCGGATGGCGCGCCGGGCCTGCGCGGGGGTGTCGCCGTCGTAGGTGTAGGCCTTGACGTCGACGTCGACGTCGAGGGCGTCGATCAGCCGCTGCAGCTCGTCCACCTGGTCCATCGAGAGCGCCTTGGTCGGGAACAGGTAGAGGGCGCGCGTCTGCGGGGCCCCCAGCACCGCGTCCAGCACCGGCAGGTTGTAGCACAGCGTCTTCCCCGAGGCGGTGGGGGTGACCACCACCACGTGCCTGCCCGCCCGCACCGCCTCCCACGCCTCGGCCTGGTGGCTGTAGAGCGCCTCGATGCCGTTGCGGCGCAGCGCCGCCGCCAGGCGCGGGTCGAGGGCGTCGGGGAGCGGTGCCCACGCTGCCGGCCTGGCCGGCAGCTCCCGCCAGGCCGTAATGCCGCCGGCGGTGGCCGGCGCCGTCTTGAGGGCGTCCAGGACCTGCTCGAGGGTCATCGTCGCACCGCCACCGTCATCCGTTCCTGCGGGAGGGTGCGCCGATGGTCGCGCACCCGGCCAGGGGCCGCCGTCGCAGGGGATCCAGAGATCCGAACGCCAGTTCGCCAGTCAGCCGGGGAGCTCCTGCAGATGCCCTATCGGAGCGGGGGCCTTGCCGAGGGGAACGAACGTGGCCGTGTGAGAGGGTGCGTGCCTGGCCGGGACCCGGCTCTCGCCAGAGGAAGGAGGCCACCCGGCGACCGCTTGCCGGGTGCGCCGTCTAGATGTCCGCGGCGCGGATCAGGCCGACGATGACGAGTCCGAGGAACGCCAGGCCGGCCAGCGGCCCCCACAGCCCCAGTTCGGTGAGGGCACGCAGGGCGAGGATCCACCCGATCGCCATGCCGGCCAGGCCGACGAGCAGCATGTTGTAGGTCGCCGTCATACGCTCCTCCAGATCTCCTCGCACGTGATATGCCCCACCTGCCGGGACGTCAGACGTGTGGTCTCTGGGTGTGACAGGCACTGTCGGTGGCGGTCGTGCCGTCGGCGAGCAGGTGCCCCGGGTTCGTTGCGCGAGCGCGCGCCGCGTTTCCCCACGGCGTGCACGGCGCGCGGCAGGAAAACGACGCGAATCGTAGAACTGTCAAACTGTCATACAGTTTCCGCCATGAGCGCCGGTGAGCGCCTCTGCCACCTGGCACCGGGTGTACAGAGGTGGCCGCTGCAGCGGTCGTGGCGGGAACGGGCAGCCGGGTGCCGTGAGCACCGCATCGGCGCCCAGCAGTGCCTGGCTGCAGCGGTCGTGGCGGGAACGGGCAGCTGGGCCGCAGTGCGCCCCGGCACCTGCGCCCCAGGGTGGCCGTCGTGGGGGCGGCGGGCCGAGGGGCGCGGTATGTCGTGGGCTGGCAGTACAGCATCCCGCGCGGGCGGAGGGGGGAGAGCGATGAGGCTGGCGGTGTGCACCCTGGCAGCGCTCCTGGCGGTCGCGGTCGTCGGCGGGGCGGGACGGGCCGGTCCCGCGGGGCCGGTGGAGATCCGCCTCGGGCACGGGTTTGCGGCCGAGGAACAACTGTGGTTGATGGGCGCCCGTCCGGACGTGACGCCCAACCAGGGCAAGGCGTACACGTTGCGGCTCGTGGCCTTCCGGGCCAGCGACGACCGCCTGCGCGCCTACGAGGCGGGCCAGATCGACGGCGGGACGATCCCTGCGCCCACGGCGTTGTTCGCCGGCGAGCAGGGGGTCCCGCTCAAACTGGTGGCGAGCATTGCCCGGGAGGTCCCCGGCGGCAACTGGTTCAACACCGCGTATCTGGCTTTGGAGGGCGCCGGGATCCGCTCGCCCCGTGACCTGCGCGGCAAGCGCATCGGCATCGTCGGCTTCAAGACCTCGACCGAACTGTGGGCGCGCGCCGCGGTGGACACCGCCGGCCTGAACGCAGACCGCGACGTGAGCTTCGTGGTCGTGCCGTTCCCGGCCATGGGCGAGGCGCTGCGCGCGCGCCGCATCGACGTGGGCACGTTCCCCAACCCGTTCCTGCACCTCGAGCTGCTGCGCGGCGGGGTGACCGTGGTCTACACCTCCAAGACCGGCGTGCCCTTCGAGGAAGAACTCCTCGTCCTCTTCCTGCGCCCGGAGTTCATCGAGCGTCACCGTGAGGCGGTGCGGGCCTTCCTGCGCGACTTCGTCACGGCGACGCGCTGGTACCTGGCCAATCCCCGGGAGGCCCGGCAGGCGCTCATCGACAAGCGCTTCGTCGCCATTCCTCCGGCGGTCTACTTCGACATGCAGGACTGGTACCGCGAGCCCTCGGGGCGCATCTCCTTCGACGTCCTGCGGCGGATGCAGGAGCTGCACCTGAAGCTGGGCTGGCAGCAGAAGCCGGTGGACGTGCGCAAGCTCGTGGACACCTCGATGCTGCCGTACTAGGCCGCGCCCCGCAGTGCGCGGCCTTTGCACCATGTCCGTCGAGCCGTCGCCCGTTCCCTCGCCCGCGGGCACCAGCCCCCTGGTGGACGTGCGGGGGCTGTCCAAGGTCTTCGTCCGGGGCGCGCGGCGGGTGGCGGCGCTGGAGGACCTGTCGCTCCAGGTGGCCGCCGGCGAGTTCGTCACGATCGTCGGTCCCAGCGGCTGTGGCAAGAGCACGTTCCTCCACCTGCTGGGAGGCTTCGTGCCGCCGAGCACCGGGGTCATGCGCATCGCCGGCCGGGAGGTACGCGGCCCGGGCCCTGACCGCGGCGTGATGTTCCAGGAGCTGGCGCTGTTTCCGTGGCGGACGGTGCTCGGCAACGTCACCTGGGGCCTGGAAGTCCAGGGGCGGCCCCGCGCCGAGCGGCTGGCGATCGCCGAGCGCTACCTCAGCCTGGTGGGGTTGCTGGCGTTCAAGGACGCGTTCCCGGCGGAGCTGTCGGGTGGCATGAAGCAGCGGGTGGCCCTGGCGCGCGTGCTCGCGTTCGACCCCGCGGTGCTGTTGATGGACGAGCCCTTCGGCGCCCTCGACGCCCAGACCCGCGAGCTGATGCAGGAGGAGCTCCAGCGGATCTGGCTGGAGACCGGGAAGACCGTCCTCTTCGTCACCCACGACGTCGAGGAAGCGGTCTACCTGGGCGACCGCGTGGTGGTCTTCTCGGCGCGGCCCGGACGCATCAAGGCCGAGGTGGCCGTGCGTCTGCCGCGGCCGCGCCGGCTCGAGATCAAGAAGAGCCAGGCGTTCCTCGACCGCCGCAATCAGGTGTGGGATCTGCTGCGGGAGGAAGTGCTCAAGCTCCGCGACGTCACAGAGGGACGCGGGTGACCACCGCGGTGCAGCCAGGTCCAGCGCGGGCGGATGGCCGCGAGCGCCGCGGCGACACGGAGAGGGCACCGTGAGCGGCCACGGACGGACGAGGACCATCGCTGCTGCGGGGATCGCGCCGCGACGAGACGGCCGGGGCGCGGTGGTCGGCTCCGTGGCGGCCGGACGCCACGCGCCGGTGCCCCGGCGGGACGGACCCTGGACGGCGGCCGCCGTGAGGAGGATCTCGTGACCCGCGAGGCGGCGGGACTGCTGGTCGGTGTATCGGCGCTCTGGCAGATCATGGCGAGCCTCGGCGCGCTGCCCGGCTATCTCTCCAGCCCGGTCGACGTCGTGCGGGAGGTGGCGGCGCTGATGCGCACCGGCGAGCTGGCCGTCCACAGCGCCGTGAGCCTCTACCGATCGCTGGCCGGGTTCGCGCTGGGCGCCGGGCTGGGTCTTGGGCTGGGACTGATGGCCGGGGCCGTGCGGCCGGTGGCCGGCGTCACCGAGCCCCTGGTGTCGCTCGCGTACCCGGTGCCGAAGGTGGCGTTCCTGCCGGTGCTCATGGTCTGGTTCGGCATCAGCGACGCTTCCAAGATCCTGCTGATCGCCCTCTCGTGCTTCTTCCCCTGCTACATCGCGGCCCTCTACGGGGTCCGCGCGGTGGACCCCCTGTGGATCTGGGCAGCGCAAAACATGGGGGCGAGTCGAGGGCGGATCTTCGTCCGGGTGCTGGTGCCCGGTGCTGCGGTGCACATCTTCAGCGGCCTGCGCGTGGCGCTGGCGCTGGCGTTCATCCTGGTGCTGGCCTCCGAGCTGGTCGGCTCGTCCAACCGCCTCGGGCTGGGGTTCTTGCTCATCAGCGCCGACGTCAGCGGTCGCAGCGCCCTGATGTTCGCCGCGCTGGTGGCGATCGCGGTGCTGGGCTTCGGGGCCGACCGGCTGCTGTCGCGCCTGCGGCGGCGGCTGCTGGCCGGCTACCTGCTGGCGGAGGAGACGCCGCGTGGATAGGGGGCGACGGTGACCGGAAGGACAGGCGCGCGCGGGGTGTTTGCCGCGTTCACACCGCGTCCGACGGCCGCGCGGCGCGTCGTGGCGTCGGCCGCGCCCGTGGCCGCGGTGCTGGCGCTGTGGGAGGTGGTGGCACGGTCGGGCCTGACCAACCCCCGGCTCGTCCCCGACCTGGGAGCCATCGCCGGGCAGCTGGTCCTGGTGCTCCAGAGCCCGCAGCTGGGGGTGCACGTCGGGGCGTCGCTCACACGGGTGATGGCGGGGTTTGGGCTCGCGGTGGCCGTCGGGGTGCCGCTGGGGATCGCGATGAGCCGGCTGCCCGCGTGCGAGCGGGCCATCGAGCCCCTGTTCGCCCTGGGCTACCCGGTGCCCCGGATCGCGCTGTACCCCATCTTCGTTTTCCTGTTCGGCATCGGCCACCTGTCGAAGATCGTCCTCGTGGCGCTCGAGTGCCTCTACCCCGTTGCCATCTCCACCTACCACGGCGTGCGCGGCGTGGACCGCCTCTACGTCTGGTCGGCACAGAACATGGGCGCCACCCGCTGGCAGGTCGTCTGGAAGGTGATGGCGCCGGCGGCGGCGCCGCAGGTGTTCACGGGGTTCCGGATCGCCCTGCCCATCGCCTTCATCATCACCATCCTGACCGAGATGGTCAGTTCCACCGAAGGGCTGGGGTGGTTGATCCTCTACGCGTCCGCGTCGCTGTCGCAGGCGCGGGTCTTCGCCAGCGTCGCGATCGTGGCGGTCATGGGCTTTGCGATGGATCGGGCCCTGGCCGCGGTGCGCAACCGGGTCGTCTTCTGGGAGCGGGAGGTCGCCCTCGTCGCGATCCGCTGACATCCACGGCGGGAGGGAAGAGCGGATGGCATCGCCTGGTACGTTCGATCGGCTGCGCGACCGGCCGACCCTGGCCGAGATCGTGGCGGCCACCCTGCGCGAGCAGATCGCGGCAGGCCGTCTGCCCATGGGGAGCGTCCTGAACCAGTTCGCGCTGGCGCGGGAGCTGGGAGTGAGCCGCGCCGTGGTGCGCGAGGCGTTCCGGCACCTCGCCGCCGCCGGCGCCCTGCGCCTGGCGCCCTACCAGCGCGCGGTGGTGACGCCCCTGGAGGTGGAGGACCTGGACGACCTGTGGGCGGTGCGCACCACGCTGGAGCTGCTGGCGGTGCGCCGCGCCGCGCGGCGGCCCGAGGTGACCGGCCGGCTCCGCCCGCTGGTGGAGGCCATGGTGCGCGAGCAGCAGCCCGAGGCCTGGCTCGACCTCGATCGGCGCTTCCACCAGGAGATCGCCACGCTCGCCGGCAATCCCTTGCTGCCCACGCTGCTGGACGCCGTGCGGATGGCCATCGACCGGTTCCTCCAGACGGTGGCGGGCCCGCGTCCCCGCATCCGCTCGGCCAACGCGGAGCACCGGGCCCTGGTCGAGGCCCTCGCCCGGGGCGACGCCGCCGAGGCGTCCGCGCTGGTCCGCGTGCACATCGACCGCACCCGGCGCTTCCTGGCCCGTCGCCTGCAGCGCGCCCGGCGGGCGGCGGCCGCCGGGGATGGCGCCGCGGTGCGGGCCGCGCCGCGGTAGCCCCATGGCGCTCCCCTACCGCCGTCACGAGGCCAAGGCGTGGGCCAGGGCCACCATGCGCGGCGTCTGCAACGTCGTCATGCCCACGTTCACCGGTGACCTGCGCCGGCTCAACCCGGCCGCGATCCGCCACGACCTCCGCCGGTCGGTGGAGTGCGGCTTCTGGGGCTCGCTGCTGGCCTCCGAGTGCGGCACGACTCGCGAGGAGATGGCGCAGTTCATCGAGATCGCCGCGGCGACGGTGCCGGCCGGCTACCACCTGGTCCTCCACGGCTCGTTCGACACCCTGGAGGACCTGCTCGCGATGTGCAGGGTCGCCGAGGACGCCGGGTGCTCGGCGGTGCTGCTGGCGTACCCGCTCACGTTCTACCCGCAGAGCGTCGACGACCTCGTCGCCTACACCGAGGCGGTGAGCCGCGGCACGAACCTGGCCATCATCCTGTTCGCCATCGGCTTCTGGGGCTTCCGCCGTCTGCACCCCTCGGCCTTCCCGCCCGAGGCGCTGGTGCGCATGGCGCAGCTCGACACCGTCGTGGCCCTCAAGTACGAATGCGGCCACCCGGGCACGGGCGGCATGGTCGAGATCCAGAAGCGCCTGGGCCACCTCCTGGTGGTCACCGATCCGTTCGAGCACAACGCCCCGGTGTGGGTCGACGCCTACGGCATGCAGTGGCTGGGCACCAGCTACTACAACTACTTCGGGGACCGGATCCCCAGGCTGTTCCGGTTGATGCACGAGGGGCGGTGGGAGGAGGCCATGGCGCTCTACTGGCAGCTGCAGCCCTGCCGGGAGGCCTACCAGGCGCTGCGCGCCACCGTGAGCGGCGCGTCCCTGGTGCACCGGCTGGCGTGGAAGTACATGGACTGGCTGAACGGGTTCAACGGCGGGCCGATCCGCATGCCGCACATGCGGCTCAACGCCGCACAGATGCGGCTGCTGCGCGAGGGCGCGGTCCAGTCCGGGCTGGACGTCACCACGGATCCCGATGACCGGTTCTTCGTGGGCCGGCATCCCGCCTGAGGCGGCCGGGCGATGAGCGCGTCGTGGTCTGATGCTAGCGCCGCCCGCACGCCCCGCCGCATCGTGCGCCTGGGCCACGTGGCGCTGTGCGTGCCCGATCTCTCCCGCGCCGTGGACTTCTACACGCGCGTCGTCCGGCTGGCGGTCGCCGAGGAGGGCGAGGGGCGCGTCTACCTCCGCGGGCAGTTCGAACACCACTGCCTCGAGCTGCACGCTGCCGAGCGCGCAGACGTCCTGCACTTCGGCTGGGAGACCGACAGCGACGAGGCGACCGTCGCCTTGCGGGCTCAGGTGGCGTCCCGGGGCGTGCCCGTGCGCGACGCGCCGGCGGAGCCTGGCCGGCTGGGCGTGGCGTTCCAGTTCCAGGACTCGCTCGGCATGTGGAACGAGGTCTACCGCGCCACCGCGCGGCTGCCGGTGCTGGTCCCCGCGGGGCCCGCGCCGCGGCTGCGCCTGGCGCACGTCACCCGCATGAGCCCCTCCCCCGACGACGACCTGGCCTTCTTCCGCGCCATCGGGTTCCGGGTCTCCGACTGGGTGCCCGGGGTGCAGGCCTTCCTGCGGTGCGCGGCCGAGCACCACGCCGTGGGGTTCCTCAAGTACGACCGCCCCCTGCTCCACCACCACGCCTACGACGTCGGCGACTGGAACGGCATCAAGGCCGTGATGGACTGGCTGGCCGCGCAGGGCTGGCCGGTGGAGGTGGGGCCGGTGCGGCACGCGGCCGGCAACAACATCGCCGTCTACGTGCGCGACCCGCACGGCGTGCGCGTGGAGTTCTTCTGCGAGATGGAGACGATCGCCGACGACGAGGACCACGACGCGCGCCGTCAGCCCGTGATCTTCGACCTGTGGCGGCAGAGCCCGCCACCGCCAGGATTTCGGGAATGAGCGGGCGCTCCAGCCACAGGCGTCGTGCCGCGGTCCGCGGCGGCGCTGGGCCACGCTGCGGTCGCCACCGTGGTCCTGGCCGCCGCCTCGCCCGCGGGCGTCGTGCTGCTGCCCGCGGGGTCGGCCTCATCCGCAGCGGGCAGGGGAGGCGCCGGCTGGCGACCGGCGTCGGCGGCCGGCCATGAGGGACGCGGCCGTGGCCTACCGGGTCGGGGTCGACATCGGCGGCACCTTCACCGACCTGCTGCTGCTGGGCGCCGACGGCGGCACGGTGATCGGCAAGACGCTGAGCACGCCGGCGGATCCCAGCGAGGCCGTGGAGGTGGGCCTGCGGCCCCTGGTGGAGGCCGGTGCCCTCGCCCGGGGCGCGCGGGGGACCCTGGTGCACGGGACGACGCTGGTGACCAACGCCCTCATCGAGCGCAAAGGGCCCCTGACCGCCCTGCTGACCACCGCGGGATTCCGCGACGCCATCGAGATCGGCCGGGAGCACCGCTTCGACCTCTACGATCTCGACCTGGAGGCGCCCCGCCCGCTGATCCCGCGCTACCTGCGCTTCGACGTGCCCGAGCGCATCGCAGCCGACGGCACGGTGCTGCAGCCCCTGGACGAGGCCTACGTGCGGCGGCTGGCCGCGGAGCTGCGCGCCAAAGGCGTGCGCGCCGTCGCCGTCTGCTACCTGCACGGGTTCCGCTACCCGCAGCACGAGCGCCGCACAGCCGAGCTCTTCGCCGAGGTGGCCCCCGAGATCCGTGTGGCGCTCGGCGCCGACGTCGCGCCGGAGATCCGCGAATACCCCCGCATGAGCACCACGGCGGCCAACGTCTACGTGCAGGAGCGCGTGGAGACGTACCTGCGCGGCCTGCTGCGACGGCTGGAGGGGCTCGGCGCCGCGTGCGAGGTGTTCGTGATGCTCTCCAGCGGCGGCGTCGCCACCGTGGAGACCGGCACGCGCTTCCCGGTGCGGTTGCTGGAGTCGGGGCCGGCGGCCGGCGCCCTGGCCGCGGCCTACCTGGGCAGGCGCGCCGGCGTCACCGACCTGCTCTCGTTCGACATGGGCGGGACCACCGCCAAGCTCTGCGCGGTCGTCGGCGGGCGGCCGCTCAAGGTCCACGAGTTCGAGGTGGACCGCGTCTACCGCTTCCGCCGCGGCAGCGGCCTGCCGGTGAAGATCCCCGTCATCGACATGATCGAGATCGGCGCGGGCGGCGGCAGCATCGCGCGCGTCTCGGCGGTCGGCACCCTCAAGGTGGGGCCCGACAGCGCCGGCGCCGAGCCCGGGCCCGCGTGCTACGGCCGCGGCGGCCAGGAGCCCACGGTGACCGACGCCGACCTGGTGCTCGGCTACCTGAACCCCGACTACTTCCTCGGCGGGCGGATGCGCCTCGACGTGGAGGCCGCGCGGCGCGCGCTGGCCCGCGTCGCGCGGCCGCTGGGCCTGCGCCTCGAGGAGGCGGCGTGGGGCATCCACCAGATCGTCAACGAGAACATGGCCAACGCCGCGCGCGCCCACCTGGCCGAGCGCGGCGCCGACCCGCGCCGGATGCCGCTGTTCGCGTTCGGCGGGGCGGGCCCGGTCCACGCCTACCACCTGGCCACGATCCTGCGCCTGCCCGCGATCATCGTGCCGCTCGGCGCCGGGGTGGGCTCGACCATCGGGTTGCTGGCGGCACCGCTCGCCTTCGACTTCGCGCGCAGCGCCTACGGCCGCCTGGACGCGCTGGACTGGGCGCAGGTCAACGCGCTGCTGGACGAGATGGCCGCCGAGGGACGGGCGCTGCTGACCCGATCGGGCGCGCCGGCCGACGCCATCGCCATCGAGCGCACCGCCGAGATGCGCTACGTCGGCCAGGGCCACGAGGTGGCGGTGCCGCTGCCCGCGGGCCGGCTGGAGGCAAGCCGGGCCGCGGCGCTCGCCGAAGCGTTCCGGGTCGCCTACACGGCGCGCTACGGCCGGCCCGGCCCCGACGTGCCGCTGGAGGTCATGAACTGGCGTGTGACCTGCAGCGGTCCCGCGCCCGAGGTCGACCTGGCCGTGCCCCGCGCGGCGGCCGGCGACGCGTGCACGGGGCATCGGCCGGCGTACTTCCCGGAGGCCGGCGGGTTCGTCGCGACCCCGGTCTTCGACCGGTACGCGCTGGTCCCGGGCGCGGTGCTGCGAGGCCCCGCGATCGTCGAGGAGCGCGAGTCCACGCTGGTGGTCGGCCCGCGGGGCCGCGCGCGGGTGGACGCGCGCCTGAACATCGTCGTGGAGCTCACCGATGCCTGAGCACAGCACCCGACGCGCGCCGTTGGGGGCGGCGTGCCCCGGCCGCGCGACCGCCGGCGTCCCCGCCGAGGAGCGTCATGGCTGACCGCGCCGTCGACCCCGTGACCCTCGAGGTCGTCTGGAACCGCCTGCTGGCCGTGGTGACCGAGCAGCAGGACGCGCTGATGCGCACCGCGTTCTCCACGGTGGTGCGCGAGAGCCAGGACCTGGCCTGTGGCTTCTTCGACCCGCAGGGGCGCATGGTGGCCCAATCCGTCAGCGGGACCCCCGGGCACATCAACGCCATGGCCACGGGCATGCGGCACGTGCTGGCGGTCTACCCGCCAGAGACGCTCGGGCCGGGCGACGTCGTGATCACCAACGACCCGTGGATGACCGCCGGGCAGGTGAACGACATCACGATCGTGACCCCCGTGTTCCGCGCGGGCCGGCTGGTGGGGCTGTTCGCCAACACCTGTCACGCCGCCGACATCGGCGGCCGGGTGCTGTCGGCGCAGGCCCGCGAGGTGTACGAGGAAGGGCTCCAGCTGCCGGTGCTCAAACTCTACGACCGCGGGCGCCTCAACGAGACCCTGCTGGCGCTCATCCGCGCCAACGTGCGCCTGCCGGACGAGGTCATCGGCGACCTGCACGCCCAGGCCGCGTGCAACGACACCGGGGCCCGCGCGCTGCTGGAGCTCATGGACGAGTTCGGGCTGGCCGACCTCGACGGCGTCGCCGACGAGATCCTGCGTCGCTCGGAGGCCGCGGTGCGCGCCGCCATCCGCGCGCTGCCCGACGGCGAGTGGACCAGCGAGACCTGGGGTGACGGCTTCGACGAGCCCATCGTGATCCGCTGCCGGGTGCGCATCGCCGGCGACGAGATCTTCATCGACTTCGCGGGATCGTCGCCACAGAGCCCGCGGGGGATCAACGTGGTGCTGAACTACACCCGCGCCTACGCCTCGTTCGCGCTCAAGGCGGCCGTCTACCCCGAGGTGCCCCACAACGACGGCGGCTTCCGGCCGGTGCACGTCAGCGCGCCGCCGGGCTGCATCCTCAACGCCATCCCGCCGGCGCCCGTGGCCAGCCGGCACGCCATCGGGCACATGCTGCCCACGGCGATCTTCGCCGCGCTGGCCGATGCGCTCCCCGGGCGTCTCCTGGCCCCGGGCGCCGACGCGATCTGGCTCACGGTCTGGCAGGGCGAGACGCCCCCCTTCACGTTCACGATGTTCCAGGTGGGCGGCACCGGCGCCCGGCCCACGAAAGACGGGCTGAGCGCCATGGGCTTCCCCAGCGGCGTGGCCGGGGTGCCCGCCGAGGTGGTGGAGAGCCTGACGCCGCTGGTGCTCCGCCACCGCGCGCTGCGTCCCGACTCCGGCGGCGCCGGCCGCTGGCGGGGCGGGCTGGGGCAGCTCACCGCGTTCGCCAACCGCGCCGGCGGACGGTGGAGCGTCTCGGGCATCGTCGACCGCACGCGCTTCCCGGCCCCGGGCCTGCGGGGCGGGCGCGCGGGCGCGCCGGGCGAGGTGCGGCTCGACGACGGCACCCGGCCCAACCCCAAGGCCCTGATCGAGCTGGCGCCCCACCAGGTGGTGCACGTCGACACGCCCGGCGGGGGCGGCTACGGCGACCCGTTCGCGCGCGAGCCCGAGCGCGTGCTGCACGACGTGATCTACGGCTACGTGACCCCCGAGGGCGCTGCCCGCGACTACGGCGTGGTGGTGCGGTTCACCGGGCGTCCCGACGAGCTGGTGCGGCTGCCCGCGCAGTGGGAGATCGATGCGGCGGCGACGGCGGCGCTGCGGGCACGGCGGGCCGCCGGCAGCGGGGTGGGACGGCAGTGACCCCGTCGCGGGAGGAGCGTGGGATGGAGCAGGTGGGGTTTGCGCTGGGATACGGGAAGTTCACGGACGTGCACGAGATGGCGCGCCTGATGCGGGAGGCCGAGGAGCGCGGGTTCCAGATGGGGTTCTTCTCGGAGACGATCGAGCTGATGCGCGACTCGGTCACGGCGCTGTCGGCCATCGGGCTGGCCACGCGGCGCCTGGTGCTGGGCACGACGCAGATCGTGCGCCTGCGCAGCCCGGTGGTCATGGCGCAGACCGCGGCCAGCCTCGACGAGCTGACCGGCGGCCGCATGACCATCGCGCCGGGCGCCTGCACGCGCAGCCACGCCCGCGTCCACGCGCTGCCCGAAGCCGATCCCGTGCAGACGCTGCGGGAGTGGGTCGAGGTGATCCGGCTGGTGCTCACCGGTGAGCGGATCTCCTACGACGGCACCTACGTGAAACTGCGCAACGTGGGCCTGGGGTGGACGCCGCCCCGACGGACGATTCCCATCTACATCCCGGCCACGAGCCGCGCCGGCCTGCGCCTGGCGGGCGAGATCGGCGACGGGGTCGTCCTGAACGCGGTCTGCTCGCCCGAGTACACCCGCAACGCCCTGCGCATCGTGCGGGAGGCCGCCCAGCGGGCCGGGCGCGACCTGTCGACGTTCGTGGTGGCCCAGATCATCAACGTCTCGGTGGAGGACGACCACGCGGCGGCCCTGGACGCCATCCGGTGGGAGGTGGCCACGAAGTTCGACCCCGTCCAGCTGCCGTTCATCGCCGGCCCCAAGATGCGGGTGGGCGAGCCCTACATCCACGCCGAGGACATCCCGCGCTTCGAGGCCGCCTACCGCGAGGGCGGGATGGACGCGCTGATCCGCGCCATCCCCGACTCGTACGTGGAGGGCATGACGGCCAGCGGCACGCCCGACGAGGTCCGCCGCCGCGTGCAGGCGTACCGCGACGCCGGCGTGCAGATCCCGCTGCTGCGGCCCGCCGCGGCCCATCAGACGCAGCGGGTGCTGGAGATGTTCGGCCGCTGAGGGGGCTGTGGTGAGCACCGGGCGATGCATCGGGGAGGCGATGGGCATGTCGGTCACGACCAGGAGCGCGCGACGGGCGCTCGACCGCCTGGCGGGCGTCCATCCGGAGCGGGGCGAGATCCCCGCCTTCATCTTCACCGACCCCGACCTGTTCCGCCTGGAGATGGACGCCATCTTCACGCGGTGCTGGCTGTTCGTCGGCCACGAGAGCGAGGTGCCCGCCCCCGGCGACTACGTCACCCGCCGCATGGGCGAGCATCCCGTCATCATGGTGCGGGGCGAAGACGGGCGCGTGCGGGTGCTGCTCAACGTCTGCCGGCATCGCGGCATGCGGATCTGCCGGGCCGATCTGGGCAACGCCTCGCACTTCCGCTGCCCCTACCACGGCTTCACCTACAAGAACACGGGGGAGCTGATCGGCATCCCCTTCCAGAAGGAGATCTACGGCGAGGCCATCGACCGCGCGCGCTTCGGGCTGCTGGAGGCCCGCAGCGAGGCCTACCATGGCCTGGTCTTCGCCACCTGGCACGAGCGGGCGGAGCCGCTGCGCGACTACCTGGGTGCCATGGCCTGGTACCTCGACCTCCTGGCCGGGCGCGCCGAGATGGAGGTCGTCGGGCCGCCCTGGCGGCACGAGCTGGCCAGCAACTGGAAGCTGCCGGCCGAGAACTTCGCCTCCGACGCCTACCATACGCTCCACACCCATGCCTCCACCGCCGAGATCGGCCTGACGCCCACGGCGCGCTGGGCCAAGGACGGCTACCACGTCTACGCCGGCCGCGGGCACGGGGTGATGGTCGGCACGCCGGCGGCCCGGTGCATCTTCCCCGAGGCGCTGCTGCCCGAGTACGAGCGCCGGCTGCGGCCCGAGCAGTTCGCGCTGCTGCGCACGCTGGCCAACATGCCCGGCACCGTCTTCCCCAACCTGTCGTTCCTGATCTCGGCGGTCACCCTCAAGGGCCAGCTGGTGTCGCACACCGAGCTCTACCAGTGGCAGCCCCTGGCGCCCGACCGCATCGAGGTCCTCTCGTGGCTGCTGGTCGAGCGCAATGCGCCCCCGGCGTGGAAGGAGCTGTCGCGGCAGGCCTACGTCCTGACCTTCGGACCGTCGGGGGTCTTCTCCCAGGACGACACCGAGAACTGGACGCAGATCACGCGCAACAGCCGGGGCCCGGTGGCCGGGCGCCTGGGCTACATCTACGAGATGGGGAAGGACGCGGCGCCCACGACGGCGTTTCCCGGCCCCGGCCAGGCCTACGAGGGCAAGTACAGCGAGGCCAACGCCCGGGGATTCTACCGGCGCTGGCTCGACTTGCTGCAGGAGGCGGTGGAGGAATGACCGCGGCGAGCGATCCGGAGCGGGCCCGCGCGGCGGCGCTGCGCGAGGAGGTGCTGGAGTTTCTGTACGAGGAGGCGGCCCTGGTGGACGCCGGCCGGCTGGAGGAGTGGCTCGCGCTGCTCACCGACGACGTCCAGTACCAGATGCCGCTGCGCCTGACCCGCGAGCGGGGCAGCCCCACCGACGTGACGCGCGAGATGCAGTACTTCTGGGACGACCGCACGACGCTCGAGCTGCGCGTGCGGCGCCTGCGCACCGACTTCGCGTGGGCCGAGGACCCGCCCTCGCGCACCCGCCACTTCGTCTCCAACGTGCGCATCGCCCCCGGCCCGCGCCCGGACGAGGTGCACGTGCGCTCGTACGTGCTGATCTACCGCAACCGCGGCGACAGCCCGCAGGTCGAGCTGCTGTCGGGGGAACGCCGCGACGTCCTGCGCCGCGAGGCCGGGGGCTGGAAGCTGGCGCGGCGGGAGTTCGTCGTCGATCAGGCGACGCTTGGGACCCAGAACCTCTCGTTCTTCGTGTGAGCGCCGTGGGTGCCCGGGTACGGCGAGCGCGTCTCTGCCGGTTTTGCAGGGACCTCGTGCTTCGTGTGAGCGCCGTGGGGGCCCGGGAGAGGGTCCGGCCCCTCCCGCGCGGAGGCCTTGCCGCCGGCGCCGGACCGGCGTGGGGAGGAGGGAGCCTGCCGTGAGGGCCGACCCCGACGAGCAGCTGCTGGAGATCACCAACGAGTTCGCCACCGTGCGCGTGCGCAAGGTGCGAACCCGCAACGGCGAGCGGCTGGAGATCGCCTCGCCGCGGCTGGGCTACTGGATCCGGCTGGACGCCCTGGCGCTGGAGAGCCTGACCTGGCAGCCCATGGACACCTTCACCCGCTTCCTCGAGACGCCCTTCGGGCCGACGCCGTTTGGCCCGGCCGCCCCGCCGCCCGACGACGGGCGTCCCGTTCCCGGCAGGTAAGGCGGCCAGGAGGCGCGATGCGGCTGGCCGGGAAGGTCGCGCTGATCACCGGAGCCGGCGGCGGCATGGGGCGCGAGGCGGCGCTGCTGTTCGCCGCCGAGGGCGCCAGCGTGGTGGTGGCCGACGTCCACCACGACGCCGCGGCGGAAACGGCGGCGGCGATCCGGGCCGCGGGCGGCGAGGCCCTGGCGGTCCGCTGCGACGTGGCGGTCCCCGAGGACAACCGGGCGATGGTGGACGCCGCGGTGGCGCGGTACGGGGGGCTCCACGTCTTCTACGCCAATGCCGGCATCGTCGACCGCCGGCCAGACGGCGGCGACGTGGGCCTCGAGCGCATCAGCCTCGAGACGTGGCAGCGCATCCTGGCCGTGAACCTCACCGGCGTCTTCCTCGGCTGCCGCTACGCGATCCCGGCGATCGTGAAGGCCGGGGGCGGCTCGGTGATCCTCACCGCCTCCATCGGCGCGCTGGTGGCCCACCGCGCCCACAACCACGCCTACGTCGCCTCCAAGGCCGCGGTGCTGGGGCTTGCCCGCAACCTGGCCGTCGAGTACGCGCCCCACCGCGTGCGCGTGAACTGTCTGTGCCCGGGCCAGATCCGCACGCCCATGATGGAGCCCTTCGTGCGCGACCCCGGGCGGGCCCAGGACATCATCGCCCGGACCCCGATGGGACGCTTCGGGGAGGCCCGGGAGGTGGCGCAGGTCGCGCTCTTCCTGGCCTCCGACGAGTCGTCGTTCGTGACCGGGGCCGCGGTCGTCGTCGACGGGGGCTGGACCGCGCTCTGAGGCCGACGGCGTCGAGGGACGCGGGGGCGGAGAGAGGCCAAACGGAGGAGGAAGGCCAATGGATCTGCACGACCGCATCGCCCTGGTCACCGGCGGCGCGACCGGCATCGGCCGCGCCACGGTCCTGGCGCTGGTCCGCGCCGGGTTGCGCGGCGTGGCCATCAACTACCGCACCACCCGCGCCGAGGCCGAGGCGCTGGCCCACGAGGTGACGGCGCTGGGGGCGGACGCCCTGCCCGTCCAGGCCGACGTGCGCCGCGACGACGAGGTGCGGGCCATGGTGCGCCAGGTGGAGGCACGGTTTGGCCGTCTGGACGTGCTGGTGAACAACGCCGGCGCCACTCGCTGGATCCCGCTGGGCGACCTGGAGGCGCTCACCGACGAGGTCTGGGACGAGCTCTTCGACACCAACCTCAAGGGCGCGTTCCGGTGCACCCGGGCCGCGGCACCGCTGCTGGCCGCCACGGAGGGCATGGTGGTCAACGTGGCGTCGATCTCGGGCATCCTGGCGCCCAAGACCATGTCGTCGCTGGCCTACGGCGCGACCAAGGCCGCGCTGATCTACCTGACGCGCGGCCTGGCGGTGGCGCTGGCGCCCCGGGTACGCGTCAACGCCGTCGCGCCGGCGTTCACCGACACGCGCTGGATGCAGGCGCACTTCGGCGACCGCTACCCTCAGGCGGTGGCCGCGGCGGCGGCCTCCTATCCGCTGGGCCGCATCGCCACGCCCGACGAGGTGGCGCGCGCCATCGTCGGCCTGGTCACCGGCGGCGACTTCGTGACGGGCCAGACCCTGGTCGTCGATGGCGGCCTGAGCCTCAGCTGAGGCGCCTGAGGCGCATCGCGCGCCCCTCCGGGGGCTTGACAAGGCCGCCTCGCCCTGGGTAGTATCAGCGATAACTTCAAACCGCCAGCACGGCGACGCGATTCCTCACGAGAGTTTGAGGCTGCTGCTCCCCGGGTGTCGTAGGCGCCCGGGTCCTGGCGCAGCGTCGTGCGGCAGGCTGTGAAGGGGACATGTCGGCAGGGCTCGCGGGAGGGAGCGAGCCGGGTCTGGTGCGAGCCGGTTTCCGCCCCCTGACCGATCTCACCCCCAAGCCGCGGGGACGAACACCGGGCGCGGCCCGGTCAGTAGACCTCGCCGGGTAGCCCCCGTTACGGGCGTCGAGGGCTCCCCGGGAGCGTTGTCCGGGGAGAACTAAGGTGGTACCGCGGGTCGCACCGTCCTTAGGGTGCGTCCCGCGCGTGTTTTTCAGGGGCGGCACCGCGGGCTCCGGTGCGCCCTGCCGGGGTGGTTGCCTGCCCGCGCAGGCAGCCCACGGGCCAACTGCGGCTGGCAGCGGGATACGCCCGGCGCACCGCGCGCGGGCGGTCGCAGGAACCGCGCAGGACGTGCTCGGCCCTGCGCGACCAGGAGGCGGACGATGGCTCGACAGATGACGGCACCGCGCACTCCGCGCCCGGCGACGCAGCCGGCGCGCCAGCCCATGACCGGCGCGCAAGCGCTGGTCGAAGCGTTGCGCCGGGAGGGGGTCGAGCTCCTCTTCGGGCACCCGGGCGGCGCGTCGCTGCCGATCTACGACGCGCTCTACGACGCCCCCGACATCCGCCACGTCCTGGTCCGCCACGAGCAGGTGGCCGCGCACGCGGCGGTCGGCTACGCGCGCGCCTCGGGCCGGGTCGGGGTGTGCACCGCCACCTCGGGCCCCGGCGCCACCAACCTGGTCACCGGCATCACCGACGCCATGATGGACTCGGCGCCGATCGTGGCCATCACGGGCCAGGTGCCGCGGCCGGTGATCGGCAACGACGCCTTCCAGGAAGCCGACGTGACCGGCATCACCATGCCCATCACCAAGTGGAACACGCTGGTGCTGCGCACGGCGGACATCCCGCGGGTCGTGAAGCAGGCCTTCTACCTGGCGCGCACGGGCCGGCCCGGGCCGGTGCTGATCGACATCCCCCGCGACGTCTCTCAGGAGACCGCCGAGTTCGAGTTCCCCGACGAGGTGACCATCCCGGGCTACCGGCCGGTGCTGGACGGCAGCCCCAACCAGATCGCCGCCGCGGCCGAGGCCCTGGCCGCTGCCGCGCGGCCCATCGTCTACGCGGGCGGCGGCATCATCAGCAGCAACGCCACCGCCGAGCTGACGGCGCTGATGGAGAAGACGCGCATCCCCGTGGCCCTCACGCTGATGGGCAAGGGCGCGGTGGACGAGACGCACCCGTACTGCCTGGGCATGCTGGGGATGCACGGCAGCGTCTACGCCAACTACGCCATCAACGAGGCCGACGTGATCCTGGCGGTGGGCGTGCGCTTCGACGACCGGGTGACCGGGCGGCTCAAGGACTTCGCGCCCCGGGCCCGCTTCATCCACATCGACATCGACCCCGCCGAGATCGGGAAGAACAAGCCCGCCCACATCCCCATCGTGGGCGACGCCAAGCGGGTGCTGGCCGCCCTGGTCGAGAAGGTGCGCCCCCCGCAGATCGACGCCTGGTGGAAGCAGATCGACGAGTGGCGCGCGCGCTACCCGTTCCGCTACCGGCAGCGCGACGGCGTGATCAGCCACCAGTACGTCTGCGACCTGCTGAACCGGCTCACCGAGGGGCGGGCGGTGGTCACCACCGACGTGGGCCAGCACCAGATGTGGATGGCCCAGTGGTACAAGCCGCGCGGGCCCCGGCAGTTCATCACCTCCGGCGGCCTGGGCGCCATGGGCTTCGGCTTCCCGGCGGCCATGGGCGCCAAGTTCGCGGTGCCCGACCGGCAGGTGATCGCCGTGGTGGGCGACGGCGGGTTCATGATGACGCTGCAGGACCTGATCACGGCCGCCGAGTGGGGGCTTGGCCTGCCGGTGATCGTGCTCAACAACAACGCCCTGGGCATGGTGCGGCAGTGGCAGTCGTTCTTCTACCGCAACCGGCTGTCGGCGTCGCTGCTGCGCAACCCCGACTTCGCCCGGCTGGCCGAGGTCTTCGGGTGCCGCGGCATCCGCGTCGAGCGGCCCGAGCAGGTGGAGCCCGCCCTGCGCGAGGCCCTGGCCACCGAGGGGCGCCCCTGCGTCGTCGACGTCCTGTGCGACCCGGAGGAGAACTGCCTGCCGATGATCCCCTCGGGCCAGTCGGTGAAGGAGATCATCATCGATGCGTGAGGCCGTCACGCCAGACGGGCGTCGTCCCGCGGCGGCGCCAGAGGACGAGCGCATCGGCGGTGCGCGGGGCACGGTCTGCCCGCCGCGTGGCGCCCGGGCAGGCGCGCTGGTGCGCGCTGGTGGAGGAGCATTTGGGCGATGAGTGAGGGCACGGGGGCGCCGGCGGCTACCGGCGCCGCGGTCGACAACACGTTCACCTCGACGGTCTTCCCGGTCGAGACGCTGGAGCTGGCCGGGCGGCGCGAGTCGTTCGTGCGCGGCGGCCGGCACCTCTTCCCGCTGCTCCCGCGGGCCCTGGAGGGCATCCGCACCATCGGCGTCATCGGGTGGGGCTCGCAGGCGCCGGCCCAGGCGCTGAACCTGCGCGAGTCGCTGGCCGGAACGCCGATCCGCGTCGTGGTGGGGCTGCGCGCGGGCTCGCCGTCGTGGGACGCGGCCCGGCAGGCGGGCTTCACCGAGGCCGACGGCACCCTGGGCGAGATGTTCGACGTCATCGCCCGCGCCGACCTGGTGCTGCTGCTGATCGCCGATGCCGCCCAGGCCGAGCTCTACCCCCGCATCTTCGAGGCGCTGCGGCCGGGCGCGACTTTGGGCCTGTCCCACGGCTTCCTGCTCGGCCACCTGCGCAACGTGGGGGCGACCTGGCCACCGCACGTCAACGTGGTGGGGGTCTGTCCCAAGGGCATGGGGCCGTCGGTCCGGCGCCTGTACGAGCAGGGCCGCGAGTTGAACGGCGCCGGCATCAACACCTCGTTCGCGGTCGAGCAGGACGTCGACGGACGGGCCACCGACATCGCGCTGGCGTGGTCGGTGGGCCTGGGCGCGCCGTACACCTTCAAGACCACGCTGCGCTCCGAGTACCTCTCCGACATCTTCGGCGAGCGGGCGATCCTGCTGGGCGCCGTCTGGGGCATCGTGGAGAGCCTGTACCGCCACTACCTGGGCCGCGGGTACGCGCCCCACGAGGCGTTCGTCCACGCGTGCGAGAGCATCACCGGCCCCATCGCCGCCGCCATCTCCAAGGGCGGGCTGCGCGCGGTGTACGAGCGCCTGGCGCCGGCCGAGCGCGACGAGTTCGAGCGGGCCTACACCGCCGCCTACCAGGTCACCTGGCCCCTGCTGGTCGAGATCTACGACGAGGTGGCCTCGGGCAACGAGCTGCGCAGCGTGGTGATGGCCACCAAGCGCCTGGCCGAGTACCCGATGCCGCCCATCGAGGGCAGCGGCATGTGGAAGGTGGGCGCCGAGGTGCGCGCCGCCCGCAGCCGCAGTGGCGCCGAGGTGCACGCGTTCACCGCGGGCACGTTCCTGGGCACCATGATGGCCCAGATCGACCTGCTCATCGCCCGCGGCCACCCCTACTCCGAGATCGCCAACGAGTCGGTGATCGAGGCGGTCGACTCGCTGCTGCCCTACATGCACGCGCGGGGCGTGGCCTACATGGTCGACAACTGCTCCACCACGGCGCGCCTGGGCACGCGCAAGTGGGGGCCGCGCTTCGAGGCGCTGCTGAGCCAGATCGCCTACCCCCGGGCCGAGGCGCAGCCCGCCGACCCCGCGCTGGTGGCGGCGTTCCGCGACCACCCGATCCACGAGGTGCTGGCGCAGCTGGCCGCCATGCGGCCGCCCGTGGACATCGCGGTGCGCTAGGCCGGGCGCGGCGAGGTGAGGGAGACGACCATGAGCGACCCACACGCGGCGACCATCTCGGTGCTGGTGCAGAACGTGCCCGGGGTCCTGGTGCGCGTGGCCGGGCTGATCCGCCGGCGCGGGGTGAACATCCACAGCCTCTCGGTGGGGCCCACCGAGGACCCGTCGATCTCGCGCATGACCATCGTGGTGGACACCCCGCCCGACCGCACCGAGTCGTTCGCCAAGCAGCTGCGCAAGCTGGTGGAGGTGCTGCGGGCCACGGCGGTGGACGGCACCCCCACCGTCGACCGCGAGCTGGCGCTGGTGAAGGTGAACGTCACGCCGGGCACCCGCCTGGAGATCATGGAGATCGCCAACGTCTTCCGGGCCAGCGTCGTCGACCTGACCGACCGGACGCTGACCCTGGAGGTCACCGGGCGCAGCGAGAAAGTCGATGCCATCGTCGAGCTGCTCAAGAAGTACGGCATCCGGGAGATGGCCCGCACCGGCCAGGTGACCCTGGTGCGGGGGCCGCAGAACACGTAGTCGCCGCCGCCCCGGCCACGAGCCGGGCGGCGGGCCGCCGCGACAGGAGGCGAACCGATGGACGACCACGTGCGCATCTTCGACACGACCCTGCGGGACGGCGAGCAGTCCCCCGGCTTCTCCATGACGCCGGCCGAGAAGCTCGAGCTCGCCCGCCAGCTCGAGGCGTTGCGCGTGGACGTCATCGAGGCGGGGTTCCCCATCTCCTCGCCGGGCGACCTCGAGGGCGTGCGCACCATCGCCCGCGAGCTCCGCGCGGTGACCGTCGCCGGCCTGGCCCGCGCCAACCCCAAGGACGTGGAGGCGGCCATCGAGGCCCTGCGGCCCGCGGCCCGGCCCCGGGTGCACGTCTTCATCGCCACCTCGCCGATCCACATGCGCGACAAGCTGCGCATGCGCCCCGACGAGGTGGTCGAGGCGGCCGAAGCGGCCGTGCGGCAGGCCCGCCGCTTCTGCGACGACGTGGAGTTCTCGGCCGAGGATGCCACCCGCTCCGAGATCGACTTCCTCTGCCGCATCTTCGACGTGGCGATCCGGGCCGGCGCCACCACCATCAACGTGCCCGATACCGTGGGCTACACCACCCCGGGCGAGTACGCCGCGCTGTTCCAGACGCTGCGGGCGCGCATCCCCGACAGCGACAAGGTCGTCTGGAGCGTCCACTGCCACAACGACCTGGGTCTGGCCGTGGCCAACTCGCTGGCCGGTGTGAGCGCCGGGGCCCGGCAGGTGGAGTGCACGATCAACGGCATCGGTGAGCGCGCGGGCAACGCGGCCCTCGAGGAGATCGTCATGGCCCTGCGCACGCGCCGCGACGTCTTCGGGCTGGCGACCCGCGTGGACACCACCAAGCTCTACCGCACCAGCCGCCTGCTGACGGCCATCACCGGCATCGCCGTGCAGCCCAACAAGGCCGTGGTCGGCGAGAACGCCTTCGCCCACGAGGCGGGCATCCACCAGCACGGCGTGCTGGTGAACCGCGCCACCTACGAGATCATGCGCCCCGAGGACGTCGGCCTGCCCACCAACCGCCTGGTGCTGGGCAAGCACTCGGGCCGCCACGCCTTCCGCAAGGCATTGGAGGACCACGGGATACGGCTCGACGAGGAGGCGCTGACCCGCGCCTTCCAGCGCTTCAAAGAGGTCGCCGACCGCAAGAAGCAGGTGACCCTGGACGACATCCTGGCGCTGGTCGATGAAGAGGTGCGCCAGGACGTCCCCGCGCGGTTCGTGCTGCGGGCCTTCCAGGTCTCCACCGGCACCGCCTCCGCCCCGGCCGCCACGGTGACCCTGGAGACGCCCGGGGGCGTGGTGACCGAGGCGGGTACCGGCGACGGGCCGGTCGACGCGCTGTGCGCGGCGGTGAACCGGCTGACGGGCACCGCGGCCCAGCTGGTCGACTATGCCATCCGCGCGGTCACCGGCGGCACCGACGCCCTGGGCGAGGTGACGGTGCGGGTGCGCGACGGCGCGGTCGTGGTGACCGGCCGCGCCAGCAGCACCGACATCCTCGAGGCCAGCGTGCGGGCCTACCTCGACGCCCTCAACCGGCTGGCGGCCGCGCGCGAGGCCGCCGAGCGCACGGGGACCCCGGCATGGGCATGACGCTGACCGAGAAGATCCTGGCCGCGCACGCCGACCTGCCCCAGGTGCGCCCGGGCGACCTGGTCGAGGCCCGGGTCGACTTCTGCTTCGCCAACGACATCACGGCGCCGCTGGCGATCCGCGAGTTCGAGCGGACCGGCGTCGAGACCGTGTTCGACCCCGACCGGGTCGCCCTGGTGCCCGACCACTACGCGCCCAACAAGGACATCGCCTCGGCCGAGCAGTGCAAGGTCATGCGCGAGTTCGCCCGTCGCCACGCGCTGCCGCACTACTTCGAGGTGGGGCGGGCGGGCATCGCCCACGTGCTGCTGGCCGAGCAGGGGTTCGTGCTGCCCGGCGAGGTGTTCGTCGGCGCCGACTCCCACACGTGCAACCACGGGGCCCTGGGGGCGTTCGCCACCGGCGTGGGCTCCTCCGACCTGGCGGCGGTGATGGCCACCGGACGCCTGTGGTTCCGCGTGCCCGAGACCCTGCGCTTCGTCTTCCGGGGCCGCCCCGCGCCCTGGGTGACCGGCAAGGACCTGGTGCTGCGCATCATCGGCGACATCGGCGTCGACGGCGCGCGCTACTGCGCCATGGAGTTCGCCGGCGAGGCGCTGCGCCACCTCACCATGGACGAGCGGTTCAGCATCACCAACATGGCCGTCGAGGCCGGCGGCAAGAACGGCATCATGGAGCCCGACGACGTGGTGCTGGACTGGGTGCGGCCCCGGGCGCGGCGGCCGTTCGCGCCGGTGTTCGCCGACCCCGACGCCGAGTACGCCCGGGTGGTCGAGTACGACACCAGCCGCCTCGAGCCGGTGGTCTCGGCGCCCTCGTCGCCGGGCAACGTCGTGCCGGTGCGCGAGGCGGCGGGCGTGCCGGTCGACCAGGTGTTCATCGGCACGTGCACCAACGGCCGGCTCGAGGACCTGCGGGTGGCCGCGCGCCTGCTGGAGGGTCGCAGCGTGCACCCGCGCACGCGCCTGCTGGTGATCCCGGCCACGCCCGCCATCTACCGGCAGGCGCTGGAAGAAGGGCTCATCAAGATCTTCCTCGATGCCGGCGCGGTGGTCAGCGCGTCGACCTGCGGGCCGTGCATCGGCGGACACATGGGGGTGCTGGCGGCCGGCGAGGTGTGCGTCTCGACCTCGTCGCGCAACTTCGTGGGCCGCATGGGCCACCGTGAGAGCAAGGTCTACCTCTCGGGGCCGGCCGTCGCCGCCGCCAGCGCCGTGCTGGGCCGGCTGGCGCACCCCGACGAGGTGCTGGGGAAGACGGCGGCGGGGGTGGGGGCATGACGCATCGGGGCACCGCCTGGCGCCTGGGCGACCACATCGACACCGACGTCATCATCCCGGCGCGCTACCTCGTGACCGCCGACCCCAAGGTCCTGGCGGCGCACTGCTTCGAGGACCTCGACCCCACGCTCTCGAGCCGCATCCGGCCGGGCGACGTCATCGTGGCCGGCGAGAACTTCGGGCAGGGCTCCTCGCGGGAGCATGCGCCGATCGCCATCAAGGGCCTGGGCGTGGCGTGCATCATCGCCCGGTCGTACGCCCGCATCTTCTTCCGCAACGCCTTCAACATCGGGCTGCCGCTGCTCGAGTGCCGCGACCTGCCTGATGTGACCGAGACCGGCGACGTGCTGGTCGTCGACACCGAGACCGGGCGCATCGTCAACGAGACGAAGGGCACGACCCACCAGGCCGCGCCGCTGCCCGAGTTCATGCGCCGGCTGGTGGCGGCGGGCGGCATCATCGAGTACGTGCGCCAGCAGGTCGCCAGCGGACAGCTGCGGCGAGAGACGGGGGGCCGTGGGCCGGCCGGTGGCCTGACGCCATGACCCGCATCGCGATCTACGACACCACCCTGCGTGACGGCACGCAGGCGGCCGGCGTGGCCTTCTCGGTGGACGACAAGGTGCGCATCGCCCGGCTGCTCGACGAGCTGGGGGTCGACTACATCGAGGGCGGCTGGCCCGGCAGCAACCCCCGGGACCTGGCGTTCTTCGCGCAGGCCCGCGACCTCGTCTGGCGGCACGCGCGCGTCGCCGCCTTCGGCAGCACGCGGCGGCCCGGCGTGCGCGCCGAGGCCGACGAGAACCTGCGGCTGCTGCTCGAGGCCGGCACCCCGGTCGTCACCATCTTCGGGAAGTCGTGGGACCTGCACGTGCGGGCGGCGCTGCGCACCACGCTCGACGAGAACCTGGCGATGATCGCCGACTCGGTGGCCTTCCTGCGCGCCGCCGGCCGCGAGGTGATCTACGACGCCGAGCACTTCTTCGACGGGCTGCGGGCCAACGCCGACTACGCCCTGGCCACCGTGCGGGCGGCCCGCGACGCCGGCGCCGCGTGCGTGGTGCTCTGCGACACCAACGGCGGCAGCCTGCCCGAGCAGATCCGCGCCGGCGTCGCGCGGGTGGTGCGCGCGGTGGGCGGGCCGGTGGGCATCCACACCCACAACGACAGCGAGCTGGCCGTGGCCAACGCCCTGGCGGCGGTGGGGGCCGGCTGCACCCACGTGCAGGGCACCATCAACGGCTACGGCGAGCGCTGCGGCAACGCCAACCTGTGCTCGGTGGTGGCCAACCTGCGGCTCAAGCTCGGATGTGAGGCCCTGCACCCCGAGGCCCTGGCGCGCCTGCGCGAGGTCAGCCACCTGGTGGCCGAGCTGGCCAACCTCGCGCCCGACGACTACCAGCCCTACGTGGGGACCAACGCGTTCGCCCACAAGGGCGGCGTGCACGTGAGCGCCGTCATGGTCGACCCCGCCATGTACGAGCACGTGCCCCCGGCCGCCGTCGGCAACACCCGCCGGGTCGTCATGAGCGACCTGTCGGGGCGGGCCAACGTGATCTACAAGGCCGGGGAACTGGGGCTGGCCCTGGACCGCGACCACCCCGGCGTCCAGGCGGCCCTGCAGGACCTCAAGCGCCTGGAGCACGAGGGCTACCAGTTCGAGGGGGCCGAGGCGTCGTTCGAGCTGCTGCTGCGCCGCCGCGCGCTCGCGCACCGGCCCGCCTTCGAGATCAAGGCGTTCCACGTCGCCGTGGACCACGACGGCGAGCAGTGCGCGGCCCGCGCCATCGTGCGCGTGTCGGTGCGCGGCGAGGAGGCGGGGGCCTCCGCTGAGGGCAACGGGCCGGTCCACGCCCTCGACCGGGCGCTGCGCGCCGCGCTGGAGCGCTTCCATCCCGAGCTGGCCCGGGTGCGCCTCGTCGACTACAAGGTGCGCGTGCTCAACGCCGAGGCGGCCACCGCGGCGCGGGTACGGGTGCTCATCACCTCGACCGACGGGACCCGCCGCTGGGGCACGGTGGGCGTCTCGGAGAACGTGGTGGCCGCCAGCGCCCAGGCGCTGGCGGACAGCCTGGAGTACGCGCTGCTGGTGGGGGCGGTGCAGCCCGCCTGAGGCAGGCGGGCTGCGTGCCCGGGCGTGGCGCGGGCGCGGACATGTGTGTGCTCCCGCCTCAGGCCGGTGGCCGGCGGTGGGAGCCTCAGCGAGGTGGAGGCGACGGGCATGGAGTGGGACCGGATCTGGCAGACGGTCTTTTGCGGCGATGACAGCGACGTGGCGGCGGTGACGCTGCCGGGCGAACCCGCCGGCCCGCCGGCGCGCGCCGCCGGCACGACCGCCGCCCCCACGACCGTCACCCCCTGGTTGGCCGCGGAACGCTCCGCCCTCCTGGGGACGGCGGCCCGCACCGAGGACGACGACCCCGCGGTCTGGGTGTGCCGGCGGATCCAGCAGGCGTTCTAGTGCGCGCCGAGATCGTCGTCCTGCCCGGCGACGGCATCGGGCCCGAGGTCACCGCCGAGGCCGTCAAGGTGCTGCGCCGCGTGGCGGCGCGCTACGGCCACCAGTTCACGTTCACCGACGTCCCGTTCGGCTCGGCCGCGGTCGCCGCCGGCGGCGATCCCCTGCCCGCGGCCACCCTGGACGCCTGCCGCCGCGCCGACGCCATCCTGCTGGGCGCCGTGGGCGGTCCCCAGTGGGACGGGCTGCCGCCCGACCGCCGGCCCGAGGCCGGGCTGCTGCGCCTGCGCCGCGAACTGCAGCTGTTCGCCAACCTGCGCCCCGTGCGCGCCTTCCCCGGGCTGCTCGACGCCTCGCCGCTGCGGCCCGAGGTCGTGAGCGACACCGATCTGTTGATCGTGCGCGAACTGGCCGGCGGGCTGTACTTCGGCACCCCGCGCGGCCGCAGCGTCCGCGATGGTCGGCGCACCGCCGTCGACACGCTGCCCTACAGCGAGGACGAGATCGCCCGCGTGGCGCGGGTGGCGTTCGAGGCCGCGCGCGCCCGCCGCCGCCACGTCACGTCGGTCGACAAGGCCAACGTGCTGCACTCGTCGCAGCTGTGGCGCGAGGTCGTCACCGAGGTCGCGCGCGCCTACCCCGACGTCGCCTGCGAGCACGCCCTGGTCGACAGCACCGCCATGCAGCTCATCCGCCGCCCGACGGCCTTCGACGTCGTCGTCACCGAGAACATGTTCGGCGACATCTTGAGCGACGAGGCCGCGGGCGTGGTGGGCTCGCTGGGGTTCCTGCCGTCGGCGAGCCTGGGCGAGGGCACGTCGCTGTACGAACCCGTCCACGGCACCGCGCCCGACATCGCCGGCCAGGGCATCGCCAACCCCACGGGCGCCATCCTCTCGGCGGCGTTGCTGCTGCGGTACGCGCTGCGCCTCGAGCGCGAGGCCGCCGCGGTGGAAGCGGCGGTCGAGGCCACCCTGGCCGCGGGGGTGCGCACCGCGGACGTGGCGGCCGGGCGGCCGGCGGTGTCGACGGCGGAGTTCGGGGATCGGGTGGTAGCGGCGATCGCCTAAGCGTCGCAGCAGGTATTGCGCAGCGATCCGCTGATGTCTTGCGCGGGCATGAGCCCTCCCGGAACGTAGCCCACGGAGGGCGCGGTCACCGGAGACGAGCAGCGGGACACCCGCCGCCTCTACGAGCGCGACCAGGTATGGATCGTGGTGCCCGTGTGCGATGCCTGCCCGTTCAGCTCTTGCTCATCCCTGTGGTTGCGGCTCCCCGCCCGGCCGCGCCCGCAGCAGGTGCACCAGCTCGCGCGTGTTGTTGGCGATGACGATCGTCAGGCTCAGGCTCTCCAACGCCAGGCCGGCGACCCAGACCCAGGCGAACGCTGCCAGCACGCCCGTGACCAGCCCGCCCAGGAACGGCCCCAGCCCCTGGCGCAGCGCGACCAGCGCCAGCACCGCGAAGACCGCCACGATGCCCAGCGCCACCACCGCGATCAGCATTCGGCCGGCGACCAGCAGCCAGTTGAGGAAGGGCAGGTCCTCGTCGCGCCCGGCCGGCAGCCCGCCCCGGGCCCCGATCTCGGCCAGCTTCGCGCCGGTCCCCAGCACGTACGCGAACGGCAGGCGGACGAACGAGGCGACCACGATCCACAGGCCGCTGAGCATGGGACGCACCTCCCTGATCCTGGGTGTAGCGTGCAGCCCTGTGCACGCGCTTGCAGCCCTTTCCACTGTATCACGAACCGTGCGCCGGCTCCCGCGTGGGTACCGCGCCCCTGTGTCGTGCCGCCCGGACCACCCAGGGGACGACGGGCATCTTCTTCGGGTACCCATCGCAGGTCCCGGGGCCCTGTCGTCGCGCAGCACACGGACATAGAACCCAAATCGGGCGTGAAAACCCTCAGATTCGGAATCGCTCGATGCGTTC
>CAZGNA010000014.1:0-30214 GCA_964526945.1 uncultured bacterium
GGCCTTGCCCCCCCTGTTGCAGGCCCCGCGAGGCGCCGATCGCCGCAGCCGCCAGCACCCCACCCCAGGCCAGCGCGGCGCGGTCGCCCTGGCCCCGGAGCTCGAGCGCGGCGACCATGAACGGCGCCAGCCACGTCCACAGGCCGAACAGCTCCCAGTTGTGCCCCGTGTACGCCAGGATCACCCGGCGGGCCGCCGCGTTGCCCAGCACGTCGCGGGCGTAGCGCGACAGCGCCGCGGGGCCCGGGGGTGCCGGCAGCGGCACGGTCGGCACCCCTCGCGCCATCACCAGCGCGCCCAGCAGCTCCAGCGCGCCCACGGCCGCCATCGTCGCCCGCCAGCCGATCCGCGGCACCAGCACGCCGGCGTAGACGAGCGGCAGCGCGTAGGCCGCCACGATGACCGCGATGAAGATGCCGGTGGCCGTACCCCGCGCGGCCCCGGGCACCGTGTCGGCGATCTGCTTGAGGGCGGGCAGGTAGAGGCCACCCATCACGACGCCCACCAGCACCCGCAGCGCCAACCCCGTGGAGACGTCGCGCGCCGCGGCGGCGAAGACCAGGTCGCCAAGGCCGACCAGGGCGGCGGCCGTGGCCATGACGGGTTTGCTCTGGACGCGGTCGAGCAGGAAGCCGATCGCCACGTACGCAGCCAGCGTGCCCAGCTGGAAGCCACCCAGGATCAGGCCGGCCTGCGCGGCCGACAGGCGCCACTCGACGCTCAGCACCGGGATCAGCGCAGAGAACACCAGACCGGTCTGGTGGCCGAGGAACTGGCCCGCGCAGAGGGCAACGAAGCCGGGTACCCACGTCCGGTCCTCGGCGGCGGCGCCGGGGCGGTCTCGTGGTTCAGCCATGGCGGGCCTGCCCCCGCCACTGGGGCAGCCGGGGGTCCTGCAGGCCCTCCCGGTAGCGCGCCAGGTGCGCCTCGGCCGCAGCCATGAAGTCGGGCCCGCCCGCCGGCAGCGTCTGCGCGGCGAGGTACCATGTGGCGTCGCGCATCTGGGCGACCAGGCGCATGAGCTTGAGGCGCGCGAGGCCACCCGGCGTCGCCTCGCCGAAGTAGGCCTGGAGCAGTGCCGCATCGGCGGCGTCGTCGGGCGCGTGGTAGATGGCGAAGGTGGCCAGGTCGAAGTACGGGTCGCCGGCGCCCGCGTACTCCCAGTCGACGATCCAGACACGCTCGCCGTCGTCGACGAGGTTGGCGCCCCAGAGGTCGTTGTGGCAGGGGGTCAGGCGCGGGGCGGGCTCGAGGGCGTCGGCGATCTTTGCCAGATGCGATGTCAGCACCGGCAGGTCGGCGGGGAGCGGGACACCGCCCGCCCGGGCGACGCGCAGGTACGCCTCGATCGTCCCGGTGGGCGAGAACCGCGCACCGGCCGGTGGGCGCAGCGCGTGGTAGCGGCGAATGGCCGCGACGACGCGCTGCACGACGTCTGGGGGTGCGGGCTCGCCGGGCGGCAGCGTACGGCCCGGCACGTACCGGGTGACCATCAGCCCGATCTGGGGCCGCACGTACACGACCGCCGGCGCCACCCCGACGCGGCTCGCTGCCAGCGCGCAGGCGCGTTCCCGCCGGCGGTCGATCCCCAGGGCCTCGGCGCCGGCGATGGCCAGCCGTGCCACGAACGTCTGGCCGTCGGCGTCCACCCGGAAGGTGCGGTTGGTGAGGCCGCCAGGCAGTGGCGTGATGCGCACCGCGGCGGCGGTCCGCCAGATGGGGATGCCCTCGAGCATCCGCACGACATCGTCGGTCAGGTCGTGCGCGTGCGACACGCCCGCCGGTCCTTCCGGTGCCGGGATCCCGCGGCCAGCGCCCGATCGCGCCGCCCCGGCGCATCCGTCCGGTACGTCCCCCGCGCGCTTATTCCCTTGCCGCTGTCCGGTAGGCGTCGAACTGCGCTTCCAGCTCCACGGCGACCGCGGCGGCGACGGCCTGGGGCGTTCCCTCCCGCTCCAGCTCAGGCCCGACCCGCCAGCCCTGCAGGTACGCGTCGGTCCCGGTCATCCCCTGGCGCATCGCGACCGCGTCGATGAGCGCCTGGAACCGGGCATCCAGCGGACGCCGCACCCGGCCGGTCGCGTCGAACGCCTCGACCTGCGCCGGGATCGTCTGCCAGTAGGTGATGCGGTAGCGCGCCATGGTGTCCTGCGCTCCGTGGCCCCGTGTCCCGCCCGCTGTGGGTGCCGCCGCCCGGCGGGTCGTCTGGCGCCGTGCAGCGCGCCCGTGATCCTCTGCCCTGCGCGCCGTCGCAGCCGCGCCGTCGCTGCGGCCGGGCAGGCCGCGGCCTACCCCCGGCCAGCGGCACGCATCTGCTCGGTGAACCGGATCGCCAGGTTGACGCCGTCCTGGGCGGTCTCGCCGTAGCCGTCGGCGGCGATCTTGCGCGCGAACGCCTCGGTCACCGGCCCGCCCCCCACCAGGATGGTGTGCCGCTCGCGGATGCCGCGGGCCTCGAAGAACTCGATCACCTCGCGCATCGACGGCATCGTGGTGGTCATCAGCGCCGAGAGCCCCACGATGTGCGCCCCGGTCTCCTCGGCCTTCTCGACGAACTTGCCGGGATGCACGTTGACCCCCAGGTTGTGCACCTCGAAGCCGGCCACCTTGAGCAGCGTTCCGAACAGGTCCTTGCCGATGGAGTGCACGTCGCCCTTCACGGTGCCGATCACCGCCACGCCGCGCTTCTGGTGGGCGCTGCCCTGGGCCAGGATCGCCGGCTCGAGCACTTTCATCGCCTCCAGGAAGACCTTGGCGGCCATCATCAGCTCGGGCAGGAAGATCTCCATGGCCTGGAACTTCTCGCCGATGATGGCGATGCCGGGCGAGAGGCCCTCGTCGATCAGGCGCAGCGGGGGCACGCCCTGCGCCAGCCCCTGCTGCACCAGCGCCACGCCGCGCTCGGCGTCGTAGTCCAGTACGGCCTGCTTCAAGCCCTCCAGGAGGGCGGTCTCGTCCATCCATCGACCTCCGGTGTGGTCATCGCAGCGGCAACCCCAGCCGGCGCAGGTCCTCTTTGGCCCTCGCGTAGATCTCGTAGTGCCAGGGCGCCGGCCCCAGGGTGTCCAGATCGTAGCAGTCCTGGAACCGCGAGCCCTCCGGCGCGTTCTCCAGGTGCGGTTCGTAGCGCGCCAGCAGCGCCTTGACGATCTCGTTGCCCTGCTCGCGGGTCAGCCCCGCCGCGGCATGGGCCACCTCGCACGCGAAGCGCATCTCGAGGGGACTGTAGTTGTCCATGAGGATGCCCTTGGCCGGGTGCACCGTCTCGATGTTGGCCCCCGAGACCACGTCGGTGATGATGCGGGCGGCGGTCTCATCGTAGAGCTGCGGCGTCGCCGTGCCGGCCGCGGCGTAGCCCAGGTTGAAGTAGGGGAAGGGCATGTTGCGGCTGATGGCCTGGCAGCCCAGGGCCACGCTGGTGAGCACCTCGCGCGCGGTGGAGTTGGACTGGGTGATGTGCAGCGAGTAGAGCAGGTGGTACGTGGCGCCCACCAGCAGGGGGCCGGCCATGACGTACGCGGCGTTGAGCACCGCCGAGCCGACGACCCCGCCGGCGAACCCGCCGTAGATGGCGCCGGCCGCGAACCCCACGTTGCCCCCGAACGAGAGCACCGCGGCGGTCTTGTTCAACACGTTGTAGTCGAGCTTGAGCTCCGACAGCGAGACGATCAGCCAGCCATCGCTGGGGCGCAGGCCGTACTCGCGGTTGGTGACGGCCAGCACGCCCATGGGCGAGGCCGAGGTGGACAGCAGGTTGATGATCGGCAGCCCGGGCCGCCCGGCGCGGCGCATCGACTCGCGCCCCAGCCGCACCGAGTGGATCGCCGCGAAGATCTCGGACGGCGCGCCGGCCTGCACCGGCATGCCGCGGATCCGGGTGAGGGCGGGGATGCTCATGGAGTCGGCCTGCGGGATGCGCGCGTAGCCTTCGACCACGGCCGAGGCGATCTCGTCCGAGGAGACCGGAATGCCGCCGCCCACGTGACACCACGGGGGCTGCGGATCCTCGGGCCGGCGCGGCCGCATGGCCTTCGCCTCCTTCCCCTCGCCCAGCGCACACGCCCGCGGGGCGTAGTGGATCGCCTCCTCCAGCTCGTCGCGGGTGAAGGTGATGACCCGGTTGGTGTCGGGGCAGTAGCAGCCCGTCTCCACCAGGAACTCCTTGGCGGCCAGGAAGATGCGGTCGGCCAGGTCGTCGTCCCAGGGCACGACGACGTCCTTCGGCGGGGCCTTCAGCCCGTACTTCGCGATCACCCGCGTCAGGTTCGGTACGAACCGCTGCATGTCGAAGTCGTCGGGCGCCACGATCGGCCCGGTCGCGGCCCGTCGGCAGATCTCCAGGAAGGCCACCATGCGTCGTCCTCCTCGGCGTCCCGCGCGCCGCTAGCCCGCGCTGCACGCTGCCGGCCGGGGCCCGGAGGGCGCGGGCCGCAGGCGCGGGCGCGTCGCCCGTCCCATCGCTACCGACCGCGGCGCACGACCTCGGCGATGCGCCGGATGTGCTCGGGCGTGCTGCCGCAGCAGGCGCCCACCAGCCGTGCGCCGGCTGCCACGATCGCCGGGTAGCCGGCAGCCATCGGCTCCGGCGCCAGGTCGTAGACCGTGCGGTCGTCGACGACCTTCGGCATCCCCGCGTTGGGGTACGCCACCAGCGGCCGGTCCGTGGCCGTGCGCATCTGGGCGATGATCACCGCGGCCCGCGCCGGGCCGCCCTCGCCGCAGTTGCACCCGACGATGTCGGCGCCGGCGGCGGTCAGCAGGCGGGCGGCCTCGGCGGGCGTCGTCCCCCACAGGGTCCGGTCCAGCTGCCGGGCCGCGTTGTACTGGAAGAACATCGTGGCCATGACCGGCAGGCCCGTGGCCTCTTTGGCGGCCTGGATCGCCACGACGGCCTCGTCGGGGACCATCATCGTCTCCACCGCCAGCAGGTCGACGCCGCCCTCGGCCAGCGCGACCGCCTGCTCGGCGAAGTTGGCGCGCAGCTCGTCCAGCGAGACGTCCCCCATGGCCGCCAGGGTGTCGGGCAGGTGTCCGGTGGGGCCGATAGCGCCCGCCACGTACGCGCCCGGCGGGCAGGCCGCCCGGGCCAGCTTCGCGCCCAGGTAGTTCAGGTCGCGGACGCGGCCCTCCAGCCCGTAGGGCGCCAGCTTGAGCCGCGTGCCGCCGAAGGTGTTGGTCTCGATGACGTCGGCGCCCGCCGCCAGGTAGGCCCGGTGGATGCCCGCGACCACGTCGGGTCGGGTCTCGTTCCACAGCTCCGGGCAGGCGCCGTCGACCAGGCCCGCCTCGAAGAGCAGGGTGCCCATGGCGCCGTCGAGGATCAGCACCTCCGACGCCAGGCGCTCCACCAGTTCCTCTCCGCGTGCTCCCACCGTGTGCCCTCCACCACCGCCTACCGGAACTGCAGCGCCTCCAGGAACACCTCCTGGAACTCCGGGCGCGTCGCGAGCGGCACGTGCCGGATGCGCTGCGCCAGCGCCTCGGCCCGGCGGCGTTCGGTCTCGGAGACCAGCGCCATCTGGGCGCCCAGCCCGGCGGCGTTGCCCACATAGTGCACCCGCTCGCGCGTCAGGCGCGGGATGAGGCCGATGCGCACGGCGCTGTCGACGTTCAGGTAGTTCCCAAACCCGCCGGCCAGCAGGAGCTCCGCCAGCCGGTCGTCCGGTGTGTCGGTCAGCCGCTGCAGCATCGCGATGCCGGCACGGATGGCGCCCTTGGCGAGCTGGAGCTGCCGGATGTCGCCCTGCGTCAGCACCACGGCCTCGCCGGTGGCGCTCTCGTCCGGCGTGACGACGACGAAGGCCGGTTGGCCATCGGGCAACACCGTCACGCGGCGGCGGAGGGCATCCGGCACGCCCGACGGCGGCTCGGGGTGCAGGCGCCCGGAGGCGTCGACGACGCCCGCGTCCAGCAGCCCGGCGACGAGATCCAGAACGCCCGAGCCGCACAGGCCGGCGGGCGGGACGTCGCCGATGACGTGGTAGGCGACGTCGTGCGCCACGCGCACGCGGTCGATGGCGCCGCGGGCGGCCCGCATGCCGCAGCGCAGCTGCGCGCCCTCCAGGGCCGGACCGGCGGGCGCCGAGCAGGCGACGAGGCCGTCGGGGCCGCCGAGCACCATCTCGCCGTTGGTCCCGATGTCCACGGCCAGACGCGGCGCGCGGGCGGCGTCCAGGCGCGTGGCCAGCGCCATCGCGGTGGCATCGGCCCCCACGAACCCCGCCACGATCGGCAGCAGGAAGACCGGGGTCGCCGGAGGCAACCGCAGGCCCACCTCGGCGGCGCGCAGCCGCAGGCCGCGGCGGACCGCGGGCGCGTAGGGTGCCTGCCCGACGTACGTCGGGTCCAGCCCGAGGAAGAGGTGGTGCATCACCGTATTGCCCACCACCACCACCTTGTAGATGCGCTCGCGGGCGATGGCGGCCTGGGCGCACGTGTCCTCGATCTGAGCGTTCAGGTGCTGCAGCAGCCGCACGTGCAGCCGGCGCACGTGGGCAGGGTGCTCCTGCGCGAACGCGATGCGCGACATCAGGTCGCCGCCGAAGGCCGCCTGGGGATTCAGGCCGGACACCGTGGCCACCGTGGCGCCGGTCCAGAGATCGACCAGGTACGTGACGACCGTGGTGGTCCCGATGTCCACCGCGAGCCCGAACGCCTCGGCGCGCGTGTCACCGGGCTCGACGGCCAGGAACAGGTTGTCGGCGCGCACCACCGTGAGCCCGTGGCGCGCCGTGCGCAGGAGCGCCGGCAGCCGGCGGAGGGCATCGAGGGCCACGTCGTCGGGAAGCCCTGCACCGGCCAGGGCACCACCGGGCGCGTCCGCGAGCGCCCGCGCCACTTCCTCCAGGTCGGAGGACGGTCGCGTCTCGTCGTGTGGCGGGGAGGGGATGACGTGGGTCTTGACCACGCCCGCGTCGAGCACCAGCCCGGGGGCCGTCCGCACGGCCGCCGTGGCGGTCACGATCTGGAACCCCGCCTCGTCGATCGGCGGTGCCACCAGCACGGTGAGGTCGGTCCACGCCTCGGCCTGGCAGGCCAGCCGGTAGCGGTCGCGCACCGCGTCGTCGCCCAGCTGGACGCGGTCGGCGAGCGTGGGAGGCGGCGGCGTGCCGGCGGTGATCTGCACCCGGCAGCTACGACACCGGCCGCGCGCGCCGCACGTGGCGACGATCTCCACGCCGGCGCGCTGGGCGGCCGCCAGCAGCGTCGTGCCCGCCGGCACCGCGATGGGCTGCTGCGCGGGCGCGAACGTCACGACGACGGCCTGGGGCAGGGAGGACGCCTGCGGCACGCGCATGGCGGGACGCTGCGCCCGGTCAGGCGGCCTCACGGCACGCCGGTGGGCACGAGGCCGTAGAGGCCCGAGACGGACTTGCTGGGGCGCATGACGCAACTCTCGGTGAGGCGCACCGTCAGCGCACTTCCGGCGAAGGCGGCGAAGAGCAGACGCTGCTCCTCCAGCGCCCACCCCGCGAACCCGGGCGCCATGCGGGCGGTCAGGCGATACCCCCGGCGGCGCGCGTCGGCGGCCAGCAGCTGGCGCACGTCGCGCAGCAACCCGTCGATGGCCACCCAGCCGGCGGTGTCGAGCAGGAGCCCTTCGACCAGGTGTTCCTCGCGCACCAGCGCCTGCGCGCGCCGCTCGAGCGCCGCCCCGATCGTGAGCACCAGGAGGACGGCCTCGGTCGCGCCCGCCAGACGGTGCGCCAGCGCCCTGCTGTGGAAGACCACGCCGTCGTCCAGCGTCACCTGCCCGTGCGGGTCCACGCTGCGCACCGACAGGCGGCGCAGCCAGCCGCGGGGCTCGAGCAGCGTCTCCGCGACCGCGGCCATCTGCCGCGCGATCTCGCGCAGGCGCGGCGCCACCTCCGCGGGCCTGCGGTACTTGTGCAGGCGCAGCACGAGGTCGGCGTCGACGCGGGGAGGCCGCAGGCGCAGCTCGTCGATCATGGTCGGACCGGCCGGGCGCTCACGTGGGTGGCGTTCGCCCCGGCGCGTGCCGTTCCTACTCGCCCACGGCCGGCGGCGGGCACGGGCGGTCCACCCGGGCGGCGCCCCCCGGCGCCGGTCAGGCCTGCAGGCCCAGGATCGTACCGTCGTCATCGATGTCGATCTCCCGCGCGCGGGGCTGCGCGCCCAGCGCGGGCATCGTCAGCATCTCGCCGGCGAGCGCCACCACGAATCCCGCACCGGCCCGCACCGCCGCGTCCCGGATCCGCAGCACGGCGCCCGCAGGCACGCCGCGCACCTGCGGCCGGTCGCTGAGCGAGTACTGGGTCTTGGCGATGCAGACGGGCAGCCGGGCGTATCCCCAGGCCTCGGCTTCCGCCAGCCGCGCGCGGGCGGCGTCGGCGAACTCCACGCCGGCGGCGTTGTAGATCGCCTGCGCCACCGTGTGGATCTTCTCGGCCAGCGGGGCGTCGGGGGCGTAGAGCCCACCGTCCGGACGGGCCCCGTCGGTGTCCGGTCCGGGCGCCTCCTGGGCCACCCGGCACACCACGTCGGCCACCTCCAGGGCGCCCTCCCCACCGGCGTCGTACGCGCGCGAGATGGCCGCGGGCACGCGCCAGGCCCGCGCGGCGTCGAGGATCGCAGCCTGCTCCCCCGGCGCATCCGTCGCGAAGGCGTTGAGGCAGACCACCGGTCGCATGCCCAGGCGCCGGACGATGCCGAGGTGATGGCCAAGCAGCGGCAGCCCGGCCCGAAGCGCCTCCTCGTCGGGCGCCGCCAGCCGCTCGACGGGCAGGCCCCCGTGGTATTTCAGGGCGCGGGTCGTGACCACCACCACCGCGACGGCGGGCCGCGGGCCGCCGTGGGCGCCGACGATGTGGACGAACTTCTCCGCACCCAGGTCGGCGCCGAACCCCGCCTCCACGACCACGTAGGACGCCAGCCGGCGTGCCAGGTGCAGCGCCACCAGCGAGCTGGTGCCATGGGCGATGTTGGCGAACGGTCCGGCGTGTACCAGCGCCGGACCGCCTTCCTGCGTCTGCACCAGGTTGGGCAGCAGCGCGTCCCGCAGCAGCGCGGCCATGGCGCCGGCCACCCCCACGTCGTCGGCGGTCACCGGGGCCCCGGCCGGCGTGGCGCCCACCACGATACGCCCCAGCCGCTGCCGCAGGTCGCGGTACGACGTGGCCAGGGCCAGGATCGCCATCACCTCCGATGCCGCCGTGATCTCGAAGCGGTCCTCGCGGGGGGTCTGGTCCAGGGCCACCAGCACCCGGCGCAGGGCGCGGTCGTTGACGTCGAGGACGCGGGGCAGGAACACGCGCGCCGGGTCCACCCGCGGCTCGCGTTTCCGGTACAGGTGGTCGTCGAGCGCTGCGGCCAGCAGGTTGTGGGCGGCGGTCACCGCGTGCAGGTCGCCGGTGAAGTGCAGGTTGATGGCCTCGGCCGGTTCGACCGTGGCGCGTCCGCCGCCGGTGGCCCCGCCCTTCTGGCCGAAGATCGGTCCCATGGAGGGCTCCCGCAGGCAGACGATGGCCCGTTCGCCCAGCCGGCAGAGCGCCTGGGCCAGGCCGATGGCGGTGGTGGTCTTGCCCTCGCCCGCGGGCGTCGGGTTGATGGACGTGACGAGGATCACCCGCCCGCGGGCCCGCGCCTCCAGCCGCGCCAGGGTCCGCAGCGACACCTTGGCCATCCACGGCCCGTAGGGGAGCAGGTCATCGGCGGTCAACCCGACCTGGCGCGCGACGTCGGCGATCGGGCGCAGCAGCGGACGTGCGGGGACCGGCTCGCGCAGCGGCCTCACGGGCGCACCTTGAGGAAGTCGAAGGCGCCGGCCCGCGCCGCGGTCAGGTAGCGCCGGCAGAAGTCGTCGTGCCCCAGCAGCATCTCGGCGGTGGCCAGCTGCGCCATGAGGCGCCGGTCCAGCGGATCGAGGATGAAGGCGTCCATGCCATGGGCCAAGCAGAGCACGAGGAACACCTGGTTGATCTGCGCCCGATGGGGCAACCCGAACGAGACGTTGCTGAGGCCGCAGATGGTGCGGATCCCGGGGTAGCGGGCCTTGATCAGGTCCAGCGCCTCCAGGAAGACCGTCACGCACCGGCTGTCGGTCGCGATGGGGAACACCAGGGGGTCCACCAGGATGTCGGCGAAGGGCACGCCGGCGTCGGTCAGCCCGTCGACGAGGCGCGCGGCCAGTTCCAGCCGCCCCTGGGCCGTGGCCGGAATCCCCGTGTCGTCCATGCACAGCGCGACGACCTCCGGTTGGAACTCCTTGATCACGGGGAGCAGGCGCGTCCAGCGATCGTGCTCCAGGTTGATCGAGTCCAGGAGCGCGCGACCGCGGTGGACTTCCAGGCCGCGCCGCAGCGCGGCGGGGTTGGGGCTGTCGATGGAGAGCCGGACGTCCAGCGCGTCCTGGATCGTGCGCACCGCCCACTCCATGCACGCCACCTCGTCCTCCATGAGCGTGGCGCAGTTCACGTCGACGAGGTGCGCGCCCGCGTCCACCTGGCGCCGGGCCAGGTCCACGATGGCGGCGGCGTCCCGGGCCTCCAGGAGCGGCTGGATCTGCCGGCGTGTCGAGTTGATCAACTCGCCGACGATCAGCGTGCGGGGGCGGATGGTCGTCGCCCATCACCTCCCGTGGGCAGCCGGACGGCGTGCGGTCCTCCGCCCTGGAAGTGGACGAGCCAGGAGCAGCGGTCGCGGTGCGCGTCGGGCACGGCGGGGATCAACACGTGCTCGAGGTCGTCCAGCCGGCCGGCGGCCTTGGCCAGGCGGTAGATCCGGTGGTGGATGCACTCGTGCGCGGCGACCTCGCAGCGGCCGTCGCGGCTGCCGCCACAGGGGCCGTTGGCCAGGCCCTTGGGACACGTCTCCGGGCAGACGTACGCGGTGGCGGGCAGGCGGCAGAAGCCGCAGCGCCGACAGCCGACCAGCGGCCCCTTCACCGCACCCTCCAGCGCCGCCAGCAGGGCGTCGGCGCCCGCGCGGCCCTCCAGCGCCCGCACCAGCGGGCCGAGCACGCGGGCCCCGGCGGAGTCCTCGTGGAAGACGGCCCGGTCGACGGCGTCCAGCAGGCGAAACCGGAGCGCTTCGACACGCCCGGGCCGTGCGCCGTCTGCGGGGAGCGCCCCGTCGAGGTAGTAGCCACCGTCCGGCGCAACGCGGGCCCGACGGCCATCAGGGAGGGTGAGCATCTCCTCCCAGGCCTGCTGCCACGCGGCCAGGTCGGGGCAGGCGGCGGCGACGGCGTCTACCTCCTCCAGCAACCGTTCGACCTTCGGCCAGGTGTGCAGGCCGCTGACCTGGGCGCCTGCATACCCCAGCAGGCGCACGCCCACGATCTGCAACGCCAGGCGGCGGAACGCCGCGGCCTGGCCCCCGTCGGGCGCACGCGCCTCCTCCTCCAGCCGCCGCGCCAGCTCGTCGGTGACGACGACGCCCGGCAGCGGGGTCTGCCGCAGGCGGCGGCAGCCGCGCGGGGTGAGCCACAGCAGGCCCGCCACCAGCGGGACGTCGTACCCGCGGGCCGCCAGCACGGCGCGGGCCTCACGGTACTTCCGCATGTCCCAGCCGATCTGCGTGATGAGCACATCGGCGCCGGCCCGCACTTTCTTCCCAGCTTTCAGGTACTGCCCCAGCAGTTCCTCCTCGCGGTACTTGAACGGGCACACCGCCGCGGCCAGCAGCGCCGCCGGCGCCTGCTGCCGCGCCTGCGCCAGCGCCAGTACCGCATCGAGGTAGCGCACCGGGCGATCGCGGGGCGGCGTGCGCAGGGCGTCGCCGGTGACCAGCAGGAAGGCGTCCAGGCCGGCGGCCTGCGCCCGCGTCAGGGCCGCGTCGAGGTCGGCTGGCGCACGGTCCTTGCCGGCCAGGTGCACCAGCGGCACCACGCCCGTGGCCGCGGCCAGGTGGGCCCCGAGCGCGACGGGATCGTGGTCGTGGTCGGATCGGCTCCGGTCGGTGAGCGCGATGGCCGCCACGCGCCCGTCGCCGGCGGCGGCGCGGGCGAGCGCCACGATGGGGCGGACCGCGTCGTCGAACGGCTGGCTGGCCGTCGGCGACGCCACCTCGACGGTCAGGAAGAACTGGCCGTCGGCCAGCGCGGCGCGGACACGGTTGCGCAGCGGGCGCGCTGCCGGAGGCAGCAGCGCCCCGGCGGGCGTCGGCACGACGCAGGGGGCACTCACCGTCGTCGCCAGTGTGCGGACCAGGCGCACGGCCAGACAATCACCGGTTTCAGGGAGTGCGCTGGCCGGGCGGCGCATACGGGGCGGCGGATGCCCCGGGGTGCCGGCAGAGGAAGGTGGTGTCCAAGCAACGTCCAAGCAACACCACGCAGTGGGGCGGTGTGGCACGCCACCATTTCTCAGTGCGGCGGCCGGGGGGCGCTACTTCTGGAGGTAGCGCACCACGGCTTCGGTGCGCGTGCGGACCTGCAGCTTGGCGAAGATGTTGCGCAGGTGGTGGTGCACCGTCCAGCCGCTGATGCCCAGGCGCGCGGCGATCTCCCGGTCGAGGTAGCCCTTGCTGAGGGAGTCGAGGATCTCCTGTTCCCGCGGCGTCAGGCGCGCCATGGCCGTCGTCTCCGCCCCTGTGGAGGCGGCGAACAGGCCCTCGAAGTAGCGGCGAACGCGCAGGGCCGCCTGAGCGACGGTCAGCGGCCGGGCGGCAGCGGGCGGTCCCAGGGGCTCCAGCAGCCGCGCCGGCGGTCGCCGGCGCAGGATGTACCCGCCGCTCACCCCGCCGAACGACAGGAAGAGCTGATCGCTGTCCGCGTAGACGCCATAGGTGAACACCGGCAGGTCGGGGCGCTGTGCCGCCAGCTGCGCCTGGGCGCTGGCCGCATCGGGTAGCGCGCGGTTGAGCAGGACGGCTGCGGCCGCCAGGCGCGGGCCCAGGCGCAGGAGCTCGCGCGGGTCGGCAACGGTCGCCGCCGTCCAGCCCTCGGGATGGAGGGCCAGGCAGGCCGCCATGGCACGCTGCACGCCCGCGTCGGGCTCGACCACGCAGAGCAGCGTGGCGGGACGCGGCCGGGGTCGTGCGTGGCCGCCGGCAGGCGGTGCCGTCGCGTCTGCGGCGTCCGCGGGCTCGGTGTACAGCGTCGTGTACGTCGACGCCAGCGGGTTCATCGACCAGAACACCGCCACGGTGATCTCCCGGGGCACCAGGGCGCGCACGCGGGCCCATCCCTCCTCGTGCACGGTGCGGTAGATCGTGGCCGCGCGCCGTGCGGCGTGCGCGACGTCGGCGGTGCCCAGCGGCACGTAGTGGCTCTCGCCGGCGTGCTCGATACGTGCCGAGAGCTCGCCCGCGTGGTGCGGCCGCAGGCCCTCGGTGTAGCGGCGCGTGAGCAGGCGCTGGCGCCAGTAATGCGGGTGCAGGCCGGGCGCGGCCGCAAGGGCGGCGCCGCGGACACCGGCGTCGCGGCGCGAGCGGTCCTGCGCGGCCCGGAGGCCCACGGCGGCCTCCCAGCCGCGCGTCACGATGGTCCTGTAGAGCGCGCGCGCCCGCCGGGCGGCCGTCCGGCGCGGGACGGCCCCCAGGGAGAACGTCCGCCGACGCCCCCGGTACTGGATCTTCACGATCCAGGTGCGCAGCCGGATCAGCCGTCCCCGCCGCGTGTACGACGCCGGGGTCACCCGCGCGGCCCAGTAGCGCAGGCTGGCGCGGTCGGCGGCGGCATGGCCCGATCTCCGGACGCCCGCGCGCCCCCGGCGAGCCGCACCCCTCGATCCCCCGGCGCCCGCGCGCCCCCGGCTGCCACTGCTTGGACGCTGCTTGGACATCTCGTCAGCACGTTCGACGGCGGCGCCTGCGGTCCTGCGGCGCCTGGCGTGCGGCCGGAGGTGGCTCGCTGCGCGGGCTCGCCCAAACCGGGGATTGCGCGCCGCAGCGCCGTCTCCGGAGCGATCCGCGGCACAGCCGCCGCGCCGCCAGGGCGCGTCGGGTTCGGGAGCGAACGGTGGGAAGGGGCACGTCGGCACGGTGGCGTCGACCGCGGCGCCGACCGATGCTGGGGGAGTACCGGGCGACCGGCGGGAAAGGGCGCACGTCAGCGTGGTGGCGCGGGAGGCGAGCGGGTGAAGACCGATGCCCGGGTGGTGATCATCGGTGGTGGCGTCTACGGGTGCAGCGTCGCCTACCACCTGACGGCCCTGGGCTGGCGCGACGTGGTGCTGGTCGAGAAGGGCCGTCTGACCGGCGGTGCGACGTTCCACGCGGCGGGCCTGGTGGGTCAGCTGCGGGGGACGCTCGGCCTCACCCGCATGATCATGTACAGCGTCGAGCTGTACCGCCGCCTGGCGGCCGAGACCGGGCAGGATCCCGACTGGCGCGAGACCGGCAGCCTGCGGCTGGCCGCGACTCCCGACCGGCTGGTGGAACTGCGCCGCCACGTCGCCACCGCCAAGACGTACGGCCTGGAGATGCACCTGCTGACGCCGCGCGAGGCCGTCGCCCTGTTCCCGGTCATGAGCGACCGCGACCTGCTGGGGGCGGCCTACGTGCCCACCGACGGCAGCGTCGACCCCACCGGGCTGACCCTGGCCCTCGCCCGCGGCGCCCGGGCCCGGGGCGCCGAGATCCACGAGGGCGTCGAGGTGAGAGAGATTCTCACCAGAAACGGGCGCGTGCGTGGCGTGGTCACCTCGCACGGCACCATCACGGCCGAGGTGGTCGTCAACACCGCCGGCATCTGGGGGCGGGAGCTCGCCGCGCGGGTGGGCGTGGTCGTGCCCATCTACCCCATCGAGCACCAGTACCTCCTGACAGGCCCCATCAACGGGCTGCGCCGGGGCCTGCCGGTGGTGCGCGACCCCGATCTGCTGATCTACTTCCGCGAGGAGGCACGGGGCCTGTGCCTGGGTGGCTACGAGCGCCATCCCCTGCCATGGGGGGTCGATGGCATCCCGCCCGACTTCCACCACCGCCTGCTGCCGCCCAACTGGGAGCAGTTCGAACCGCTGGCCCGCAACGGCGCCCGGCGCATTCCGGCCCTGGAGACCGCGGGCGTACGCGAGCTGGTCAACGGCCCCGATGGCATCACCGCCGACGGCGAGCTCATCCTGGGCGAAGCGCCGCAGCTGCGCGGGTTCTTCGTCGCCGGCGGCACGCCGGGCATCGCCTCCGCCGGCGGCGCCGGCCGTGTCCTGGCCCAGTGGATCGTCGAGGGTGACCCCGGGCTGGACGTCTGGCGCATGGACATCCGCCGCTTCCAGGCCCACTACGGCGACCCGGCCTACGCCCGTGCCCGCGCACTGGAAGCCTACTCCAAGAACTACGTGCTCCGCTACCCGTTCGAGGAATGGGAGTCCGGCCGGGGCCTCAAGCGCAGCGCGGTCTACCCGCGGCTGGCGGAACTTGGCGCGGTGTTCGGGGAGAAGGCCGGGTGGGAGCGGCCCAACTGGTGTGCGGCCAACCTCCCTGCTGGTCCCCCCGCATGGGAGCCCGTGGGCTGGTTCCGGCACAACTGGTCCCCGGCCATCGCCGTCGAGCACCAGGCCTGCCGCGAGGCCGCGGGGCTGTTCGACTTCACGTCGTTCTCCAAGTTCGAGGTCACCGGGCCCGGGGCGCTGCGCCTGCTGCAGTGGCTGTGCGACAACGACGTCGACCGGCCACCGGGCACCGTGGTCTACACCCAGATGCTGAACGCGCGCGGCGGGATCGAGTGCGACCTGACCGTGACGCGGCTGGGACCCCAGCGCTTCGCCGTCGTCACCGGCAGCGCGTTCGGGGTCCACGACCTCGCCTGGATCACCCGCCACCTGCCCGGGGACGGCTCGGTCACCGTGCGCGACGTCACGGCCGAGCAGTGCTGCCTGGGGCTGTGGGGCCCCCGGGCCCGCGAGATCCTGGCGCGGGTCACCGACGCCGACCTCTCCACCAGCGCCTTTCCCTACATGACCGCGCGGGAGATCACCATCGCGGGCGTCCGGGTGCGCGCGCAGCGCATCACCTACGTGGGCGAGCTCGGCTGGGAGCTCTACATGCCGGCGGAGGCAGGCCTGGCCGTGTGGGATGCGCTGTGGGCGGCCGGGCAGCCGTTTGGGCTGCGGGCGGTCGGGTACCGCGCCGTGGACTCGCTGCGGTTGGAGAAGGGCTACCGGTACTGGAGCGCGGACATCACGCCCGAGTACACGCCCTACGAGGCGGGCCAGGGGTTCTGCGTGAAGCTGGACAAGGGGAGCTTCCAGGGGCGCGAGGCGCTGCTGGCGCAGAAGGCCGAGGGGATCCGGCGCCGGCTGTGCTGCCTGGTCCTGGCCGACCCGCGGCGGATCGCCCTGGGCAACGAGCCGGTGCTGGCCGACGACCGCCCCGTGGGCCGTGTGACCAGCGGCGGGTACGGCTACACGGTGGGGGAGAGCCTGGCCTACGCGTACCTGCCCGTGGCGCTGGCCCGGGTGGGCACCGCCCTGGTCGTCGAGGTCGACGGCGAGCCGGTGCCCGCCACGGTGCAACGCGAGCCGCGCTACGACCCCACGGGGAGCCGCATCAAGGCATAGGAGGCCGCGCATGGAGGACGAGGCGCAGGCCGTCGTCATCGGCGGCGGGATCGTCGGGTGCAGCGTCGCCTATCACCTGGCGGCGATGGGCTGGCGCGACGTGGTGCTGGTGGACAAGGCCGATCTGACCAGCGGGTCCACCTGGCACGCGGCCGGCCTGGTCGGCCAGCTGCGCGGCACGTTGAGTCTGACGCGCATCATGATGTACAGCGTGGAACTCTACGCGCGGCTGGCGGCCGAGACCGGGCACGATCCCGAGTGGCGCCAGGTGGGCAGCCTGCGCCTGGCGTCGTCGCCGTTGCGCATGGAGGAGAACCTGCGTCAGGCCGCGCTGGCCCGCACCTTCGGGCTGCCGGTGGAGGTGCTGGGGCCGCGCGAGACGCTGGCGCTGTGTCCGCTGCTGTCCGACCGCGACCTGGTGGGCGCGGTCTACATGCCCACCGATGGCCGCGTCGACAGCAGCGGGGTGACGTTCGCGCTGGCCCGGGGTGCGCGGCAGCGCGGCGTGCGGACCTACCCGAACACCCCCGTGCGGGGCATCACGGTCCGCCGCGGGCGCGTCGAGGCCGTCGTCACCGACCGCGGGGTGATCCGGACGCCCGTCGTGGTCAACGCCGCCGGCATGTGGGCCGACCAGATCGGCCGCATGGTGGGCGTGCGGGTGCCGATCGTGCCCATGCAGCACCAGTACCTGTTGACCGAGCCCATCGACGGCGCGCACCGCGATCTGCCGGTCGTACGCGATCCCGACCTGCGCCTGTACCTCCGCGAGGAGGTCCGCGGGCTGCTGGTGGGCGGCTTCGAGGCCGACCCTGCGCCCTGGGCGGTCGACGGCGTGCCCGAGGAGTTCGTCCACCGGCTGCTGCCGGTGAACTGGCCGATCTTCGAGCCGATCGTGCGCAACGCCGCCTGGCGGGTTCCCGCCTTCGAGCACGCGCAGATCGCGAAGGTCATCAACGGCCCCGAGGCGTTCACCCCCGACGGCGAGTTCATCCTGGGCGAGGCGCCGGGCGTGCGCGGGTTCTTCGTGGCCGCGGGGTTCTGCGCCTACGGGATCGCCGCCGGGGGCGGCGTCGGCCGGGTGCTGGCCGAGTGGATCGTGGAAGGCCAGCCGAGCCTGGACGTCTGGCGCATGGACATCCGACGGTTCGGTCCGCAGTTCGCCCACGCGGCCCACACCGTGGCGCGATCCGTGGAGGCGTACGCGCGCCGCTACGGCGCCGTGGCCCTGCCGTTCGACGAGTGGGACACGGGCCGCAACTTCCGGCACAGCCCGATCCACCCCCGTCTGGTGGCGTTGGGCGCCGCGCTGGGCGAGAAGGGCGGCTGGGAGCGGCCGAACTGGTTTGCGTACAACCTGCCGGTCGACGGGTCGGAGGGTGCGGTGACCGGCGCGGCGGTCGGCGCGGGAGCGTCTGCCGCAGCGTCCGCGGGCGGGATGGCGGCGGAGGGCACGGCGCGGGCTGCGGCGTGGTCTGCCACGGCGCCGTCCGGGGAGTCACGCAGCGGGCCGTCGTCGCCCCGGGAGCGTGGGACGTCGGCGTCTGCCTTGGAGCTCGACCAGGCGGCGGCCGCCCCCGCGGCCTGGCGGCCGCGCGGGTGGTTCCGGCACAACTGGTCGCCGGCGATTGCGGTGGAGCACCGGGCGGTGCGGGAGGCGGCGGGGCTGTGCGACTTCACGTCGTTCTCGAAGTTCGAGGTCACCGGGCCGGGGGCCGTGGGGCTGTTGCAGTGGTTGTGCGACAACGATGTGGACCGGGCGCCCGGAACGGTGGTGTACACGCAGATGCTCAACGCGCGGGGCGGGATCGAGTGCGATCTGACGGTGACGCGCATGGCCGCGGACCGGTTCCTCGTGGTGACGGGGAGCGCGTTCGGAGTGCACGACCTGGACTGGATCACGCGCCACCTGCCCGAGGACGGATCGGTGGCGGTACGGGACGTGACGACCGAGTGGGCGTGCGTGGGGCTGTGGGGGCCGCGGGCGCGCGAGATCCTGGCGCAGGTCACCGACGCCGACCTGACCAATGCGGCGTTCCCCTACATGACGGCCCGGTGGGTGCGGGTGGGGGATGCGGACGTGTGGGCGCAGCGGGTGACGTACGTGGGCGAGCTGGGGTGGGAGCTGTACGTGCGGCCCGAGCAGGCGCTGGGCGTCTGGGACGCGCTGTGGGAAGCGGGGCGGCCAGCAGGCCTGCGGCCGGTGGGGTATCGGGCCGTGGACTCGCTGCGGTTGGAGAAGGGCTACCGGTACTGGAGCGCGGACATCACGCCCGAGTACACGCCCTACGAGGCGGGCCAGGGGTTCTGCGTGAAGCTGGACAAGGGGAGCTTCCAGGGGCGCGAGGCGCTGCTGGCGCAGAAGGCCGAGGGGATCCGGCGCCGGCTGTGCTGCCTGGTCCTGGCCGACCCGCGGCGGATCGCCCTGGGCAACGAGCCGGTGCTGGCCGACGACCGCCCCGTGGGCCGTGTGACCAGCGGCGGGTACGGCTACACGGTGGGGGAGAGCCTGGCCTACGCGTACCTGCCCGTGGCGCTGGCCCGGGTGGGCACTGCCCTGGTCGTCGAGGTCGACGGCGCGCGCGTGGCGGCAGTGGTCGCGCGCGAGCCGCGCTACGATCCGGGACACACCAGGATCAGAGCCTGAACGCGGGTCCTCACCGGGCGGGAGGTCGGTGCCGGAGGGCGGTGGGAACGTCGCGGGATCGGGAAACGTTGCCACGCGCTCAGGACCGACATTCGGTCCGCACCGCGCGCGGCCCTGGCGCAAGGATCGGCCCGCCGGGCTGTGTGCCGTGTGGTGAGGAGCAGGGGCTGCCGCGGAAGGGGGTGGGACGGCCGGGAGGAGAAGGTTGCGGTCCCTGGAATTCCAGGATCGCACGCACGGGCCAAGCGCAGAGGAGGGAGGACTATGCCACGCGAGGACGATCCGCTGTGGGCAAGGGAGGCTGCGCGCCTGTCGCGCAGGAGGTTCTTGCAGGTAGGGATGGGTGCCGCCGGTGCCCTGGCGGTGGGCCCGCTGCTGGCGGATGCGGCGCGGCGGCTGGCCGCCGCGGGCGCCATGCAGCCGCCGTCTGCGGCCAGCCAGATGAGCATGGCCGACCTGGTGGCCGCTGCCAAGAAGGAAGGGACGCTGAACGTCATCGCCCTTCCTCCCGACTGGGCCAACTACGGCGAGATCATGGCGACGTTCACCAAGAAGTACGGCATCAAGATCAACAGCGCCTCGCCCAACGCCTCCTCGGCTGAAGAGCTGCAGGCCATCAAGGCCCTCAAGGGCCAGAAGCGCTGTCCCGACGTGCTGGACCTGGGGCCGTCGTTCGCCATCCAGGGCAAGCAAGAGAAGCTGTTCGCGGCCTACAAGCACTCGCAGTGGGCGACGGTGCCCGACAGCATGAAGGACCCCGAGGGCTACTGGGTCGGCGACTACTTCGGCGTCATGGCGTTTGGCGTCAACCGCGACGTCGTCAAGACCGTGCCCCAGCGCTGGGCCGATCTCAAGAAGCCGGAGTACAAGGGCAAGGTGGCGCTCAACGGCGACCCGCGCCGCGCCGGCGCGGCGTTTGCGGGCGTGTGGTCGGCGGCGCTGGCCAACGGCGGGTCGCTGGACGACATCACCCCTGGCGTGGAGTTCTTCGCCGAGCTGAAGAAGCTGGGTAACTTCATCCCGGTGGACGCCACCCCGGCGACGGTGCAGAGCGGTCAGACGCCGATCACGGTGGACTGGGACTACCTGCAGATCGGGTACAGCAAGCAGTTCGCCGGCAAGATCAAGTGGGAGGTGGCGCTGCCCCAGGACGGCATCTTCGGCAACTACTACTGCCAGGCGATCACGGCCTGGGCGCCCAACCCCTTCGCCGCCCGGCTGTGGCAGGAGTTCCTGTACTCGGACGAGGGGCAGATCCTGTTCCTGAAGGGGTTCGCGCACCCGGCGCGCTTCGACGATCTCGTGAAGCGCAACGTGATCCCCAAGGACCTGATGGCGCAGCTCCCGCCGCCCGAGCCGTACGCCAAGGTGAAGTTCCCCACGGTGGAGCAGACGAAGAAGGCCCAGAAGGTGGTGGCGGACCTGTGGGGCCCGAAGGTGGCGGGGAAGTAGTCGCGGGCACGTAGGGAGCGCGTCCATGGCGCAGCCGGCACCGCTGGCCGGCCGCGCGGTCGGTGCCGCGCCGGGGGGCCTGCGCACGCGCAGGCCCCCCGTGCTCGACCTGCTGCCCGTCGTCCCCTACTTCGCGTACACCCTGGCGTTCCTGCTCCTGCCCGCGGCGACGGTGCTCGTGGGCGCCTTCTTCACCCAGGACGGGCAGGTCACGCTGGCGCATCTGGCGGCGCTCCTGGAGGGCCAGCACCTGCAGGCGTACGTGAACAGCCTGCAGCTCAGCGCCGCCACGGCCATAGCCGGCGGCGTCCTGGGGGGCCTGATGGCCTACGCCGCCGTCAGCCCGGGCGCCCCGCGCTGGATCCGCCCCACGCTCACGACCTTCGCCGGCGTGGCGGCCAACTTCGCCGGGGTGCCGCTCGCCTTTGCGTTCATCGCCACCCTGGGCACCGTCGGGCTGCTGACGCGGCTGCTGCAGGCGCTGGGGGTGGACCTCTACGGTGCCGGGTTCACCCTGTTCTCCTTCGCGGGCCTGGCGCTCACCTACACCTACTTCCAGATTCCGTTGATGATCCTGGTGATCGCGCCCGCCCTGGACGGGCTGCGCGTGGAGTGGCAGGAGGCCGCCGCCAGCCTGGGCGCGACCGGGGTCCAGTTCTGGCGGTACGTGGGGCTGCCGGTGCTGGCGCCCTCGGTGCTGGGCGCGATGGTGCTGTTGTTCTGCAACGCGTTCGCCGCCTACGCCACCCCGTATGCGCTCACCTCGGGCGTCGTGAACCTGGTGACCACCCAGATCGGCAACGTGCTGCAGGGCAACGTCCTGACCGATCCGCACCTGGGCCACGCCCTGGCGCTGGGCATGATCGCGGTCATCGCGGTGGCCATGGCGGGCTACGCGCTGCTGCAGCGACGGGCGGCACGGTGGATGCGCTAGACGCGCGAGCGCGCGGGAGGGCTGCGCCGTGACCGGACGCTTCACCGCCTGGCGCGCTGTCTGGTTGCTGCTGGGCGGCTGCTACTTCCTGGTCCCGCTGGTGGCCACCGCGGAGTTCAGCCTGCGCGCTGGCGGGGGGCGCTACGACCTGTCGGCCTACGCCTTCGTGCTGCGCGATCCGCGCTTCCTGGAGAGCTTCCGGCTGTCGCTGGTGCTGGCGCTGGAGACCATCGCGGTGGCCCTGGTCCTGCTGCTGCCCACGGTGTACTGGGTCCACCTGCGGCTGGCGCGCCTGCGCCCCCTGGTGGAGTTCGTCTCGGTGCTGCCGTTCGTCGTGCCGCCCATCGTCCTGGTGGTGGGCCTGCTCAACCTCTACCGGGGGGCGCCCGAACTGCTCATCGGCTCGCCGCACTTCCTGGTCACCGGCTACGTGATCCTGGCCCTGCCCTACGTCTACCGGGCCCTCGATGCCGGGCTGCGCGCCATCGACGTGCACACGCTCACCGAGGCTGCCCAGAGCCTGGGGGCCGGATGGCTGACGACCATGGCACGGGTGATCCTGCCCAACCTCCAGGGGGCGGTGTTGAGCGCGGCCTTCCTGACCCTGGCCATCGTGATGGGCGAGTTCACCCTGGCCAACGTCATGCTCTTCTCGACGTTCTCCGTCTACATCAACTACATCGGGGAGACGCAGGCGACGCCGGCGGCGGCGCTGACGCTGGTGAGCTTCGCCGTGACCTGGGTGGCGATGGCGGGCATCCTGGTGGTCGGCCGCCAGCTGGGCGGCCGGCAGGCGCAGATCGGCGGCGCCCGCTAGGCGATGGCGTACCTGGAACTGCGGGGCCTGCACAAGCGGTTCGGCGAGGTCGTCGCCCTCGAGCAGTTCGACCTGGCGCTCGCGCGCGGCGAGTTCGTGGCGCTGCTGGGCCCCAGCGGCTGCGGCAAGACCACCGCCCTGCGCATCGTGGCGGGCTTCACCGCGCCGGACGCCGGCGCCGTGGTGCTGGACGGCCAGGACATCACCGGGGTGCCCGCCAACCGCCGCCACATGGGCATGGTCTTCCAGGCCTACAGCCTCTTCCCCAACATGACCGCGGAGGAGAACGTCGAGTTCGGGCTGCGGATCCGCAGGGTGTCGCCGGCCGAGCGCCGCCGTCGCGTGGACGAGCTGTTCGCCCTCGTGGGGTTGGAGGCCGCGCGGCGGCGCTACCCCCACCAGCTCTCGGGCGGGCAGCAGCAGCGGGTGGCGCTGGCCCGCGCCCTGGCCATCGAGCCGCGGGTGCTCCTGCTGGACGAGCCGCTCTCGGCGCTGGACGCGCGGGTGCGGGTGCAGCTGCGGGAGGAGATCCGCCGCATTCAGAGCCGGCTGGGCATCACCACGCTCTACGTCACGCACGATCAGGAAGAGGCGTTGTCGATCTCCGACCGCGTGGCGGTCATGGCCGCCGGGCGGATCGAGCAGGTGGGCACCGCCGCGGAGATCTACGGCGCGCCGGCCACGCCGTTCGTGGCAGAGTTCGTGGGGACCATGAACCGGCTGCCGGGCCGCATCGCCGACGGCACCCGGGGGCTGGTGGCGTGCGCCGGCGTGCAGGTGCTGGCCGACGCGGCCCGCGGGCAGCGCGACGGCGCACCCGTGCTGGTGCTGATGCGTCCGGAAGCCCTGGAGGTGGAGCCGCGGGGCGACGCGCCTTTGGGCCGCGCGGCCCCGGCCACGGCGGGAGGCGGTCCTGCGGCGCAGGACGCGGGCACCGGCGCGCCCGCAGGCCTCTTCGAGGGACGGATCGCCTCCCGGGCGTTCCTGGGCCCCATCACCCGGGTGAAGATCGCCCTCGCCAGCGGTGAGGAGCTTGCGGCGGACATCCCCAGCGCACGCGCCGACGCCTTCCCGGTGGGCGCGCACGTCACGGCCCGGTGCGCGCCGGAGGCCGTGCGCCTCCTCCCGCTGGCCAACGGGGCGGTGGTATCCGGACGCCGGTAGGCGGTACACGCTCGTCGCCCGGGCGTCCAGCACATTGCGACGACCCGGTGGTGTCTGCAGCTCGGGTGCGCGGGGTGGCGGGAGGGCCGTGCACCCCGCCCGCCGCGGTGGTCAGCCGGCGGCGGACACGGGCACCCGCACGCCCATCTCGTCCAGCACCGCACGGATCGCCGCCAGCACCCCGCGCACGTGGCGCTCGTCGATGCGCCCGATGCATCCGATGCGGAACGAGTCGATGCGGGTGAGCTTGCCCGGGTAGATCAGGTAGCCGCGCTGCGCCAGGCGGGCGTAGAACGTCTGGAAGTCGAAGCGCGGGTCGGGCGGCGTGTGGAAGGTGACGATGATCGGCCCCTGGAGGTGGTCGGGCAGCAGCGGGCGGAAGCCCAGCGCCCGCATGCCCTCCACCAGGACCTGGCAGTTGCGCCGGTAGCGGGCGGCGCGGCCGGCCACGCCGCCTTCCGCCGCGTGCTCGTCCAGCGCCCGGTCCAGCGCCGCCAGCACGTGGGTCGGCGGGGTGAAGCGCCACTGGCCGGTGCGGTCCATGAACGCCCACTGGTCGGCCAGGTCCAGCACCACCGACGGCGCGCGGCCCGCGGCGGCGGTCAGCGCGCGGCGGGCCGCGATGACGAAGGTGACCCCCGGGACGCCTTCCAGGCACTTGTTGGCCGAGGCCACCAGCGCCTCGTAGCCCAGCGCCTGCGCGTCGCAGGGCAGCGCGCCGAAGGCGCTCATGGCGTCGACCAGCAGTCGCCGTCCGGCGGCCGCGACCACCTCTGCGATCGCGGGGAGCGGGTTGACGATGCCCGACGTCGTCTCGGAGTAGACCACCGCCACGTGGGTGATCCCCGCGTCGGCGGCCAGGGCGGCCGCCGTCGCCGCGGGGTCGACCGGCTGGTCCTCGTCCCACTCCAGCACCGCGTGCGCCCGGCCGATCGTCCGACAGATCTGGGCCATGCGATGCCCGTACGCGCCGTTGACGAGGATGAGCACCTTGCCGTCGCGGGGCACGAACGTGCCCAGCATCGCCTCGACCCCGAACGTGCCCGAGCCCTGCAGCAGCACCGCCTCGTGGGTCCCCTCGCCGCCGGCCAGCGCGACGAGCCGGCGGCGCACGCGCGCGGTCATGGCCGCAAAGGCGGGGTCGCGGGACCCCCAGTCGCGCAGCATCGCCTCGCGCACCGTCCGCGAGGTGGTCAGCGGGCCGGGGGTGAGCAGGATGGGCAGGTCGTCGTCCGGCATCGGCTCACCGCCGCCGCCACGCCTGGGTGCGGCGGTCCAGCACCCGCGCCACCAGCAGGTGCAGCAACTTCACCGCCGCCGACGTGTAGAAGATCATCATGGCCATGGCGGCCGCCGCGCCCTGCTGGCCCGTGTCGTCCATGTAGACCACGGCGATGGACGCCAGGCGCGTGTGCGGCGCCCACAGGAAGATCACCGCCGAGACGGTGGTCATGGCGTTCACGAACAGGTAGACGGCGATGTCGAGGATGGCCGGCAGGCAGACGGGCACCGTCACCCGGGCGAACGTCCGGTAGAACGGCGCGCGCAGCGATGCCGAGACCGCCTCGAACTCGCTGTCGAGCTGCTTGAGGGCCGTCACCGCCGTCAGGTGGCTCACGGTGTAGAAGTGCACGATGGTGTTGACGACCATGATCGCCAGGGTGTTGTAGAGGAACCCCAGCGGGTTGGCCGGGTGGTTGAAGAAGAAGATGTAGCTGATCCCCAGCACCAGGCCGGGGACCGCCAGCGGCAGCATCGCCAGCAGCTGGGCGACGACGCGCACCGGCTGCCAGCCCCGGGTCTTCTCCAGCAGGTAGGCGCCGGTGAAGACCAGGGCGGTGCCCAGCAGGGCCGTGGCGCCGGCCATCTTCAGCGAGTTGACGTAGGGCAACCAGCCCTGGGTCTCGAACCGGGCGAAGTTGTAGTTCTTGAGGCCCAGCGCCAGGTTGTACGGCCAGAACGACACGAACGAGCCCCACGCCGCCACCACCAGCAGGCCCACGATGGGCACGGCGATCAGGGTGCACAGGCCCAGGAACGCCCAGTCCACCGCCGGCCGCGGACGGGGCTGCAGCGGCACCGCCTGGGGCGTCAGCGCCGCCTGCTGGCGGCGGTGCACGTACCGCTCCGCCAGGAACGAGAGCACCGCAGGCACCAGCAGGATCATGCTGACCACCGCGCCGGTCTCGAAGTTCTGGCGCCCGAACACCTGCTTGTAGACGTCGGTGGCCAGCACGTTGAACTGCCCGCCGATGACCTTCGGGATGCCGAAGTCGGTGATCACCAGGGTGAAGACCACGAAGGCGGCGCTCAACACCCCGTACTTGGCGCCGGGGAGGGTCACCGTGAGGAAGATCCGGCGGGGCGAGGCCCCCAGGGCCGCGGCCGACTCGTACAGGCGCGCGTCGGCCGTGGCCAGCGCCGTGGTCAGGATCATCAGCGCGTGGGGAAAGCAGTAGACCGCCTCGGCGATCACGATGCCCAGCGGCCCGTAGATGGAGCGGCCCAGCAGCAGCTCCCGCAGCAGGCCCTGGTTCCCGAACAGGTAGACGAGCGCCAGGGCCTGGAGGAGCGACGGCGCCAGGATGGGGATGAGGGCCACCGCGCCGAAGAGTCCCTTGGCCGGCATGCGCGTGCGCGTCAGGGCGTAGGCGTACAGGAACGCCGCGGGCACCACCACGCCGGTGGTGACCACGGCGATCCCCAGGCTGTGCGAGATCGACGACGCCAGCGCGGGGCTGGCCAGGTACTCGGCGTAGTTGGCCAGGCCCACGAAGCGGCCATCGCGGTCGAGGAACGACTTCGACAGCAGCGCCCACAGCGGCGCCGCCACCGCCAGCACCAGCCAGAGCGCCACCGCCGCCAGCCCACCCCGGGCCACCCACTCGTCCCGCGCCAGCGCCCGGCGGGCCGGCGGGGCGGCGGCAGCGACCAGGGTCGAGGTGGCCACGGCTCAGGTGCCCGGGAAGACGCGGACGCGGTCGGCGGGCAACGAGACGGTGATGGCCCTGCCCGGCGCCAGGCCGAACTCCCGCTGCAGGTGCACGGGCACGTCGGCCCGGACGTCGGCGGCGTCGGCGACGGCGGGCCGCAGGGTGGCGCGGTAGAACGAGCCCAGGAAGTCCAGCGCCACGATCTGGGCCTCGAGGGTGTTGGTGGTGTCCGCCCGCGCCCCGCGGACGTCCACGTCCTCGGGCCGGAAGCACACGCGCACCGGCGCGCCCGCGGGCAGGCCGTCGGCCGGTGCGCAGGCCAGTTCCGTGGCGCCCACGCGCACGCGGTCGGGCGCCACCAGCACGCCCTGGAGGAAGTTCATCTCGCCCACGAAGTCGGCCACGAACCCCGTGGCCGGGTGCTGGTAGACCTCCATGGGCGTGCCGATCTGCTCGATGACGCCCTGGTTCATGACCACGATGCGGTCGGCCATGGTCAGGGCCTCCTCCTGGTCGTGGGTGACCAGGATCGTCGTCACGCCCAGGCGCCGCTGCAGGCTGCGCACCTCGTGGCGCAGGCGCACCCGCAGGCGCGCGTCCAGCGCCGACAGCGGCTCGTCGAGCAACAGCAGGCTTGGCGACGGGGCCAGCGCCCGGGCCAGGGCCACGCGCTGCTGCTGGCCGCCCGAGAGCTGGGCCGGGTACTTGCCCTCCTCGCCCACGAGCCCCACCAGCGCCAGCATCTCCTCGACGCGGGCGCGGATCTGCGCCCGGCTCATCCGGCGGCTGTACAGGCCGTAGGCGATGTTGTCGAAGACCGTCAGGTTGGGGAACAGCGCGTACGACTGGAAGACGATGCCGAAGTCGCGTTCGGCGGGCGGGCGGGCGGAGATGTCGCGGCCCTCCTTGAGCACGCGGCCGCGGGTCTGCACCTCGAGCCCCATGATGATGCGCAGCAGCGTGGTCTTCCCGCAGCCCGACGGGCCCAGCAGGCAGACGAACTCCCCCTGGTCGACGCCGAACGAGACGTCCCGCAGGGCCACGAACGTGCCGAACGCCTTCCAGATCCCGTCCACCTCGAGGTACGCGACGGCGCCCGCCCCCGGCGCTGGGCGACCGGACGACGGGGTGCTCACGGCCTCTGGACACCGGAGGCCCGTGCCGTCACGACACGGGCCTCGAGGGACCCGCCACCCGCCACGCGCACGACGCCGCGGGGGGCCCGCACCGCGTGGGGCGAGCGCTGGGGCGCCCTAGCGGGTCGGCTTCCCCTCGTAGCGGCGTGCCCACTCCTTGAGAATGCGGTCACGGTTCTTCGCCATCCACTCGAAGTCGTTCTTGATCATCTTGGCCTCGCCGTCGGGCGGGTAGAACGGCGGCAGGTTGGACATCCCGGGCATGGCCACGATAGCGTACCACTGGTTGTACATCTCCATCGCCCTGCGGCTGACGGAGAAGTCGACCAGCCGCCGGGCCGCGGCCAGGTTGCGCGTGCCGCGATGGATCGCCGTGGCCTCCATGTCCCAGCCAGCGCCCTCCCGGGGGATGATGACGTCGATGGGCGCGCCCTCCTGCTTCAGCCGGGCCCCGCGCATGTCGAACCCGATCCCCAGCGTGAACTCGCCCCGGGCCGACTGCACGCAGGGCGCCGAGCCCGAGTGGGTGTAGACCCCGATGTTCTCGTGGATCTGGTCCATGAACTTCCAGCCGTCCTGCTCGCCGAACAGCTGCAGCCAGGCGGCGACGGTCAGGAAGCCGGTGCCCGACGAGTTGGGGTTGGGCATCACCAGCAGGCCCTTGTAGATGGAGTTGGTCAGGTCCTTCCACGACTGCGGCCGGCGGATGCCGCGTCGGGCCGCTTCCCGGGTGTTGAAGCAGACCACCGATAGGAAGGCGTCCATGCCCGTCCAGGTCATGGGCGTCTTGCTGCTGCGGAACTGGGGCTTGAGCTGCTCGGCGCCCCGCGGCGTGTAGGGTTCGATCATCCCCAGTTCCTCGAAGACGATGATGCTGGTGACCGCCAGGCCCCAGATCACGTCGGCGCGGGGGTTGCTGCGTTCGGCCAGCAGCCGCGCGGTGATGGTGCCCGTCGAGTCGCGCACCCAGTCGATCACGATCCCGGGGTTCTCTCGCTCGAACGCCTCCTTGTAGGGCCCGAGCTGGTCGTTCTCCAGCGCCGTGTAGACCGTCAGGCGGGTCACCTGCGCGCGGGCCTCGCCGAGCAGGCCCACCGCGAGGGCCCCCACGACCACCGAGACCGCCAGGTACTGTACCGTGCGGATCCAGCGTGCGCCTCGCATACCGACCCCTCCCCTGGGCGGAACGATCAGCGATCGTCTCGCGTCTGGTATTCCGCAGCCCTCCGCCAATCCCTTGCGGGCCCGCCTCCGAATCGCCTACTGGTCCAAGCGCATCCGGAGGCCCTCGGGGCCAGCGTGCAGATCATCGTCCGGCAGCCTACCGGTCCAGGCGCATCCGGATGCTCTTGACCTGGGTGTAGCTCAGCAGCTCCTCCAGGCACTCCTCCCGGCCGATGCCGCTCTGCTTGACCCCGCCGTAGGGCACCCCCAGCGCGTGCCCGCCGGGGATGTTCACCCAGACGTACCCGGCCTCGAGGCGCCGGGCCACCCGCAGGGCCCGGGCGTGGTCGTGCGTGTAGATGGCCGCGCTCAGCCCGTAGATCACCCCGTTGGCCTGGCGGACCATCTCGTCCTCGTCGGTCCAGGTGAGCACGGCGATCACGGGGCCGAAGATCTCCTCCCGGGCGATGCGCATCTCGGGCCGCACGCCGTCGAACACCGTCGGGACGACGAAGAACCCGCGGCGCAACACCGGGTCGTCGGGTGGCCCGCCGCCGTAGACGCACCGCGCGCCCTCGCGGCGCCCGGCCTCGATGTAGCCCAGCACCTTCTCGTACTGCTCGCGGGACACCAGGCAGCCCACCTGGCTCTCGTCGGCCTCGGGCGGGCCCAGGCGCAGGGCGCGCAGCCGCGCCACCAGGGCCTCCAGGAAGGCGTCGTGGAGGTCGCGGTGCACGAAGACGCGCGAGGTACTGCTGCACGACTGGCCGGCGCGGTTCAGGTTCATGGCGGCCACCGCCGCCTCGGCGGCTTCGTCGGGCGCGACGTCGGGGAAGAGGACCAGCGGGTTCTTGCCGCCCAGTTCCAGGGTCACCACCTTGAGACCGTCGGCGGCCGCCCGCATCACCGCCCGCCCGGCCTCCACCGAGCCGATGAGCGCCACCCGCCGCACGCGCGGATGGCGCACCAGCGCCGCACCCGTGGTCGGGCCGTCGCCCGGAACGATGTTCACCACGCCCGGGGGGAAGAGCTCCTGCACCAGGCGGCCCAGGACCAGGGAGGAGAGCGGCGCCTGCTCGGGGGGCTTGACGATCACGGTGTTGCCCGCGGCCAGCGGTGCGGCCAGCTTCTCGGCGGCGAAGCGCAGAGGGTGGTTGTAGGGGTTGATCTTGGCCACGACGCCGAACGGCTCGCGCACCGTGAACGCGAACTCGCCCGGGGGGGCGGGGTAGGTCTCGCCCTTGAGTTCCGGGAGCAGGCCGGCGAAGTAGTCGAGGGAGTCGGCCGCCCAGTCGACGTCGCGCCGCATGCCGGAGATCACGTTGCCGGAGTTGAGGGCGTCCAGGCGCGCCAGGGCCTCGCGGTGCTGGCGCAGGACCGCGGCCAGGGCCCGCAGGCGCGCGGCACGCTCCGCAGGCGGCGTCTGGGCCCAGCCGGGCACGGCCGCGTCGGCCGCGGCCACCGCCCGGTCGACGTCGGCCTCGTCGGCGACGGGCACGTGGGCCAG
>CAZGNA010000015.1:0-5744 GCA_964526945.1 uncultured bacterium
GCAACTCGGCGACGCGCGCGGCGGCGCCGTGCGGCCCGTGCAGGGCGGCGGTGAGCCGGCTGCGCTGTTCGCCCACGCGCTGCATCGCCTCCTGCAGCCGCGCAGTACCCGCGCCGGCCAGCACCCGCGAGAGGTGGGTGGCCAGCAGCCGGCGGTCGTCGGTGATGCGCGCCAGGTCGGCGTGCCCCACGAACGCCATCGCCCGGTACGCGGTCTCAGGGGAGATGCCGATCCAGTCCACCAGGCGCCGGTGCACGTCGCGGGGTGCCTCGAGGCGCTCCGCGCCGTCGGCCCGCTGCAGCAGGATCGTGTCGGCTTCCAGATCGCGGCGCAGCAGCCAGCGCGCGCCGTCGGCCTCCAGGTCGATGGTGATCTCGCCGAGCCGGTCCTCGCCCCACGGCCGCAGCCGCTGGGCCTCGTCGGGACGCAGCGGGTGACCGAACAGCCCGGCGAAGACCGCTTCCAGCACCGTCGTCTTGCCTGCGCCGTTGGGCCCGCGGATGACCGTGAGACCGGGTGCGAAGGTCGCGGTGTAGTCTGCAAACCGCCGGAACCGCCGCAGCCGCAGCTGCACGATCTTCACAGGGGCCTCCGTCCTCCCAACCCTTCCTGCGAAGTTTCGGCCGTCCGGTGCCGGCTTCGAGCCGGCTGCACGGTCGTCATGGGCCCTCCCGTCCTTCCAGCAGCGCCAGGCCCAGCCGTAGCGCCGCTGCCGCGATCCGGCGCGCCTCGGGGTCGGGCGCACGCTCCAGCTCGCGGCGCGCTACCGTGAGGAAGGCGCTCGCCGCCGAGAGCTCGGGGAACCGGGTGGCGGCCGTCTCCACGGCAGCCACCGTCGTCTCGTCCTCCAGGTCCAGCGCCAGGAACGCGTCGCGGGCGCCGGCCCGGGCGCGGTCGAGGTCGATTGGCTGGTCCGGGTGCAGGGCGCCGGTCAGGCGGACCACCGCTGCCAGGTCCGGGCTGCCCAGCGACCGGATGGCCGCGACCAGGTCGTCGGTGTGAGCGTACGTCGTCGCGTCCAGCGCCAGACGCCGGAAGCGGCGCCGGGCCACCGGCACGGGGGTCACGTGCGCGTGGCCGTCGCGGAACTCCACCAGCACCGGTCCGCCGTCCCCGTCGACGGGCGCGACCAGCTCCGGGGCCCCGGGGAAGAGCGCGCGCACACGGTCCGAACCGACCTCCCGGCGCACGGGCGAGTTGCCCAACGCCAGGTAACAGGTGCCGGAGGCGTCGATCAGCCGCCGCAGCAGGGCCAGCGCCTCGTTGCTCTCAGGCACCTCCAGGCAGGCCGCGCCCACCAGGTAGGGGCGGCGCGGATAGCGGGCCAGGGCCGCGAGGAAGTCCGCCGACACCGGGGCAGCGCTCCACGAGACCCCCACGACCGTGATGGCGCCGTCGGCGACGTCGATGGCCCGGGGCGCCGCGGGGAAGACGGTGACGCGCTCGAGGTCGGCGAAGGCGCCCAGGGCGTAGGTGCGGTCGACCAGAGGGTCGAGGGGGCCCGCGGCGATGAGGACGGGGATGGCCCGGGCGGTGAAGCGCGCGAGCTGGTCCCGGGCGAACTGCAGGAGGTCCCGCGAGGGCACCGGCGTGCCGAACAGGTTCCCGGTGACGAGGACGGCCGCCGGCTGCAAGTCGATGCCGGCGTCCACGGCGCGCACCAGGGCCTCGCGGACCTGGCGCCGGTGCGCGGCGCCGGCCTCACCGAGGAAGGGGAACGCTGCGCCCAGCCGGACGTCGGCCAGGTGGTAGAGGGCCGGCCCGAAGCGGTGCCCGCCGGAAGCGGAAGGCGACGGACTCTGTGTCATGCATGCGCTCCGATGAGGGCATCTGGACGGTGCACGTCGGTCCGGCGCCTGGCGCGCCCGTCGCTTCCGCAGAGGATTGTGCCCCAGATGGGGGAAAATCAGGCCGGCGCCGGGATGCCGAAGATGCGCCGGGCGTTCCCGGCCAGGATCGCCTCGCGGTCGGCGTCGCTCAGCCCCAGGCGGTCCAGCACCGCCAGCTGCTCGGCGAGGATCTGGGTCCGGTAACCCGACCACCAGGTCGAGTCGGTACCGAAGAGGATGCGCTGCGGGCCGAAGGTCCGCAGCGCGTCGCGGAAGACCTGCTCGAGGGAAGGCTCGCCCGGGGTGTACAGCCGCCAGTTGTTGGTGCCCGAGGTGTCCACGCAGATGTTCTCGGTGTGGTAGGCCAGGAACAGCGTCTCCCGCAGGAAGCCCGCGCCGAAGTGGGCGATCACGAAGGTGATCTCGGGGAAGTCGCGGCCCGGGGCCGACAGCGCCAGCGGGTTGGCGTAGAAGAGATCGTAGAAGGCGCCGACGGTGATCCCGAAGTGCACGATGATGGGCAGCCCGCACTCGGCCGCGGCTTCGTAGACTGGGTAGAGGAGGCGGTCGTTGAGGTGGGCTTTGTACTGGGGCGCGTACAGCTTGAGCGCCCGCAGCCCCAGCGCCGGGAACCGCCGGACCGTGCGCGGCGCGTCGGGATGCGTGGGGTCCAGCAGCGAGCCGCACCCGACCAGCCGGTCGGGCCGCACGCGACAGAACTCGGCCAGCTCGTCGTTGACCTCGCCCATGGCGATGAACACCCCGGCCTGGATGCCAGCGGCGTCGAACGCCTGCAGCCAGGTCGCCGCCTGCGCCGCCAGCGAGACGCCTTCCAGCTCGTCGATGCGGGCCTGGAACGACTGGCCGCGGACGCGAGCCCGCTCCCGCGCCGCCTGCCGCGTGGCCTGCGCGCGCTGCAGCGTCCGGCGCAGCATGCTGGCGGTCATGAGGTGGAGATGGGCGTCGACGATGCGCATCGATGTTGGGCTCCTCAGTGCAAGATCTTCGACAGGAACAGCCTGGTCCGCTCCTCCCGCGGCTGGCTGAAGAAGACGTCGGGCGGGCCTTCCTCGACGATGACGCCCTGGTCCATGAAGACGATGCGGTCGGCGACCTCCCGGGCAAACCCCATCTCGTGGGTCACGACCACCATGGTCATGCCGGCTTCCCGCGCCAGCCCCCGCATGACGTCCAGCACCTCCTGGATCATCTCGGGGTCCAGGGCGGAGGTGGGTTCGTCGAAGAGCATGATCTTGGGCTGCATGGCCAGCGCCCGGGCGATGGCCACCCGCTGCTGCTGCCCGCCCGACAGCTGCGCCGGGTAGGCGCCCGCCTTCTCGGGAATCCCCACCTTGGCCAGCAGCTCCCGGGCCACCTGCTCGGCCTTCCGGCGCGGCCAGCGCCGCACGTGGATCGGCGCCAGGGTGATGTTCTCCAGCGCCGTCAGGTGGGGGAACAGGTTGAACGACTGGAAGACCATGCCGACCTCGCTGCGCACCGCGTCGATGTTGCGCAGGTCGTCGGTGAGCTCGATGCCGTCGACGACGATGCGGCCGCGGTCGTGGCGCTCCAGGCGGTTGATGCAGCGGATCATGGTGGACTTGCCCGACCCCGAGGGGCCGCAGACCACCACCACCTCGCCCGGCCAGACCGTGAGGTGAATGCCCCGCAGCACGTGCAGCCGGCCAAACCACTTGTGCACGTCCTCCAGCACGATCGCCGGTGGTCCGTCGCGCCGCGCCTCCGCCATCTCCCCTGCCCCTCGCCTCGCTCGTGCCGTAGCGCGCCCTGTCACATCCCGTGGCGCGTCCTGCTATGGCCTCCCGCGCCGGCCCCCGCCGTCTACCGCTCCCCCAGCCCCAGCCGCCGCTCCAGCACGCGGCTGGCGTGGGACATGGCGTACGAGAAGACGAAGTACACCACCAGGGCGAAGACGTAGACCTCGCGCACGTCGTGCAGGTACTCGGTCAGGGCCAGCAGCGAGCGGCCCACGCCCAGCAGGTCGGACAGCCCGATGATGACCGTCAGCGACGTGTCCTTGAACAGGCTGATGAACTGCCCCACCAGCGCCGGGATCATGTTCTTGAACGCCTGGGGCAGCACCACCAGCCGCATCGTCTGCCACCCCGACAGCCCCAGCGCCCGCGCCGCCTCCACCTGGCCCCGGCCGACGGACTGGATTCCTGCCCGCATGATCTCGCCGACGTAGGCCGACGAGAAGATGGTCATGCCGATCATGGCGCGCATGACCCGCGGCACCGCCTCGCCCGACAGCAGGCTGACGAAGATCGAGAACCACAACAGCACCGTAATGAGCGGGATGCCGCGAATGCCCTCGATGTACGCCGTGCAGAACCACCGGATCGCGGGCAGCTGGCTGGTGCGGCCGATCCCCACCAGGACGCCGATGGGGAACGACGCCGAGATCGACACCGCGGCCAGCAGCAGGGTCAGGTACAGGCCGCCGACCTGGTCGAGCCGGATCGGCGCGAACAGCCAGCCGACGGCCACCAGCGTCCCCAGCCACAGGCCGGCCAGGGCCCGCGGCCCCACGCGCGCGGCGGCGCCGACCGCGGTGAGGCCTGCGGCCGCCACCACCAGCCCGCCGGCCCACCAGGCCCGCCAGAGCTGTCCCAGCGGCAACAGGCCCACGGCCCACAGGCGCACGTTGTGGGTGACGACACCCCAGTGGGCGGCCACCGCCCACCGCCACAGCGCCGCAGCCGCCCAGACGACGACGCCCAGCGTGACCAGGGTGAGGACCGTGTTGGCCCACCCGTCGAAGAGGTTGCGCTGCACCCATTCTGCGGCCGAGAGGCGGTGGCGCGGGGGCAGCGTTGCGGCGGGCGTGACCACGGCTACGCCCCCGGCAGCGCCAGGCGGGCGCGGACGGCGTTGAGCACGGCGGAGATCGTCAACGACATGGCCAGGTAGGCCAGGGTGACGAACGTGAACGTCTCCAGGGCGCGGAACGACTGGCTGGCCACGGTCATGGCGGACGTCAGCATGTCGGCGAAGCCGATCCCGATGGCCAGGCTGCTGTTCTTCGTGAGGTTGAGGAACTGGTTGCCCAGCGGCGGGATGACGATGCGCAGGGCCTGGGGCAGCACGACCAGGCGCAGGGCGCGGCCGTAGGACAGGCCGAGGCTGCGCGCGGCCTCCATCTGCCCGCGGGGGATGGCCAGGATGCCGCCCCGGATGATCTCGCCGATGAACGCCGAGGTGTAGACCGCGAGGCCCACCACCAGGGCCGTGAACTCGCTGGTCAGCTGGAACCCACCGTCGACGACCAGCCGGCCGAACCGCTCGGTGAGCGTCCCGCCGATGGCCAGTCCCCGGTTGGTGAGGACCACCGCGCCGCCCAGCAGCACCAGGGGTGGGCTGTCGGGCGCCCCCGTGGGCAATTGGAGGAAGACGCCGAAGTACCAGAAGAACAGCTGGACCAGCAGCGGCGTGTTGCGCAGCACCTCCACGTAGGCCAGGGCCAGGCGCGCCACCAGCCAGTTGCGCGACAGGCGGGCGATCCCCACGGCCAGCCCCAGGGCGGTGGCGAGCGTGATGCCCGTCACGGCCACCGTGGCCGTGTTGACCAGCCCCGCGATCATGGCCTCGGCGTACGAGTCCTCGGGCCCGTAGCGCTTGGGCCGCAGCCGCTCCAGGTCCAGCGTCCAGCCCAGCGCCGTCAGCTGGAACCCGGCGGGCTGCCGGAAGAACCCCCAGTCGAGCCGGATGTTCTGCCGCACCATGCTCCGCTCGACGGCCACCTTGGCAGCCCACAGCAGCACGACCAGCACCGCGACGAACACGACCTGCGCTGCGATGCGCAGAACGCGGAGGTCGCGCCAGACGGGGGTCGCGCGGGCTGCGCGGCGCACGGCGGGGCGCGGGTGCAGAGGCGGCACTGGTGGGGGCGGC
>CAZGNA010000015.1:5764-28675 GCA_964526945.1 uncultured bacterium
CCCCCCCCCCGATGCCCTGGGCCCTAGCGGAACGGGCGGCTGGTCATCGCCCCGCCGTCGCGTGCCAGCGCGTTGCGGGTCCCCTTGCGGGGGATGGCCGTGGGCTTGGTCGGCCCGAAGTAGCGGTTGTAGACTTCCCCGTAGTTCCCCACGGCGCGCACCGCCCGAATCACGGCCCCGTCACCGGCGGTGATCAGCGACTTGGCCACGGGATCCCGGTCGCCGATCTCGCGCAGCCGGCCCTCCGAGCCCGCGGTGATCTGCGTGATGCCCAGCTCCTCGGCCCCGATCAGGCCCCAGACCGTGTAGTTCACGGCATCGGCCCAGCGCGAGTCGTTCTCCTGGTACATGGGCGCCAGGGGCTCGTCGCTGAACTCCTTGCCGACGACCATGAACTCGCGGGGGTTGGGCGCCGTGGCCCGGAACGCCGTGAGCTGGCTGGCGTCGGTGGTCCACACGTCGCATCGGCCCGCCACGAGCCCGTCGAACGCCTCCTTGGGCTGGGCGAACGTGATCAGCTCGAACCGGAAGTTGCGCAGCCGCATCTGGTCGGTGATGTTGCGCTCGCTGGTGGTGCCGGTCTGGGTGCAGATGCGCGCGCCGTTGAGGTCGGCCAGGTCGCGGATCTTGGAGTTGCTGCGGACCAGCAGGCGCTGCCCGTCGTAGAACGTCACGGGCCCGAAGTCCACCTGCGCGTCGCGGCTGAAGGTCTGGGTGGTCGTGCGGAAGACCACGTCCACCGACCCTGCCACCACGGCCGGGATGCGGTTGGCCGAGGTGAGCTGCACGAACTCCACCGACGGCACGTTGATGAACGCCGCCAGTGCCCGGCAGAAGTCGGCGTCGAAGCCCACCATCTCGCCGCTGCGCGGCTCGACGAAGCTGAAGCCGACCGTCGTCCCCGAGATGCCGCAGATCAGGCGCCCGCGGGCCCGTACCACGTCCAGGCGCGAACGCGGCGCCTGGGCCCAGGCCACGTACGAGAGCGCCGAGGCCACCAGCACGATCACCGCCACCGCCAGAGCCAGCATCCGTCGCATACCGCACCTCCCAAGGCATGGACTGTGTGCCGTGCGCATCCGTCGGCTTTGCGCCCCACCGGCGTCGTGCGGCACCCGGCGCCTGCGCGCCGCTCCCCGGCACGCGACCCGGACCGTGGCGCGCGGGCACCCCGGCGGCGCACTGCTGGGGAAATTGCACGGCACTCAACCGCTTCCTGCTGGTGGGGTCCGGGACCGCGTCCGGTGCCGCATGACCGGTGCGTGGGCGAGGCGCAGGCGGACCCCCTGGGGATGGCGGGAATCGGCAATGCGGTCTCGGTAGCGTTCCGGTGGCATCTCAGACCTCCAGCCAGGCAGGGACGGAGATGTCATACTGCCGGAGGAACGCCTCCATCCTGCTGACCCAGAAGATGGGCCGGGGGTGAGGAGTTTTGACCCGACGAATCCGCCGCAGACCGCTCGGTGGCCTTGACGGCGCGCCTCCTGCCCTGCTACCCTTCATCTCGACGTCGAGGGGAGTAATCGGTGGCCGGCATGCGGCCACGGCGCGGTCGTCAGGACGGCGGGGTTCCCGCCCGGTCGCGCCCAGCGATGAGACCTCCGCACTGCGTCGGGCGCGGAGGCTTTTTCTTTGCAGGGCGGGCGCGGGCCCGCGGCAGGCGCGCGCGAGGGCGGTCCACGCCAGGCCTCCGACGCCCTGAGGAGGACGTCCGGTGTTCGAATCGGTCGGCACACCCTGGTTGTGGGGCGGCTTCACCCTGTTCGTGCTGGCGATGCTGGCCCTGGACCTGGGCGTCTTTCATCGCACCGCCCACGTCATCGGGATGCGCGAGGCGCTGGGTTGGAGCGTCTTCTGGATCGCCCTGGCGCTGGTGTTCAACGCCGGGGTGTTCCGGTGGTTCGGGCCGGAGCGCGGCCTCGAGTTCCTGACCGGCTACCTCATCGAGAAGGCGCTCAGCGTCGACAACATCTTCGTCTTCCTGGTGATCTTCTCGTACTTCGCCGTGCCCGCCGCCTACCGGCACCGGGTGTTGTTCTGGGGCGTGCTGGGCGCCATCGTCTTCCGCGTGATCTTCATCGTGCTGGGCGCGGCGCTGCTGGCGGCGTTCCACTGGGTCATCTACGTCTTCGGGGGCCTGCTGGTGGTGACGGGCGTCAAAGTCCTGCGGGCGCCCGACCACGAGGTGCACCCCGAACGCAACCCGGCGCTGCGCCTGGTGCGCCGGCTGCTGCCCGTCACCGCCAGCTACGAGGGCCCGCGCTTCTTCGTGCGGCGCGCGGGGCGGCTGTACGCGACGCCGCTGCTGCTCGTGCTCGCCGTCGTGGAGGCCACCGACATCGTGTTCGCCATCGACTCGATCCCGGCGATCTTCGCCGTCACGACCGACCCGTTCATCGTCTACACGTCCAACATCTTCGCCATCCTGGGGCTGCGGGCGCTGTTCTTCCTGCTGGCGGGATTCATCGAGCGCTTCCACTACCTCAAGGTCGGCCTGGCCCTGGTGCTGGTGTTCGTCGGGACGAAGATGCTCGCGAGCGACGTGTACAAGATCCCCATCGGCGTCTCCCTGGCGGTCGTGGCGGGCCTGATCGGCGGGGCGGTGGTGTGGTCGCTTCGGTGGCCGCGGCCCACCGCGGCCGCACCGACCGCCGGTCCGGTGCCGGGGCGAGCGCCGGGCCGGGGAGCGGCCGCACCGGCCGAGGACAGGCTCGGGTGAGCCAGCCGCGGATGTCCATCTGCGACCTGCCCGCCGCGGCGCTGGCGGCGCAGCTGCGCGCGGGCGCGCTCTCGGCCGTGGAGGTGGTGGAGGCCCACCTGGCCCGCATCGCGGAGGTGGAGCCCCACGTGCAGGCCTGGGTGCACGTGGACGCGGCGGGTGCCCGGGCCGCCGCGCGTGCGCTCGACGACGAGTACCGCACGGGCCGCGTGCGCGGCCCGCTGCACGGCGTGCCCGTGGCCCTCAAGGACATCTTCGACGCGGCGGGCCTGGTGACCACGTCGGGCGCCGCGCCCTTCGCGCACCGCCGACCTGAGGTCGACGCCCCGGCCGTGGCGGCGCTGCGAGCCGCCGGCGCGGTCGTCCTCGGCAAGACGACGACCACGGAGTTCGCCTACTCCGACCCGACCGACACCCGCAACCCCTGGAACCTCGCCCACACACCCGGCGGCTCGTCGGCGGGCTCGGCGGCGGCCGTGGCGGCGCGCATGGTACCGCTGGCGCTGGGCTCCCAGACCATCGGCTCGACGCTGCGGCCGGCGGCGTACTGCGGCATCGTGGGGCTCAAGCCCACCTACGGCCTCGTCAGCACCGAGGGCGTGACCCCGCTGGCGTGGAGTCTCGACCACGTGGGCATCTTCGGACGCACCGTCGAGGACGTGGCACTGGCGCTTGCCGTGCTCACCGCACCCGCTGCGGCGTCCGGTGGCGGCGTGACGAGCGGCCGCCTCCCGGGCACGTCCGGCGCGGCGGGCCCCGCGGGCGGTGCCCGGGCGGATGCCCACGAGCCCGCCGGCGAGGAGGAGAAGTCAGGTGCGGTGGGGTTTCCGCGGCTGGGCCTGCTTCGAGCGTTCTATGCCGGAATCGCCACGCCGGAAGTGACGGCCCGCCTGGACGAGGTGGCCGAGACGTTTGCCGGTGCCGGCGCCATGGTCGAGGAGGTCGCGCTGCCGCCCTCTGCCGCCGATCTCCTGACCGCCGGGCAGCTGGTGCTGCGCGTCGAGGCCGCCGCCTATCACCGCGCGCAGTTCGAGCGCCACGCCGACGCCTACCGTCCCAAGATTCGCCGGCTCGTGGAGGACGGGCTGCGCGAGCGCGGGGTGGACTACGTGCTGGCCCAGCGGGTGCGCGCGCAGTTCCGCCGGGAGATGGCACCGCTGTTCGCGCGGTTCGACGCCCTGCTCTCGCCCGTCGCCCCGGCCCCCGCGCCGCCGCGCAGCGAGGGGACGACCGGCGATCCGGTGCTGTGCGCGCCGTGGAGCTTCGGCGGGTTCCCGGCCATCGCGCTACCCGCCGGCCTGTCGCGTGACGGCCTGCCGCTGGGGATTCAGCTCGTCGCCGGACAGGGTGCCGAGGCGCACCTCCTGGACGTCGCGCGGTGGTGCGAGGCGCGGCTGGGGGTGTGCGCGGCGCCGCCCCTTCAGGGCGGGTAGACGCCAGGAGGCGCTCTCGCGCCGAACTCGCGCCGACGTGGGTGAGCCCCGCGGCCTCCCCGCGGGCGGCAGGGAGATCCTGCGGTCAGGCGCCGCCCGGTGGCGCGGCCATCAGCGCCGCACGGGCGACGTCCTCGTAGCGCACGCTGCTGGGGTCGAACGCCTCGAGGTTCTCGATCAGTCGCTTGAACGTGGTGTCGAACAACGGCAGCGTCTTGCGCGCCCGGCCCAGCGGCGTCGTCCGCGCCAGGACGAAGGTCTTAACGTAGGGATGCCGCAGGCCCCGGCGCCGGAGCCTGGCCACGATCCCGTTGAGCACCTCGTCGGCTGCGCGTACCTGTGCGGCACGCTCCTCGCGGGTCCGCAACGCCGCGGGCAGGGGGAGCCTGAGGAAGCGATCCACCCGCCGCAGGATCGGCGCGAACGCACCGCCGGCGAAGCGCCCGTCGCTCTCGTAGCACAGCCCCAGCGTGACGTAGTGGGCGGCCTCGAACTGGAAGGCGTAATCGTCCTCGGCCGCCCGGGGCGTCTCGGCGGCCAGCGCCCGGTACATGCCCACGACCTCCAGGGCCTTCTCCTTGAGGTTGTGGGCTTTCTCGGTGTTCAGCGCCAGAATCTGGTAGGCCACCGCCGGGTCCGGGATGGCGATGGCCGGGACGCGTTCCCCCTGCAGTTTCTCCAGCGCCGCGCGCCGGTGGTTGCCGTTAGGTGTCCAGTAGACGCCAGGGGCCGGGGAGACGACCACGATGGGGTCGACGAAGCGGCGCAGTTTCTTGAAGACCTCCTGGAGGCGCTTGACGTGAGTGGGCGAGAGGCGGCGCTGGAACGGCGTCGACGCTACCCGGTCCAGTGGCAGCAGGCAGAACACCTGCCAGTGGTCGCCAAGCGGCTCCTGGTAGACCGCCAGCACGTGCCCGCCGTCGGCCTCGATCTGCTCGGCCAGGGCCCGCACCTGGCGCGGCGGGTCGCGCTGCGGATACGTGGCCCAGGGACTCATGGCGGCTCGCCGTCCCTGGGTCGGAGGCCGGGCCTCCCGCCCCGGGGCGCGCCAGGACCCGTCGGCGCGCGGAGCCCCGGCCGCAGGCGCCCGGTATGCCCGTCCACTGGAAGGCTCACCGTCGGGACTATTCGGATCGCCGGCCCAGGGCTCCCTGCCGGCGGCGCGTCGTCGCCGGAGCGCGCTGCGCCAGCGCCTCGGGACGTGCGTGGCGCTGGGGTGACCACGGGACTGGCGCGGGCCGTCTGTTCGAGGCAGTGCGGAACCGTGGGACACGGTGCGGCGCTACTATGGGTAATGGGTCTCTGATCGAGCAGGGTTCCGGCCGGAGCCGGAGGGATGTCAGCGTCCGGCGCTTCGGCCACCGTGGGCTGCTCTGATCGAGCAAGGTTCCGGCAGGAGCCGGAGGGAGGACAAGCATGCAGGCCAACGGGCCGGGGCAGGCGCTGCAGTTCATCTACGTGCTGGCCCACGCCCTGGGACAGGCGATCGTGCGCGGCATCCAGGCGATCGTGCCGCAGACGCCGATTCCGTCCGACCTGGTCGATCCCATCGGCCTGCTCGCGGTGCTGACGCTCTTCGTGCTGCTCGCGGGCGTCGCCCGACGCATCGCCTGGATCATCGTCGTGGTCGGCTGGGTCCTGATCGGCGTGCGGATCGCCCTGCTCCTGCTCGGGCGGTAACGCGCTGGTTGGCTCCGCGGGCAGGATTCGAACCTGCAACCCTCCGGTTAACAGCCGGACGCTCTACCGTTGAGCTACCGCGGACCGTACGGGCAGCACCTGCATTCTAGGCAGCACGCGCGCGGCGCGTCAAGGCAGTGAACCCGGGCAGGCGGCGCCTGCCGCGCCCACTACCCGGACCGCCGGTCACAGCCCTCGCCCATCCCGCGTCCCGCGGTGGCAGGATCGTCGATAGGTGACCCGCGCTCGGGGGCCAGGGAACGGCGGTGGCGCCCAGAAGTTACACCCCGCGACGGCCGACCCGGCGGCCCGCGGAGGTGCGTACCTGGCGTCGCGTGCGGAACTGATCGTCGGCACCACGGTCGTCGTCACCACGGCCCTCGCGCTGGTGGGCCTGGTGCGGCTGCTGGCCGTCGTGGCCGAGGTGCTGGTCATCGTGCTGATCGCCGCCATCCTGGCCACGGGGCTGGCGCCGCTGGTGGACCGCCTGGAGCGGCGGACCTGGAGCCGTCGGCGCTGGCGGCTGTCCCGCACGGCGGCGGCCGCGGTGGTGTACGTGGGCCTGCTGGCGCTGCTGGGACTCGTCGGCAGCGTGCTGGTCACGCCGGTCGTGCGCGAGGCCACCGATCTCGCCGCGCGGGCGCCGGACCTCTACGGCCAGCTGCAGACGATGATCGCGGACCTGCAGCGGCGCTACCCCTGGTTGCCCGACCTGACGGGGCTCATCGAGCGGCTGCCGGAAGAGGCCGGTCGCCTGACGGCGTACGTGGGCCGGGCCACCGGCGTCGCCTTCCGCGTCTTCGGGGCCGTCGTCTCCGCGGTGACCGTGCTCATCCTGAGCTTCTACATGCTGCTGGAAGGCCCGACGATGAAGGCTGCGTTCCTGCGCCTGTTCCCGCGCCGCACCCACCGGCAGCTCGAGGCGGTGCTGGCGGAGATCGGCCGCAAGTTCGGGGGCTGGCTGCGCGGGCAGCTGTTCCTGGGGCTGATCGTCGGCGTGGCCGCGGGGGTGGGCACGGCGGCCCTGGGCCTGCCCTACGCGTTCCTGCTGGGGCTCGCCGCCGGGATCACGGAGCTGATCCCGCTGGTGGGGCCGGTGCTCGGCGCGATCCCCGCGGTGTCCGTGGCCCTGTTCGGGCCGCCGTGGCGTCTGGTGGCGGTGGTCGTCCTGTTCGTGGTGATCCAGCAGGCGGAGAACCACTTCCTGGTGCCGCGGGTGACGCGGCAGACGGTGGGGCTGTCGCCGGTGCTGACGCTGATCGCCATCATGGTGGGGACGAAGCTGATGGGTGTGCTTGGGGCGCTGCTGGCGGTGCCGGTCGCCGCCGCGGTGCAGGTCGTTGCCGGCGAGCTGGTGCGCACGTACGGTCCAAACGGCTGACGGGCCGCGTCCCCGCAGTCCGTACGCCGCTGTCCGTCCCTGCCGCACGCTGGTGCGCGTCGTCCGTGCCCGGTGCCCGTCGCCTCCCTGCCCGGTGCCCGTCGTCTCCAGTGTCCGGCGTGCGTCGCCTCGCGTGCTCAGGCGGCCGGCAGGCGGACGACCGGTACGAAGATCCGGAAGGTTTCCAGCGATCCCGCGGCCAACATGCCAGCGACGAGCACGGCGCGTGTCCAGGCGGCGCGGACGTGGACGGCGCGTCGCAGGGGCCGGCACGAGCCACGCGGAGGCAGGCGATGAAACAGCCCGCAGGCCTACACCCCGCCGAGGCGTACGACTACCTGGTCGTCGCGCGCAGCAAGTTGCTGGACTGGATCCGCCCGCTGGCGCCCGAGCTGTACGCCCGCGAGTTCCCCTTCGGCCACAGGAGCATCCGCGCCACGCTGGTGCACGTCACCTCGGCGGAGTGGGGCTACGTGCGACGCCTGCGCGGTGAGCTGGTGCCGCCTGCCGACCAGCGGCCGTTCGCGCGATACGCCGGTGAGCCGTTCGCGCCGCTGGAGGCTGCGTGGGCGGCGCAGGCCGAGGAGACGCGCCGCACCCTCCAGGACGTGCGGGATTGGGCGCAGCCGCTGGAATGGGTGACATCGGTGGGCGGGCGGACGCGGCGGTTCCGCACGACGACGGGTGGCGTGGCGCTCCAGCTGCTCTTCCACGAGATCCACCATCGGGCGCAGGTCATGGCGATGCTCCGCCAGCTGGGGATCGCGGCGGAGAACCTCGACTACTCCGTGCTGGGCTTCCAGGTCGAGGACGCCTGACCCGCGCGCCCGGTCCGGCCCCGCTGCCGGGACCGTGAGTGGTGGCCGCTCGGGTTCTGAACGCGGCGTCAGGAGCCGCTGCCGGCGATGGCCCGCGCAGCCTGCCCCGGTGCTGGCAGGAGGGATGGGCGGGGTGTCCCTTACCGCTCGTCGCCCTCGATCGTCGAGAGGGCCAGCGAGAGCGCGGCGGTCAGGAAGGCCGTGGCCTCGTGCTCGCAGAGATCGTTGAAGCCGCGCTTGTCGAGGAAGCCGCGTAGCGCGGGGATCAGCCGCGCCAGCTTGTGCGCGGTGTACGAGAAGAGGTCCCAGTAGGCTTCCTCCGCGGCCGGGTGCCCCATGCCCGCCCGTTCGGTGAGGGCCAGGTAGCGGCTGTGCAGGTCGCGGTACTGCTGGTCCTCCTCGTGCTCGGCCCGCAGCCGGTCCACCACGCGCGCGACGTCGGCGTCGTCCATCGCCTCCTGGGCCAGGAAGCTCATGTCGAGCAGCAGCTCGGCCAGCTCCTCGGTGGGGTGCCCCAGGTAGAGGTCCTTCTTGTGGTGCTCGGCCCCGATCAGCCGTCGCAGCTCGCGCGAGAGCTCGTCGTCGGCCTTGGGCAGGCGGGGCGGCCGGCTGCCCGGGCCGTTGGGACGTTCGCGCACCGTGATCCGGCTGAGCAGGTCGGGCCCGAAGCGCTCGGACAGGAAGGCCTCGAGCTGGGCGCGCACCGGAGGCTGCGGGTGCACCAGGGTGACGGCGTCGCCCTTGAACGCCGCGTAGCGCCAGCCCTCCTTGGCCAGCGCGTCCAGCACCGCCGCCAACCGGCCGAGCTGCGGGCCGCCGCGGGTCGCCTCGCGGCGCAAGGCGGCCACCAGCGCCCGCACCGAGCGGCCGCGGAACGCAAAGGGCCGAGGGCGATCGAAGAGGCGAATCTCCAGCTCGGCCACCATGTTGGCGCGGGCCATGGGAAACCCTAGCTCCAGACGCGCGGGGTCATCTCGGGAGCGGCAGCGACAGGCCTGTGGATGCGCCGTACAGCTGGCACACCTCTATCCTCGGCGATGGCCGCGCGCTTGTCAACCACACCCGCGGCGCCGGCAGCCTCACGGCACCATGACGACCTTGCCGAAGTGCTGGCGCCCCTCCATGATCTCGTGGGCGCGCCGAATCTCGGCCAGGGGAAGCACCGCGTGCAACACGGGGTCGATGGCGCCCGCGAAGATGGCGCCCATCACGGCCCGCAGGTCGGAGACATTGCCCATGGGCGCGCCGATGATGCGCCGGTGCCGCTGGTAGACCTCGCGGATGTCGAAGTCGGGCCGCTCGCCGCCCGACGCGCCGCAGATCGCCATGCGCCCGCCGCGGCGCAGGCTGCGGATCGTCTGCACCCAGGTGGGCGCGCCCACAGGGTCGGCCGCCAGGTGGACGCCGGCGCCGTCGGTGCGCTCGAGCACCACCGTGCTGAACTCGGGCGTCGCGCGGTGGTCGATGGCGATGGCGCCCAGGGCTTCGGCCCTGCGCGCCTTCTCCGGGCCGCCGACCACGGCGAAGATGCGCCGGGCCCCGGCCATCTTGGCGATGGCCAGCGCCGCCGTGCCCACCCCGCCGGAGGCGCCCACCACCAGCACGTCCTCGCCCGCCCGCAACCCGCCAGCGGTGATGAGCATCCGCCAGGCCGTGCAGTAGGCGGCCGGCACGGCGGCCTTCTCGAAGGGCACGTGGTCGGGCAGCCGCAGCAGGTTCTGCGCCGGCGCCACCGCGAACTCGGCCAGGCCGCCCGGGGTGTGCTCGCCCCAGATGCGGTAGTCCACGCACATCGTCTGCTCGCCGGCCAGGCAGAACTCGCACCGGCCACACGAGAGGATGGGGTTGACGACCACGCGGTCCCCGGGCCGCCATCCGTCGACCTGCGGCCCGACCGCTTCCACGACGCCTGCGACGTCGCCGCCGGTGGTGATGGGGAAGGTCCGCGGCCGCCAGGGGAAGATCGGCCGGCCGCCGGGCGGGCCCGACCGCGCCCAGATGTCCATGTTGTTGAGCCCGCAGGCCCGCACGCGGATCAACACCTCGCCGGGGCCGGGCACGGGCACCGGCACGTCTTCGATCTGCAGCACCTCGGGCGGTCCGTGCCGGTGGATGACGACGGCCTTCATGGTGGCACTGCGGGCGGCGCTCACGACGCCACCAGCTCCCGGGCTGCACGCAGCGCGGCGGTCACGCGGTTGCGGCCGCGGACCAGGGCGGTCACCGTCAGGAAGTACTGATCCGAGTCGGGCTCCAGGCTCGCCCAGGTCCTGGCGGGCGCCAGGTCCGGCAGCGGCGGGACGTCCACGGCGGGGTCGTGCCGGAACCGGCCAGCCCGGGTGTAGTTGATGGGCACCAGGATGCGCGCCAGCCGCCGCAGCGTGGCGTTGGCTCGCCGGACCTCGGGGTCTGCGGGCGCGCGGCCCAGCAGGTGCGCCCGGTTTAGGTACCAGCGTTCCAGATCGGCGCGCAGCGCCCGGGCCTCGGCCAGCGGCGCGCTCAGGTCGAACGCCCCACCGGTGGCGTCCTGGTAGGCCTGCAGCGTGCCCTCCAGTTCGGCGGCCAGCGCCGTGAAGTCCAGCGGGTGCAGCGTGGCGTTGGCGGTGCGGTACGCGGCGACCAGGTAGACCTTGATGTCGCGCAGCAGGTTGTCACGGTCGGCGATCTCGATGGTGTCGTCCTCGGTGTGCCACGCGATGTTGCCGCCGCACCCACCCACGGCGTAGTACCCCTTCTCCCTGGCCAGGGCCGGCGGCATGGTGGACGACAGCATGTAGAACGTCGAGACCCCGATGTTGGAGAACGACTTGTCGCCGGCGCGCAGCGGACGGCCGCCCGAGGCCTCCTGGCCGGTGACGTCCTTGATGACGGCCGTGGCGACGCCTGCGGCCTCACTCATCCAGAAGACGTCCTCGTAGACCGTCGCCCACCGACAGCCCGGCGAGTCGCAGTTGATGTGGGCGATGCAGTGGGCGTCCAGGTCCAGCGCAAAGGTGTCGGCGTACCAGACCGATCCGGCGTAGCGTCCCTGGGAGTGGCCGGGCCACCACGCGATCCGGACCGACCGCGCCAGGCGGTGGCGGTGCTTCCACAGGACGCGCGCCAGCTCCAGCAGCGTGGCGTCGCCGGTGGCGTTGTCGCCGATGCCCTGATGCCAGCCGTCGACGTGGCCGTGGACCAGCACGAACTCCTCGGGCACCTGCGTGCCCGGGATCTCGGCGACGCACAGGGGGCAGGACATCCACCCCTCCTGCAGCCGGGTGGAGAGGCGCACCCGCACCGGGCCGGCCTGGGCCAGCTGTCGCAGCCACGCCCCCTCGGTCTTGTTGACCATGACCACGGGGATGGTGGGCTTGCGGTCCCAGGCGTCCAGGTCGGGCGAGCCCCAGATGGTGGTGCAGATGCCCTCGTGGATGCGCTCGCCGGGGCTGATGAAGATCGCTCCGACCGCGCCCGCCTTCATGAACGCGAAGACCTTGCCCGGCGAGGCGTAGCCTTCGGTGAGGGCGATGCGGCCGCGGACGTCGACGCCCGTCCCGCGGGCCGCGGCGAAGATCTCCCGGATGTCGGCAGCGACGCCGGTGGGGACGTAGACGACCTCGCCGCGCTTCCACCGGCCGCCGGTCGAGGCCGACATCGAGGGGGTCTTGGCTACCAGCGTCCGGCGTTCCGGCGCGAGGACCTCCAGCCGGGCCCCGCGGGGGAGGCTGATGAACAGCGTCGGCGTGTGAACCGCATGGGGCACGCCGAACTGCGCCAGGCGACCGCTGATGTAGTCGAACGCCGCGCGCTCGTCGGGCGTGCCCGACTCGCGGACGAGGGTCGTGAAGCGCTCGACGAGGGCCCAGGGTTCGTCCAGCGAGACCTCGGCCAGGAGGGCCTGCTCGTCGGCATCGTTGCGCCACGTGCTGACTGCCTGCATCCTCGACCTCCCTTCCTCCGTCAAACCGCGTGCGTGCTAGACCTTCAATCGGGGATCCAGGGCGTCGCGCAGCCCGTCGCCCAGGAAGTTGTACGCCAGCACCGTCAGCAGGATCAGGACGCCCGGATACACGGCGAGGCTGGCAGCCGACCACAGGTAGATCTGGGCGTTCTGCAGCATGTTGCCCCAGGAGGGCAGGGGCGGGCGGATGCCCAGTCCCAGGTAGGAGATGGCGGATTCGGTGAGGATGGCGAACGCCACGTTGAGCGTGGCCGCCACGATGATCGACGGGACCACCTGGGGGAAGATGTGTCGCAGCATGATGCGGGCATCACCGGACCCCAGCGCCCTGGCCGCCTCGACGAACTCGCTGGCCCGCCAGCGCAGGTACTCGGCCCGGACGACCCGTGCCACCGGCATCCACGTGGTCAGCCCGATGACCGCCGTGGCGGTCGCCGGGCCACCGCCGAACACCGTCAGCGCCGCCAGGATGACGAACAGCGTCGGGAGGGCGAGCATGGCATCGGTGAACCGCATGAGGACCGTGTCGGCCCTGCCCCCGAAGTACCCGGCCACGGCGCCGATGGCCCCGCCGACGACGACGCTGATCGCCATGGCCACGAACCCCACGCTGAGCGACACCCGTCCCCCCAGCAGCAACCGCACCAGGACGTCCCGCCCGATCTCGTCGGTGCCCAGCGGGTGCGCCAGCGACGGACCCCGCAGCGCGCCCAGCGGGTTGGCCGTGAACGCGTCCCGCGGGAGCACCCAGGGTCCCACGATGGCCGCCAGGTGAATGGCGACCAGGAACGCCAGAGCCGCCAGTGCAGGTGGATTGCGCCGCAACCGCCGGAGGGCGATGGTCCGCAGCGTGCGCGCTGGCGGCGGGACCACCGCGACCGTCGTGCGCAGGGCAGCCACCCGGGGCGAGCTGCGGGCGCTATCCATGGGCGGCGGGCACACGCGACGCCGGCCGTGCGGGCCCGGGCCGCCTGCAGGTCGGCGCGGGTCCGGACGTGGTCACTGGTAGGTGATGCGGGGATCCAGCCACCCGTAGACGAGGTCCACGGCCAGGCTCGACGCGGTGACCACGATGGCGACCACCACCGTCACGGCCATCACGACGGGGTAGTCGCGCCCGATGGCCGAGGCCACCGCGAGCTGTCCCATCCCCGGCCACCCGAAGATCGTCTCGGTGATCACCGCGCCGCCCACCAGCCGGGGGATGAGCAGGCCCAGCACGGTGACCGTGGGGATCAACGCGTTGCGCAGCGCGTGGCGGGTGAGCACGTGGGGCTCGGGCAGCCCCTTGGCCCGCGCGGTCCGCACGTAGTCCTGCCCGAGCTCTTCCGCCAGCGCCGACCGCGTGAAGCGCGTGATGTTGGGCAGGATCACCGTGGCCAGGACCACGGTGGGCAGGACCAGGTGGCTGAGGCGGTCGGCCAGCGAGAACCCGGCGCCGACCGTGGCGACCCCGGACGCCGGGAGCCAGCGCAACCACACCGAGAACACCAGGATCAGCAGGGTGGCGAGCCAGAACGCCGGGATCGAGACCCCGACGACGCTGAAGAACGTCACCACGTGGTCGGTCAGCGAGTAGCGCCGGGTGGCCGAGATCACCCCGGCGGGAATGCCCACCGCGAGGGAGACGACCAGCGCCGCGCCGCCCAGCACGAGGGTGAGCGGAAGCCGCTCGCGGATGATCTCGGCGACCCGCCGGCGGTCGTTGAAGGAGCGGCCGAGGTCGGCCCGCAGCGCCGCGCCTACCCACTTGACGTAGCGCACCAGCAGGGGCTGGTCGAGCCCGAGCTGGCGCCGCAGCGCCTCTTGCTGCTCGGGCGTCATCTCCATGGTCATCATGATGGCCGGGCCGCCCGGCGCCAGATGCACCATGGCGAAGGTGAGGGTCGAGACCACCACGAGGACCACCAGGGCCTGGGCCACCCGCTGGAGGAGGTAACGGCTCATGGCGGGGTGCGCTGCACCAGACGATCGCTGGCAGGTGGTCGCGGGTGCGACCACCTGCCAGTCAGGCTACTCCAGCTTCCACTCGTAGGCCCACTCCAGGGCCGACCGGAGGTCGATGGCCGGCACGCCCTTGAGGCGCTTGGACCAGGCGCGGATCTCGTTGGGCCACCACAGGTAGAGGTAGGGCAGATCCTCGGCCACCACCTCCTGGAACTTCTTGTAGATGCGCTCGCGTTCGGCGACGGTGGTGGCCTTCCTGCCGGCCTCCAGCAGCGCGTCGACCTCCTTGTTGCTGTACATCGGCAGGTTGAACCCGCGATCGGCGGTGCTGGAGTGCATGTAGGGGAAGAAGTCGGGGTCGTACGGCGTGATCCACCAGCCCATGAGGGCGTCGTACTGCCGCGCCAGCATCTGGCGGATGAAGACGTTGAACTCCCGCCCGTCGAGCTTGGCCTCGATCCCCACCGCGCGCAGGTACTGCTGCACCAGGGCCGAGAGGGGCTCGAAGTACTGGACCGTGGGGTACATGAGCGTGAAGCTGAACCGCTCCCCGCCCTTGGTCAGCACGCCGTCGGGCCCCGGCTGCCAGCCGGCCTCCGCCAGCAGTGCCCGGGCGCGGGCGCGATCGAACTCGTAGGTCTTGACGTTGGGGTTGAAGTAGTTCTTCAGGACCGGCGAAATCGGCCCGCTGGCCGGGGTGGCGAACCCTTCCAGGAAGCCCTTGATCATGGCGGGGCGATCCCAGGCGTACATGATCGCCTGGCGGACGCGGCGGTCCTGGAACAGCCGGTGGCGGTGGCTGGGCGCCATGTAGTAGAAGTTGTTCTGCGGCAAGGTGGTGACCTCGATGTCGGGACGGCCCCGGACGGCCCTGACCAGTGCCGGGTTGTCGATGAACACGATGGTCAGGTCGCCGGCCAGCAACTGTGCGATCTGCGCGTTCACGTCGGGCAAGACCTTGAAGGTGATGGTCTCGATGCTCGGCGTGCCCGCGAAGTAGTTCGGGTTGCGCTCCAGGGTCACGTACGAGCCGGCCACGTACTCCTTCATCTTGTAGGCGCCGGTGCCGATGGGGTTGCGCTTGTTGAACGCATCGTGCGTCCACGGGTCGGTGACCCCCGCGAAGGCGTGCCGGGGGATGATCCCGACGTTGGTGCCGACCAGCGCCACCAGGCTGGCCAGGGGCGACGAGAGCACGAACTGCACCCGCAGCGGGTCCAGGACGCGCACCTCGCGCAGCACGGGGCGGAAGTTGGGACCGAACTGAGCGCCCAGCTGCGGGTTGATGATCGTGTCGAACGTGAACTTGACGTCGTCGGCGGTGAAGTCGCGGCCGTCGTGCCACTTGACTCCCCGGCGCAGGTGGAAGGTCCAGGTCAGGCCGTCGGGCGAGACCTCCCAGCGCTCGGCCAGGTCGCCCACCCACTGCCCGTTCTTGCCCCACTTGGTCAGCCGGCTGAACAGCACGCGGTTGACCATGATGGACTCGACGAAGGCCCGCGGGTGCAGCGGGTTGAACGTCGGGTCCGCCACGATGGGGAACGTCACGCCCCTGCCGGGTGCGGGCGCGCTGCCGGCCGGCGCGTACAGGCTGGCGAGCAGTGCCGCGCCCACCAACAGCGGCACCACGCGCAGCGTCATCCATCGCCTCTGCATCGTCATCCCCCCTCGCCGGGATCTGATCACCGACGCTGAACTCTCAGCGTCTCTACCGACGCATGCCCGAGTCGACACGTCAGAACGTAGCATGCCGGGTGCGGGCGGTCAACGCGACCCGTCTTCGGCCCGGCCAGGAGCCCGGGGCCCGCGGCGAGAACTCTCGCGGGCGGAACGCGCGGGACGGCCGCAGGTGCGGAGGCGGTCATGGAACCGATCCCGGTGACCATCGTGACGGGGTTTCTTGGCAGCGGCAAGACCACGCTGCTCAACCGCCTGTTGGACCATGCCGGTGGACGTCGCCTCGGCATCCTGCTCAACGACTTCGGCCAGATCGCCATCGACGCCCGGTTGCTGCAGTCCCGCGACCAGGACGTGGTGGAGCTGGCCAACGGCTGTGTGTGCTGCACCGTGCGCGACGACGTGGTGCCCGCCCTGGCGCGGCTCCTCGAGCGCGTCCCCGCCCCGCAGGCCATCGTGGTCGAGACGTCGGGCCTGGCGGACCCCGCCCCGCTGGCACGGCAGCTGCTGGCCCCGCCGCTGCAGGCCGTGGTGCGGCTGGACGCGGTGGTGACGGTCGTGGACGCGGCCAACTTCGATCGGGCGCTGGACTATGCGGAGTCGGCGTACGGGCAGATCACCTGCGCCGACCTCCTGCTGCTCAACAAGGTCGACCTGGTGGCCCCGCCGATCGCGGGGCAGGTCGAGCGCGGGCTGCAGGAGTTGAACCCCACGGCCCGCCGGCTGCGGTGTGTGCGCGCAGAGGTGCCGCCGGCCCTGGTGCTGGACTGGGAAGGCGGTCCCCCGCGCGCGCGGGCGCCGGCGGCGCACGCGCCTGCGCCGGCCGTGACCACGCGTCCCCTGCCGCATGGCCTGCACGGCGATCGCTTTCGCGCCGTATCGCTGCAGCTGCCGCGGCCGCTCGACCTCCAGCGACTGGGCCGGCTGCTCGACGAGCTGCCGCCGGCCGTGTTCCGGGCCAAGGGCGTGCTCCATCTGGCCGGTGTGCCGCGCCGGGTCCTCCTGCACCTGGTGGGCGGACGCTGGACCGTCACCGCCGGCGTCCCGTGGGCCGACGGCGAGGAGCGCAGCAGCGAGCTGGTGCTCATCGCGCGGGACCTGGCCGACGACGAGCTGGGCCGGTTGCGGCGGGCCCTCGAGGCCTGTCAGGTGGCACTGCCGTGATCAGCGTCGGGGGCCACAAGGAACGCGTGCGGGCGCGCGCCGCGGGCCCAAAGGGGCAGGCGCTGGTGGCGTTGAGCCGTCGCATCCACGCCCATCCGGAGGTGGCGTTTGCCGAACACCGGGCCAGCGCGTGGTGCCGCGAGGTGCTGGAGCGCCACGGGTTCGAGACGGCCGGGGTGCCCGGGCTCCAGACGGCCTTCGTGGCCACCCGGCGCGGGGCCGGGCCCGGTCCCACCATTGGCTTTCTGGCCGAGTACGACGCGTTGCCCGAGATCGGCCACGGCTGCGGGCACAACCTCATCGCGGGAGCAGCGGTGGGCGCGGGCGTGTTGCTGGCCGACGAGATGCCGGCGCTCCCCGGCACCGTGCGGGTGTTCGGCTGCCCCGCAGAGGAGCGGGGCGCTGGCAAGCTGCAGATGCTCGCCGCCGGCGTGTTCGCCGACCTGGACGTCGCCCTGACGTTCCACCCCTGGCAGGCCACCGCGCTCATGCGGGCCTGCAGCGGCCTGTGCCTCTTCGACCTGGTCTTTCGGGGACGGGCAGCCCATGCGGCCGACGAGCCGTGGCGAGGGGCCAGTGCGCTGGACGGTGTGTTGCTCACGTACGCCAACCTCAACGCGCTCCGCCAGTTCATCGGCGACGGCGCGCGGATCCACGGCATCGTCACCGACGGCGGCCAGGCACCCAACGTCATCCCCGAGCGCGCGGCGTGCACCATCGGCGTGCGCGCCACAGACCCCGCGACGCTGGAGCAGCTCGCGCGGCGGGTGGTGCGGTGCGCCCAGGCCGCCGCCATGGCCGCCGACGTCGAGCTGGAGGTGCGGGAGGTGCAGCGGCTCGCACCGGTGCGGCACAACGAGACGGTGGGGAACGTGCTGGCCGCCAACCTGCGCGCGCTGGGAGAGACGGTGGGGGAGTGGCGCGCGATGGCCTCCACCGACTTCGGCGACGTCAGCCAGGCGGTCCCGGCCGTGCTGTTCTCGGTGGGGACGTGGCCGGACGACGTGGCGTTCCACACACGGGCGGCAGCGGCATGTGCCGCGACCGATCGGGCCATGGCGGCCATGCTGGTGGCGGCGCAGGCCATGGCGTGGACGGCCCTGGACCTGCTGGCCGACGGCGCGGTGGTGGCGGCAGCCCGCGCCGAGCATCGGGGGCCGGTGCCGGCCCCGAGCGGGGAGTGAGGAGGGACGCTGTGGGCATCGAGGACGGCCGGCTGGTGGCCGACACCATCCTGTTCAACGGGAAGATCCTGACGGTCGACGCCCGGTTCTCCATAGTCGAGGCCCTGGCCGTCGTCGACGACAAGATCGTCGCCGCGGGTACCGACGCCGACATCAAGCGGCTGGCCGGCGCGTCCACCCGACGGATCGACCTGAAGGGGGCCTGCGTCATCCCCGGGATGATCGACAACCACACCCACATGCTGCTGGCAGGGCTCGACCAGCCGGACGTGGGCGTCAAGGTCAACCTGGCCTGGGCCCAGAGCATCGCCGAGATCCAGGAGGCCATCGCGCAGCGCGCCCGCCAGGCCCGGCCGGGCGAGTGGATCGTGACGTCGTGCATGTACCGCGGCGCGCTGCGTGACGGCCGGTTTCCCGACCGCCACGACCTGGACCGTGTCGCCCCCAACAACCCCGTGTACATCTTCCAGTCGGGGAAGAACGTGATCCTCAACACGCAGGCGCTGCGCCTGGCAGGGATCGATCGGCACACCCCCGACCCTGGCGGCGACCCCAACGAGCCCGAAGGGCACATCGTGCGCGACGACCGCGGCGAACCCACGGGCCACCTCATCGCCGGCGCCGGGGACCTGGCGCGCCGGCGGCTCTGGGAGCGCATGGGCTTGCCGTTGAAGAAATGGGACTTCCCGCACTACGACACGGAGACGTACGTGCGGGCCATCCAGGCCCAGGCCCGGTTGCTGAACCAGTGCGGGGTGACGGGCACGCGGGACATGGGGCTCATCCCCGAAGAGATCGACGCGTACATCGAAGCGGACCGACGGGGCGTGCTGACCGTGCGCACCGATCTGCTCCTGGGCCTACCGGCGCGCTACATGCGCATCGACGACATCCGCGACTTTCTGCGCCGCTACTTCGGCCCCAAGCAGGGGCTGGGCGGACCGTTCCTGCGGCTGGGCGGGCTGAAGCTGGTGGTGCAGAACGACGGGTGGTGGGCCTACTCGCCGGAGAAGCTGCGCACGATGCTGCTGGAGGCCAACCGGCGGGGATTCACCATGGCGATCCACGTCGGCACCGGGTACTCCGAGGACTCCACGCAGCTGGTCCTCGACGTCTTGGAGGAAGCGGACCGTGAGCGACCGTTGCGCGGGCGGCGGTGCACCTACGAGCACGGCTTCGGGCTGATCCGCCCCGAGTACTACCGGCGGGTCAAGGCGCTCGACCTCATCATCGCGGCCAACCCGACGCTGGCCTACTTCGCGGCGGCGCGCTCGTTCCACATGCACGAGGCGATGTCGCGGGTCCGGATCGCCAAGCACCCGCCGTCGGATCCGTGGGAGCGCACCGTGAAGGACTGGGGGCTGCCGGTGCGGAGCTGGCTGCGCGAAGGCCTCGTCGTGACGGGCGGCACCGATTGCCCGGCGGTGGCCTACGACCCGCAGCGCCCCCTGCTGGGCCTGTACATGGTGACGACGCAGCAGACCCTGGCGGGCAGGCTGCTGCCGGGGGAGGAGATCAGCCGGGAGGATGCGCTGCGCCTGTGGACCATCAACGGCGCGTACGCCACGTTCGAGGAGCAGCGCAAGGGGTCACTGGAAGTGGGGAAGTGGGCCGACCTGGCGGTGCTCAGCGACGACTACCTGACGGTCCCCGACGACCGGCTGCCGACCATCACGGTCTCCCTCACCATGGTGGGCGGCCGGATCGTGCACGAGCGGGCCTGACCGGTCCGCGCCCGGTTTCCGGATCGCAAGCGCCGCGTGCCGTGCGACGCCGGGCGGCGTGCGCGACGGCCGGCGTGGCTAGCGGACCGGGGCCGTCGCCCGCAGCTTGGGCGGCAGCGGGTAGGCCTTCTTGCTGTGCCGCAGGCCCGCTCCGATCAGCGCCTCCAGCACCTTCACCGCTGCCAGGACCGGGTTGACGACGGGCACGCCCACCGCCTCGGCGATGCGGCCGTGGGCTTCGAGGAAGCCCATGCTCATGCAACCCAGGATCAGCGTGTCGGCCCCATCGTCGTGCACGGCACGCTGTCCCAGGGCGATCATGCGCTCGATGCTGGCGTCGCGGTTGCGGGCGAGGTCCAGCACCGGAATGTCCACCGCCCGCACCGCGGCCAGTTTGCGGTCCAGGCCCACGCGCACGGCCAGGTGGCGCAACGGCGCCACCACCGAGTCCAACACGGTCACGATCGCGAAGCGGTGGCCCAGGGTGGCTGCCAGCAGCATCGACGCTTCGGCCGGCCCGACCACCGGGATCGCCACCAGCTCCCGCGCCGCGTCCACCCCCGGGTCGCCGAAGCAGCCCACGATGACGCCGTCGTAGCCCGCCCGTTCCGCTTCCTGCACACGGCGCAGCGTCCCGGGCACCGCCAGGTACTCCTCGTAGGCCGACTCGATCGACAGCGGGCCGTCGGGCACGTCCACGACGTCGACGTAGGTGCCCGCGGCGGCCTGGCGCCGCAGGATGCCGCGGCGCCGCTCGATCTCGGCCTGCCCCGCGTCGGAATGGGAGAGGTTGCCGGGGAGGATGTACAGGAGCTTCATGGCGCCGCCTCCTTGCGGAGTCCGTGCGACACGCTCGTCGATCTGCACCTGCGCGTGTTGCGGCGCGGTGCTGACAGCGTCAGTCGCATTATAGCACTCGCGCCGCTCAGGCAGGGCCGGCGCCCGCGGGCGCCCGTTCCACCGGCCGGAGCACCCGCTGCGCCGCGCCCACCGCGACCAGCAGCGCCAGCCCCGCGGCGTCGGTGACCAGCCCCGGCCGGATCAGCAGCAGCGACGCCACGAAGAGCACCGCGCGCTCCAGCAGCGTGGCCCGCCGCGCCAGGTAGCCGATCATCGCCGCGGCCAGACACAGCGTGCCCACCGTGCCCGTCGCCAGGGCCAGCAGCGTCTCCGGCCACGGCCGCTGCCCGACCAGGATCGAGGGGCCGTAGACGAACATGAAGGGCACGATGTACCCGGCCAGGCCGAAGCGCATCGACTCCACCGACGACTCCCACATGGGTGCCTTGGCGATGCTGGCGGCCGCGAACGAGGCGAAGGCCACGGGCGGCGTGACTGCCGAGATGATCGAGAAGTAGAAGATGAACATGTGGGCGGCCAGGGGCACCGCGCCCATCTTGATGAGGGCCGGCGCGAGCACGCTGGCCGCGATGGCGTAGGCCGCCGTGGTCGGCAGCCCGATGCCCAGGATCAGGGCCGCGAACATGGTGGCCACCAGCCCCGCCAGCAGGTTGCCCCCCGCCAGGTCGATCAGCAACTCCGAGAACTTCCCGCCGAGCCCGGTGAGCGCCAGGATACCGACGATGACACCCGCCGAGGCACACGAGACGCCGATCTCGATGGTGCGCTTGGCCCCCTCCTCCATGGCGCCGACGATCTTGGGGAGCGTGAGGCGCGTGTCGGGCCGCGCCAGCGACGCGACGAACGCCACGCCCAGGGCGTAGAGGGCGGCGCGCGCCGGCGCGGCGCCACGGCCCATGATCATGTAGAGCAGCACGACGATGGGGAGCAGCAGGTAGCCGTGCTGGAGCATCACGTCGCGAAACCGCGGGAGCTCCGCCCGGGGGAGCCCTCGCAGCCCCTGGGAGGCGGCGTAGAACTCGATCATCCAGTAGGCCGCCACGTAGTAGAGGAGGGCCGGCCCGATGGCCGCCACGGCCACCTGCGCGTAGGGGATGCCCAGGATGTCGGCCATGAGGAAGGCTGCCGCGCCCATGATGGGCGGGACGATCTGCCCCCCGGTGCTGTTCATCGCCTCGATTCCGGCGGCCACCGGGCCGGTGAAGCCCGTGGCCTTCATCAGGGGGATGTTGATCACCCCGTCGACCATCACGTTGGCGGCCGACGAGCCGCTGGCGGTCCCGAACAGGGCGCTGGTGAGGATGGAGACCTTGGCCGGGCCGCCGCGCCGGCTGCCGGCCACGCTGAGCGCTGCCTGCACGATGAAGCGGCCGATGTTGGACGCCTCGATGAACGCCCCGAACAGAATGAACAGGTAGACGTCCCGGGCCGAGACCTGGATCGGCACGCCGTAGATGCCGTTGTCGCTGAACAGGAACGAGACGACGGTGCCAAACGAGAACCCCTTGTGGTTCAGCAGACCGGGCAGGTAGGGGCCCAGGAACGGATAGGCGGCGAACAGGGCGCCCATGATGGGCAGCGACCAGCCCGTGGCCCGCCGCGCCGCTTCGGTGGTGACGATGATCAGCAGGACCCCGACGATGACGTCCTCCCGCGTGGGGAAGACGCCGGCGCGTCCGGTCAGCTCCTCGAACACCAGGAAGACGTAGGCCAGGACCACCAGGGCCGCGGCGATCAGCAGCCAGTCCAGCAGCGTGGGGCGCGGCTGGCCGCGGCGCGCCGGCACCAGCAGGAACGCCAGCACGACGACGAACGTGACGTGGACGGCGTAGAGCTTCTGCGGGTCGGTGACGATGCCGAAGAAGCGGCCCAGCTGCACGATGTGGTAGATGGCCATGGCTGCGGCGATGGCCCGCACCAGGGCGCGCAGCCGCGGCGAGAGGGTGCGCGTGGGGAGCTCGACGACCTCGCCCACCCGCGACGTATCGACCGGAAGGCCTGCCGGCGCTGCGGGCGCGACGTCGGACGGCCCGGCGCTCACGGACAGGGCCTCGTGTTCGGCGTGCGCATCGGGGCGGGCCTGCGCCGCCGCGTGACGGTGTCAGCCCGCCACCGATGCGGCCGCGCGTCCGTCGTGCTCACCGCGGATCCGGGGCGGGCGCCTCCCGCGTCCGCCCCGGCAGGGCTGGAGGTCTGGGTGCCTCGGGCGTCACGAGGGCGGCCTCACTTCCTGGCAGCCAGCTCGGGCGGCAGGTGGGCGTCGTCCAGCTTGACCCCCTGCTCACGGAAGAAGCGGATCGCCCCGGGGTGCATCGGCATCTTGATGTAGAAGACGTTGACCGGCAGCATCTCGTTGGCCGTCGGGTGCACGGTGGCCAGG
>CAZGNA010000016.1:0-12049 GCA_964526945.1 uncultured bacterium
GGGACGCCGCCGGGCGATGCGGGGGCCACCCGCGTCCGGGCCCTGGCCGCGGAGGCGCTGGCGACCTACCGGCGCGCGCAGGAGCGGCTGCGGGCCGGCGACCTGGCCGGCTACGGCCGCGAGATGGAGCGGCTGGGGGCGCTGCTGGAGCAGTTGCGGCAGGCGGCGGGACCGTGAGCGCGGCGGCAGGGGGGAAGGGACGGCGACGCGAGGGCACGGTGGACGTGCAGAACAGGGCGCTCAGACCAGGCGTCGCCGGAGTGCGGCGCTGGTGGTGTCTATGAGCGTGACCGTCGCCACGATCACCAGCAGCGCTGTGCCCACCACTTCCCACCGACGAAACTGGAGCGCCTGCACCAGCAGCGTCCCGATGCCGCCAGCCCCCACCAGGCCCAGCACCGACGCGGCGCGGGCGTTGATCTCGAGCCGGTAGAGGGAGAGGGCCAGGAACTCCGGCAGCACCTGCGGGAGCACCGCGAAGCGGAAGACCCGCCACCGGGTCGCGCCTACCGCCCGCAGCGCCTCCACGGGTCCGGGATCGATCGTTTCGACGACTTCCGCGTAGAGTTTGCCCAGGCTGCCCGACGAGTGCAGGCCGATGGCCATCATGCCCGCCAGGGGACCGGGGCCGTACGCGGCGACGAAGAAGACCGCCAGGATGATCTCCGGGAACGTCCGGATGAGGTTCAGCAGTTGCTTCCCCAACACACTGGTGGCGGGCCGACCGATGTTGCGGGCGGCCAGGAACGCCAGGGGAAACGCCAGCGCCATCCCTAGCGTCGTGCCGAGCAGGGCCACCTGCACCGAGACGGCCATGCCCACCACCGACCGCCCGAGCCAGGACCAGTCGGGCGAGAGCAACAGCCCCAGGATGCGCGCCAGCAGCGGCAGCCCGCCCAGGAGCCGGGCGACGCTGACCTCCACTCCCTGGGCCGCCCAGAGGTAGGCCAGCGCGAAGGCCACGGCGCCGGCCCACGCCTTCCACCGGCCGGGTGGGACAAGGGGCTGGGCGGCAGTCGAGGATCTCATCGCCTCACGCCAGCGCCTGCCGGAGCCGGACACTGCTCGCGTCGATGGCGATGACGACCACCAGCATGACCAAGATGATCGTCAGGGCGCTCTGGTACCGGAAGAGCTGCAGGGCGGTGTTCAGGGTCTGGCCGATCCCGCCGGCGCCCACAAGACCCAGCACGAACGAGACCAGGATGTTGATCTCGAAGACGAACAGGGTGTAGCTCACGTACGCAGGCAGGATCTGTGGGACCACCGCAAAGCGGATGGTCTTCAGGCGGTCGGCACCGGTCGCCGCCAGCGCTTCCAGCGGCCCGGGGTCGATGGCCTCCAGGCTCTCGCTGGTCAGCTTGGCGATGATCGCCAGGGAGAAGATCGTGAGGGCCAGGATGCCCGCGAACGGGCCGATGCCGACCACGGCCACCAGAATAGCGGCGTACAGGAGGTCGGGAATGGTGCGCAGGAGGTTCAGCAGCCCCCGTGCGGCGAGGTACAGCCAGGGGGAGCGGGTCACGTTGCGGGCCGCAAGCAGGATCACTGGGACCGCCAGCACTGCCCCCTGCGTGGTCCCTACCAGGGCGATCTGGAGCGTCTGCACCAGGGGATCGACCAGCGCTGGCACAATCGCCAGGTTCGGCGGCACCATGTCCGCGAAGAGGCGCAGGAACACCGGCAGTCCCTCCCACAGCGTGGCCGGGTAGGCGCGCAGCCCCACCACGCTCCAGGCATAGAGGGCCACGAGCACCGGCACCCCAAGGGTCAGCCTGGTCTTAGCCCCCGGCATCGCGGAAGTCCTCGGCGCGCAGCGACCGGCCGTAGATCTGGCGGAAGGTCGCCTCGTCGACAGCAGGTGTGGGGCCGTCGAAGACGAGCTCGCCCCCGCGCAGCCCGACGATGCGGTCGGCATACGTCGTCGCCAGGTCGACGAAGTGCAGGCTCACCAGGACGGTGATACCGTCCTCGCGGTTGGCGCGCCGGAGATCGCGCATCACCAGGTGCGACGTCGGGGGGTCGAGGGAGGCCACCGGCTCGTCGGCCAGGATGACCGCGGGTTGCTGCGCCAGCGCCCGGGCGATGCCGACGCGCTGCTGCTGCCCACCGCTGAGCGCGTCCGCCCGCACGAAGGCCTTGTCGCCGATCTCCAGTTTTCGGAGCACGGCGTGCGCCAGCTCGAGGTCTTCGCGTCGGAACCACCCCAGCACGGCCCGCAGCGTGGACAGGTGGGCCACGCGCCCGCACAACACGTTGTGCAGGACCGAGGCGCGTCTGACCAGGTTGAAGGTCTGGAAGATCATGCCGATCTGCGCCCGCACCTGCAGCAGGCGGGCCGGGGGCGCCGCCGTGAGGTCTTCGCCCTCGAAGAACACCCGACCGGTGGTGGGGTCCACCAGGCGGTTGATGGTACGGAGGAGGGTGGACTTGCCCGCTCCGGACAGGCCGACGATGGCCACGAACTCGCCGCGGCGGACCGCGAGATCGATGCCGCGCAGCGCCTGCACGCCGCCCGGAAAGGTGACCGAGACCCCGCGCAGCTCGATCTGCGGGACCGCGGACGCCGGCGGCATCCTCAGATGCGAATCTTGTCCCGCATGAGCCGATAGGTCCGGCGGATGATGTCGAACTCCGTGCCGTCGGACCTGGCGTAGCCCACGACGTTGTAGAGCGCGTCCAGCAGCTTGACACCCTCGGGGTCCTTGCCAGATCGACGAACGCCCCTTGGACCTTTCCCGCCAGCTCGTCGGGGAGCCCGCGGCGGATCGCGACGCCGTCGTTGGGAATGGGCGCGCTGCGCACCAGGATCTTGACCACCCGGTCGACGTCGGGGATCTCGCGCTTGATGTCGGGAATGGCGTTGTCGTGGGTGGCGCTGGCGTCGACGTCCTTCTTGTACACGGCCACCACCGCCGCGTCGTGGGATCCGGCGAAGATGGTCTTCAGGTCGCGCTCGGGGTTGACCCCGGCCTCCAGGAGCATCATGTACGGGAAGAGATACCCGGAGGTCGAGGCCGGGTCCACGAAGGCGAAGCGTGCGCCCTTGAGATCGGCCAGGCGCTGGTAGGGGCTGTCGACCCGCACGTTGATGGCAGCGTGGTAGCTGGTGACGAACGCGCCCCGGCTGCGCCGAATGGACTTGGCGATGATCCGCACCTTGTGCCGCTCCTCCGCCAGGACCAGCGCAAACGGTCCAAAGATGCCGATGTCGGCGCGGCCGGTACCCATGGCCTCGATCAGGCCGGTGAAGTTCGTCGCCACGTAGGGCTCGACCGGCAGGCCAATGCGCTCGGTCAGCATCCTGGACAGGGGCACGAGGTTCTCCATCATCCGGCCGATCTCGCGGGAGGGGACCATCCCCAGCACCAGCTTCTGAGGTGCCGGGCCGGCCTGCAGCAGCGACGTGGCCGCCAGGACCACCACCAGCGCCGTCGTCGTCCACCGTGTGACCATCGCAATCGCCTCCATCCTGCTCGCCGTTGGCGGGCGTTCCCCTGGCACATTCGTGCGCCGCCACAGTTGGCCCTGCAGGACGCGACGCTCCCGGAGAGGACGGGGCAGAGGAATGAGGCCAGCAGGAAGCGCACCTCGATGCGCGCTCCCGGCAAGCGGGGGGACGGGCCAGCCGGGGCCCCGGTAGACCAGGGAGGCCGGGCCTCAGGCGCGGACGCTGCGGGCGGCGGGACCGTGAGCGCGCTAGGTCCGTACGCCCGCGTCCAGGCGCGCGCGGCGAACGGCGTACCGCTCCACGCGCTCGTGCACCACGTGCACGCCAAGGCCCACGCCCGTCGGCACGGTGATCGTGCCGTCGTCGTTCAGCACCACCGGCGGGTCGATGAGGTCCTCCTCGAAGTAGCGGTCGCTGGCCGAGATGTCGCCGGGCAGCGTGAAGTTGGGCAGCGACGCCAGCGCCAGGTTGGCGGCGCGGCCGGGGCCCGTCTCGAGCATGCCGCCGCACCAGACCGGCACCCTGCGGGCCTGGCAGAGGTCGTGGATCGCTACCGCCTCGGTCAGGCCCCCCACGCGCGCCTGCTTGATGTTGATCACCCGGCATGCACCGAGGTCGAGGGCGGCGCGCGCGGCCCGGGCGTGGGTGACCGACTCGTCCAGGCAGATCGGGGTGCGCAGCTGGGCCTGGAGCTTGGCGTGGTCGACGATGTCGTCTTCTTCCAGCGGCTGCTCGATCAGCAGCAGGCCGTGGTCGTCCAGTGCCCGCAGCAGCGGCGCGTCGTCCAACGAGAAGGCCGAGTTGGCGTCGACCTGGAGCATGATGTCGCCGAAGCGCCGGCGGATCTGCTCCACCGGCTCCAGCACCCACCCCGGCTTGATCTTGATCTTGATGCGCCGGTAGCCCAGCCCCAGGAAGCGCTCGACGCGCTCCAGCAGGGCGTCGACGGTGGGCTCGATGCCCAGGCTGACGCCGACGGTGACGCGGTCGCGGGTACCGCCCAGCAGGGCGGCGAGCGAGACGCCCTGGGCGCGGGCGTGGAGGTCCCACAGGGCTGCCTCCACGGCGGCCTTGGCCATGTGGTGGCGGCGGATGTAGGCCACCTGCCGGGCGAACTCCCGCGGCGCGGGGGCCGGCTGCCCCAGCAGCGGCGGTACCAGGAACCGTTCCAGGATGGCCCACGCGGTGTCTACCGTCTCCTCGTTGTACAGCGGCGCGTGGTCGACGGGTGCCTCGCCCCACCCCTCCAGGCCGTCGGCCCGGAGGCGCACCAGCAGGCACACCTTGGTGGTCGAGCGGCCGAACGACGTCTCGAACGGCCACCGCAGCGGCATCTCGATCTGGTAGAGTTCGGCGGCGTCAATCCGCATGGGCCCCTCGCGTCAACACGTAATCCCCGCGCAGCCGGTCGTCCGGGCGCAGGAGGAAGTCGACGGCCCGGTAGCCGCGCGCGAAGTAGTGCTGGAACACCTGGCGCGTGGCCAGCCGCCACGCGTGGGCCAGCCCGCGGTCCCGGGCGCGCAGCGTGGCGAAGTCGGTGGGGATCTCGACGAACAGCACGGGCGCCTCGAGGTCGAGCGCCGCAGGGCGCGGCGCGACGCCCGCCGGGTGGGGCGCGGCCTCCAGCACGCGGGGCGCCTCGCCCCAGTCGCGCTCGACCGGTCGGCCCGCTGCCGCGGCCTCGACCCGGGGCGAGCGCAACGCCCAGTCGACCTCGAAGCGGTCGCTCTCGAGCCCCCGGTTCAGCTGGTCGGGCATCTCGCCGTAGTAGTTGACGAAGTACCGCTGCGCGGTGACGCCCAGCTTGTGCAGGTTGAACCGGGCGTTGACGCTCTGCAGCGGATCGTACGTCCAGACCATGTGGTCGAAGCCCGCGTCCAGGGCCGCCTGCCGCTGCGCCAGCTTGAGCCGGAAGCCGATGTCCTGGAGCTGGCGGCCGCCCAGCACGCCCGCCATGTGCGAGTAGAACAGCGGGCGGCCACTCCGCCAGGCCGGGAACCCGTAGCAGAACCCGACCAGCGTGCCGTCGGGCTCGAACGCGCCCAGCACGACGCCGCCGGCGCCGATGGCCGCCACCAGCTGGTGGACCGGCACGACCTCGCGCTCGGGCATCCCCCAGATCTGCATCTGGAGCTCCTCGACCTGCCGGAGCGCAGCGATCTCCTTGAGCGGCCTGATGGTGATCTCCGACACGGCTCGTTCCTAATGGTACGGGTTCGCCATGCAGGGTTCCTGCGCGGCCCCCCGCGGCCGCTACGCCTGCCGCCACATGCGGTCGCGCAGGTCCAGCAGCGCGGCGCTGAGCGCCACGGGGTAGCGCGGCGCGTCCTCCAGCCCGCGCAGCTCCTCGGGCAGCGCGGCCAGGCGCGCGGTGCACCGTTGCCGGCTCGCCGACAGCGGTTCCGCCCACAGCCGCCGTCCGCCCTGCATGACCGGCACCAGCAGGGGCACGTGGTCCGGCGGCGGGGGCTCGTCGTGGAGCGCGATGAGGTCGGCGGCGGGTTGCCCGTCGGCGTCCAGCTTCCGCCAGACCTGCTTGCGGCCCGGGAGCGTGGCCTTGCCGGTGCTGAGCTTGATCCGGAACCCCTTCTCGTCCTCCACGAGCTTGTAGACGCCGCCCAGGCTCGGCGCGTCCGCCGAGGTCCCGAGCTCGGTCCCCACACCGAACGCGTCGGCGGCCGCGCCCTGGTCCAGCAGCTCGGCGATCCGGTACTCGTTGAGGTCGCCCGAGAGCAGCACCTGCACCTCCCGCAGGCCCGTGGCGTCCAGCGCCGCACGCACGGCGCGACTCTGGGCCACCAGGTCGCCGCTGTCGATGCGCACCGCGCGCAGCCGTCCGCCGCGCGCGGCCAGCTCCCGGGCGACGACGATGGTGTTGGCGACGCCCTGGAGGGTGTCGTAGGTGTCGATCAGGAGCACGGTGTTGTGCGGGAAGTCCTGGGCGAAGGCCCGGAAGGCCGCCAGTTCGTCCGAGAACGACATCACGTAGGAGTGGGCCATGGTGCCGGTGACGGGGATGCCGTAGAGCATCCCGGCCAGGACGTTGGACGTGCTGGTGCACCCGGCCAGGTAGGCGGCCCGCGCGGCCTTCACGGCGGCGTCGGTGCCGTGGTCCCGGCGGGGCGAGAAGTCGGCCACGGCGCGCCCGCGGGCGGCCAGCACCACCCGCGCCGCCTTGCTGGCCACCATCACCTGGAAGTTGATGGTGTTCAGCAGGAACGTCTCGATGACCTGGGCCTCGATGCGCGGCGCGGTCACCTCCAGCACCGGCTCGGGCGGGAAGAAGATCTCGCCCTCGGGGATCGCCCGCACGTCGCCGGTGAACCGAAACGCCCGCAGGTAGTCGAGGAAGGCGTCGCTGAACAGGCGCAGGCTGCGCAGGTACGCGATGGCCTCGTCGGAGAAGCGCAGGTCTTCCAGGTAGGCCAGCACCCCGTCCAGCCCGGCGCTGACCAGGAAGGCGCGGTTGGGTGGCAGCGCGCGGATGAACAGGTCGAACGTCGCCCGGTCGTTCATGCCGTGGCGCAGGTAGCTGTCGGCCATGGTGAGCTCGTACAGGTCGACGAGCAGCGCCACGTTCTCGGGCGTGACGTACCCGACCCCCGGGGGCCGGGCCGTCGGGCGGGCGTGCGGGCCGTCGGTCAGAGCCATCGGAGGCGTCGGAACACCGCCAGCATGATGATAACACTGGCCGCCATGGTCCCCAGGGCGGCGGGGAACCCCCAGGGCCAGTCGAAGGGCGGGTAGGCGCGTTCGAAGTTCATGCCGTAGATCCCCGAGATCACCGCCAGCGAGGCGAACACGGCGGTGATCACCGTCAGGACCTTCATCACCTCGTTGAGGCGGTTGCTGGTGAGGCTCAGGTAGACGTCCAGCGCGCCCGCCAGCAGGTCGCGGTGGGTGTCGATCTGCTCGGTGATGCGGAGCAGGTGGTCGTGGACGTCGCGGAAGTACGCGCGCAGCGCCGGGGCCACCAGCGGCAGGTCGTGGCGCAGCAGGACGTTCATCGCGTCGCGCTGGGGCGCTGCCACGCGGCGCAGGTGGAGCAGGGCGCGCTTGGCCTGGAAGAGGCGATCCATGGTCCGCGGGCCCGGCCGGGTGAACAGCGCGTCCTCGAGGCGCTCGGTGTAGGCGTCCAGCGCGTCGAGCACCGGGAAGAACGTGTCCACGGCGGTGTCCAGCAGCACGTAGAGCAGGTAGCCGTCGGTGGTGCGCACCTCCGGTGGGGCCTGGGCCAGCCGGTGGCGCACCTCCTCCAGCACCGGCGCCGCGCCGTCGTGCACCGTGATGACGAAGCCGCGGCCGCAGAACGCGTCGATCTCGTCCAGCACCACGCCATGGCCCTGGGCGCGGAGGCGGGCGGCGTGCATCGTGACGAACAGGTAGCGCTCGTAGTCCTCGACCTTGGGGCGCTGCCGGCGCTTGAGGGCGTCTTCCACCGCCAGCGGGTGCAGGTCGAACAGCGCCGCCAGGCGCGCCAGGGCCTCGGGGGGCGGGCTGGTGCCATCGACCCACAGCACCTGGCCGTCCCGACGCGCCAGGGCCTCCAGGGGCTCGGGCGGGTCGACGACGAGCTCGGCGCCGCGCAGCACCACCACGCGAAACGGAACATCCGCAGGCATCGCAGGGGGAGTTCGGCCGCCGCTGCTGCGTTCCTGTGACTGTCCCCGCCGTGCCGGGGGCGCGCGGCCCCCGTCGCCAGGCGGTGTGGGGCCGTCCGGCTGGGAGCCGCCACGGGCCGGTTCACCGGTACGGCGGTCAGGTCTCCTCCGGGCACGCCTTCGCATGGTGCCGCGTCCCGCGGGGCGGCGCTAGCCCGCGGCGGGCTCGGGGGGCATGCCGGCCACGATCATGCGGATCTGGATCGCGCGGATCAGGTCGGTCTTGCTGAGGATGCCGACCATCTCCCGGTCGCGGCCGACCACGACCAGCCGCCCGAAGTTCCGCTGGCTCATGCGCAGGAAGGCGTCGAGCGCCGTGGCGGTCAGGGCGATCGTGCCGACCTCGCGGGACATGACCGCCTCCACGAGCTCCTCCGGCGCCTTGCCCTGGAGGTCGGCCAGGTCCACCATGCCCACCAGGCGCCCGGCCCGATCCACCACCGGATAGCCCAGGTGCCGCTCGCGCAGCATCACCTGCAGCAGCTCGGCGACGCGCATGTCCACCGGCACGGTGCGGACCTCGCGGGTCATGACGTCGGCCACCGGCACGTCGCGCAGGATCTCCGCGATCAGGGCGTGCTGCGTCTCGCCCGCCACGGCGATGTAGATGAAGAAGGCGACCAGGAGCAAGAACAGGTTGCCGCCCAGAAACCCGACCAGGCCCAGGGCCACCGCCAGCCCGCGGCTGACGTCGGCGGCGATCTGCGTGGCCTGCAGGTGGGGCATGCGCAGACCCAGCAGCGACCGCAGGATGCGTCCTCCGTCCAACGGCAGGGCGGGCAGGAGGTTGAAGAGGGCCAGGGCAACGTTGGTGTAGGCGAGGTAGCCGACCACGAACTGGCCCGCGGCCGCATCGGCCGGCACGAGCGCCAGCGCCAGGCGGCACGCCGCCGCCACCAGCAGGCTGGTGGCGGGGCCGGCCGCGGCGATGACCGCCTCGGCGGCGCCGCGACGCGGGATCTCGTCGAACTGCGCCATGCCGCCCAGCAGCCACAGGGTGATGTTGCGCACTCGCACGTGGTAGGCACGGCCCACGACGGCGTGGCCCAGCTCGTGGACGAGCACGCTGCCGAACAACCCGAGCGCGGCCGCCAGCCCCAGCGCATAGGGCGTGGCGCCCTGTTCCAGGGGGCCCGGGTCGATCGGGAGCCGGAGCAGCCGCACGTAGACGCCCACGCGGCTGCCGATGAGCCAGGCCAGCAGCGGCAACACCAGCAGGAACGTCGGATCCAGGCGCAGCGGGATCCCCAGCAGCCGGAACGGCAGGCGGTAACTGCGACGGAACATAGGGGGCCTCCTTGGTCAGCTACGCAACACGTCGTCGCGCGCCCCGCGGGTCAGAACGGCCAGACCCGCGGGAGCACGAGAAGCGCCACCACAGCGATGACCGCTTCCAGCGGCAGTCCCAGGCGCCAGTAGTCGCCGAAACGATATCCGCCCGGACCCATCACGAGCGTGTTGGACTGGTGGCCGATGGGTGTGAGGAACGCGCACGACGCTCCGATCGCCACGGCCATCAGGAATGGATCGGGGGAGACCGCCATGCCCCTGGCGACGTTGACAGCGATGGGAGCCATGAGCACCGCCGCCGCAGCGTTGTTGATCAGGTCCGAGAGGAACATCGTGGCCACGAGCACCACGCCCAACGTCACTGCCGGCGGCAGCGCGCCCCCGAGCGCCCGCACTGCGTCGCCGAGGAGCTGCGCCCCTCCCGTACGGTCGAGGGCTTGGCCCACGGGAAGCATGGCCCCCAGCAGCACGATGATCGACCCGTCCACGGCTTCGTAGGCCTCCCGGATGCCCACCACCCCGGTGAGGATCATCGCCGCCGCCGCACCGGCGAGCGCGACCGGGGCAGGAAGAATGCCCGCTCCGGAGGCGGCCAGGGCTGCCGCGAAGAGGCCCAGGGCCAGGAGGATGCGCCGTGGCTGGCCAAGCCGCAGTCCGCGTTCGGCCAGCGGTAGGAGTCCGAGGCTGTTGACCGCTTCCTGGAGGGCATCGGTGCGTCCCTGAAGGAGCAAGACGTCGCCGGCCCGGACCTGCACGTCCCGCAATCGCTGGTGCACGTCGGCGCCCTGGCGGGAGATCCCCAGGAGGTTGATCCCATAGCGCCGCCGGAGCATGAGGCCACGCGGGCTCTTGTGCTCGATTGCCGCGCCCGGGGTGACCACGGCCTCGACAAGGGTAACCTCATCCGAGCCCAACGCCTCCCTTGCCATACCTTTGTCGCCGACCAGCTCCAGGCCAGCGCCGTCGACCAGCCCTCTCAGGGCGTCGGGATCGGCCTTGACGATCAACACGTCACCCGCTGCCAGGAACTCGTAGCCCGATGGTGCCGGGTAGCGCTGGCGGCCCCGGATCACGCCCAGGACCACCGCGTCTCCTTCCGTCGCCGCCTCGAGCTCGCGCACCGTCGTGCCTGCGACCGGCGAGCGCTCAGGCACGCGCACTTCGGTAACGTAGTCTTCCACCCGGAACAGGCCCCCGGCAGTGGCTCGCCCATTGCGCCGTGGGAGCAACCGCCAGCCCACCAGCGCAGTGAACAGAATGCCGGCGAGCGCCACCGCGCCACCCACCGGCGCGAAGTCGAACATGCGGAAAGGAGTCCCGCTGTGCTGGGCACGGACGCTGGCGATGATGATGTTCGGTGGCGTGCCGATCAGCGTCACCAGCCCGCCCAGGAGCGATGCGAAGGCCAGGGGCATCAGGAGTGCCGATGTCTGTGTGCCGGTCTTGCGAGCGACCCGAAGCGCCACGGGGAGGAGCAGGGCAAGGGCACCGACGTTGTTCATGAACGCCGAAGCCAGCGCCACGAGCGTGCAGAGCGCCAGAACCTGCGCTGTGACGCCCGGGCCGACGCGGACCAGCCCCTTGGCGACGAAGTCCACGACGCCAGCGTTCTGGAGGCCGCGGCTGGCTACCAGCACCGCGGCGACTGTGACCACCGCGGGATGGCCGAACCCCTGGAACGCCTCGGCGGGCGGCACGACGCCGACCAGGGTCAGAGCCAGCAGTGCCAGCATGGCTGTCAGGTCGTAGCGGGGCCGACCGGCGACGAAGAGCGCCAGAGCCGCCAGCAGCGTGGCGAAGACGAGGAGGTACTCGGGCATGGTGCGATGGTCCTATTGACGCGCTCCTGAGGGGATTCCTGCCGGGTCCTACGTGTCCGCCAGGCGCAGCGGAATCCCCCAGCAGCCGGAACGGCAGGTGGTACCTGCGACGGAACATAGGGGGCCTCCTTGGTCAGCCACGCAACACGTCGCCGCGCGCCCCGCGGGTCAGAACGGCCAGACCCGCGGGATTGGCGGAAGGGCTACCGCAGCGTGCTACGGGTGGATGATTCACGCCCTTGACGACGACCGCGTCGGCTTCGCATAGTGGAACACTGCGAGCCACAGTCGGCCGTGGCACGGGCGCTCACGTCATCTCCGGGAGGTGGTGCTCGGTGGCAGTCGAGGTGGGGCAGGCAATACCGGACGTCACGCTGGTCAGCGCCGATCGGAAGGCCGTGAGACTCCGGGAGCTGCTGGGCAGACCCATGGTCCTGCTGTTCTTCCCCGGGGCCTACACCACCACGTGCACCAAGGAAATGTGCGCCTTTCGCGACCACCTGGCCACGTTCAACGCGCTGGACGCCCAGGTGGTGGCCATCAGCGTCGACTCGCCCTTTGCGCAGAAGGCGTTTGCCGATCAGCACGGGCTGACCTTCACGCTGCTGTCCGACTTCACCCGCGAGGCGGTCAAGGCGTTCGGCGTGGAGGACCCGAACTTCGCAGGTGGCCTGCTGCCGGGGGTGGCCTGGCGGTCGGTGTTCGTCGTCGACCGGGCCGGCGTGGTGCGCTGGAAGTGGGTGGCACCCACCCAGGGGACGGAACCCGACTACGCCGCGGTCGAAGCCGCCGTGCGGAGCCTGCGCTGAGCGCAGCGGCCCGGCGGA
>CAZGNA010000016.1:12149-28632 GCA_964526945.1 uncultured bacterium
CGCCGCGGTCGAAGCCGCCGTGCGGAGCCTGCGCTGAGCGCAGCGGCCCGGCGGATGGGCGCCGTCGCTGAATAGGTCACCCGGGCGCGTGGCGAGGACGTGGGCGGGCGCCGTCAGGCGCCCGCCCCGGCCGGCAGCAGCGGCAGCTGCGGCGTGGCGTCCTGGCCGCCCGGCGTGTCGCGGGGCGGGGAGAGTCTGGCGGCCCGCACGCCCAGCAGACGCACGGGCCGGTCGAGGGGTACCCGGCGCAGCAGGTCGACGGCAGTCGCGGCCAGCACGGCGGCGTCGTCGGTGGGCGCGGGCAGGGTGCGCGAGCGCGTCAGCGTGCGGAAGGTGTCGAACCGCACCTTGAGGGTGACCGTGGCCGCGCGGTAGCCCTCGGCGCGCAGGTCCTCGGCCACCTGGTGCGCGAGCGCCGCGATGGCACGACGGATCGTCGCGGGCCGGCGCAGGTCGACCTGGAACGTGCGCTCGCGACTGAGCGAGCGCGGCTCCCAGGCCGTCACCACGGGGCTCTCGTCGTGGCCGCGGGCCACCTCGTACAGGGAGCGGCCGTGGTGCGGCCCGAAGGCTTCCTGCAGGACCTCGAGCGGCAGGGCGGCCAGGTCGGCCACGGTGCGCACCTGGAAGCGCGTGGCCAGGGCCGCCGCGGTCTTGGGGCCCACGCCCCACAGCACCTCCACCGGCAACGGGCCCAGCCGCGTTGGCACCTCGTCCTCGGTGATGACGGTGAGGCCGTCGGGCTTCTGGAGCCCCGAGGCGATCTTGGCGAGCAACTTGTTCGGCCCGACGCCCACCGAGGCGGTGAGGTGCAGGTCGTGCCTGATGCGGTCTTTGATACGCTGCGCGATGACCTCGCCGGGCTCGGGGAGGTCGGTGCAGTCGAGGAAGGCCTCGTCCAGGCCCAGCGGCTCGACGCGCGCGCCGGTCTCGCGCAGGATGGCGTGCAGGCGCTCGGAGACCGCGCGGTAGGCCGCCACGTCGACGGGCAGGAAGACGGCGTGGGGGCACAGCCGGTAGGCGGTGCGCAGTGGCATGCCGGACCGGATGCCGTAGGGCCGGGCCTCGTACGACGCGGTGGAGACCACCCCGCGCTGACGCGGGTCGCCGCGCCCGCCGACCACCACGGGCTTGCCCCGCAGCTCGGGCCGCCGCAGCTGCTCGACGGCCGCGAAGAACGCGTCCATGTCCACGTGGAGGATGGTCCGAGCGGGTCGCGGCATCGTCAGGACAGTGTTCGCGGTTCGTGCAGCGCGCCTCCTACTCGCTGGCGCCTGCTGGCGCCGCGGGCCGCGTGCAACGCGGGGACCGTACCCGCCGTGCGGCGCGTGAGACGGCATCTCCCGCGAGGGGAGTGAGGCGATGATCCGGTTCGACGGCAAGGTGGTGCTGGTGACGGGCGGCACAGCGGGCCTGGGGTTGGCGACGGCACGCCTGGCGCGCGCGCTGGGCGCGCAGGTGGCGCTCGCCGGGCGCGATGCCGCGCGTGGGACGGCGGCCGCCGCGGCCCTGGGGCCGGACGTCCTGTTCGTGGCCGCGGACGTCGCCCGCGAAGACGACGTCAGGCGGCTGGTGGAGGAGATCGGTGCGCGCTTTGGCCGCCTGGACGTGCTGGTGAACAGCGCGGGCATCCTGCGCCGGCGGGCCGTCGACGAGGAGGACGTGGCTGGATGGGACGAAGTGATGACCGTCAACCTGCGCGGGACGTTCCTGTGCTGCAAGTACGCCCTGCCGCTGCTGCGGGCGCGGGGCGGCGCCATCGTGAACATCGCCTCGGTGCTGGCCGTGCGGGCCCAGCAGGGGCGCAGCCCCGGCTACGACGCCAGCAAGGCAGGCGTCGTGGCCCTGACGCGGGCCCTGGCAGTGCGCTACGGACCGGACGGCGTGCGCGCCAACGCCGTCTGTCCGGGCTTCGTGGAAACCGAGCTCAACCGCGACGTCTGGGGGACGTGGACGCCGGCCCAGCGTCAGGCCTTCGTGAAGCTCTACCCGCTGCGCCGGCTGGGGACGCCAGACGACGTCGCCGCCGCCGTGCTGTTCCTGGCGTCGGACGCCGCGGCGTGGATCACGGGCGCGACGCTGGTGGTGGACGGCGGCCGATCGGCGTCGTGAGCGACGCGCAGCGCCGCCGGCGCCCGGGCAGGGGCGCCCCGGCGGCGGACCGAAGTTGTCCAGGTCGCGCGCGGCCGGCGCCCGCGGCCGCGCCTCGGTGTGGAGCGTGAACCCGATGCACGATGTCGTCGTGAGCACCCTCGCCAACGGCCTGCGCGTGCTCGTGCAGGAGGCCCGGACCGCGCCCGTGGCCACGTGCTGGGTCTGGTACCGCGTCGGCAGCCGCAACGAGACGCCCGGATGGACCGGCATCTCCCACTGGGTGGAGCACATGCTGTTCAAGGGCACGCCGGCGCATCCCGCCGGCACGCTGACCCGGCTGATCGACCGGCTCGGCGGCCGGTGGAACGCGTTCACCTGGAAGGACTACACCGCCTACTTCGAGGTGCTGCCGGCCGCGCACCTCGAGACCGCGGTGCGCCTGGAGGCCGACCGCATGACCAACACCGTCTTCGACCCTGCCGTGGTGGCCGCCGAGCGCACCGTGATCATCGCAGAGCGCGAAGGACAGGAGAACCTCCCCGTCTACACGCTGCGCGAGGAGGTGGAGGCGCTGGCGTTCAAGGTGCACCCCTACCGCCAGCCGGTCATCGGGTGGAAGGCCGACCTGCTGGCGATCACCCGCGACGACCTCTACGCCCACTACCGCGCCTACTACCATCCCGGGAACGCGCTGGTGGTGCTGGTGGGCGACGTGGACGCGGCGCGCGCGCAGGCCATGGTCGCCGAGGCGTTCGGCGAACTGCCCCCGGGTCCGCCGCCACCCCCCGTGCGCGCCGCCGAACCCGTCCAGGAAGGCGAGCGGCGGGTGGTGCTGCGCCGGCCCGGCGGCGCCACCGCCTACGTGCAGATGGTGTTCCACGTGCCCGCAGCCGGCCATCCGGACCTGCCGGCCCTGCTGGTGCTCGACGGCGTGCTCTCGGGGTTCAAAAGCGCCATCCCGTTCGACGGCAACGCCGGCGGGCGCAGCAGCCGCCTGTACCGGGCGCTGGTGGACCGCGGGCTCGCCACCGAGGTGAGCTCGGGCCTGACCCCCAGCATCGACCCCACCCTGCTGCGGATCAGCGCCACCGTGCGGGCCGGCGTGGACCCTGCAGCCGTGGAGGCGGCCATCGACGCCGAACTGCGGCGGCTGCAGGACACCCCGCCTGGCGCCGACGAGCTGGCCCGCGTGCGCCGCCAGGCCCAGGCCCAGTTCGTCTACCTGCGCGACGGGGTGTTCCGCCGCGCGCTGGCCCTGGGCGCCTACGCGACGGTCGACCGCGCCGAGCGGCTGTGGGAGGTGGCGAACGGCGTGGCCGCGGTCACGGGCGACGACGTGGCGCGGGTGGCGCGGACCTACCTGACGCCGCTGCGGCGCACCGTGGGATGGTACCTCCCCGACGTCGCCGTCGCGCGCGAGGTGGCGGCCTGATGGTCGTGGCGGCCGCGGCGGTGGTGCGGCAGGTGCTGCCCAACGGGCTCACGGTGCTCGTGCGCGCAACGCCGGGGAGCGGGTCGGTGGCCGTGGTGGGCGTCGTCCGTGCCGGTGCGCTCTTCGACCGCGACCGGCCCGGGCTGGCGCGGCTGACTGGGACGGCTCTTGTGCACGGGACGCAGCGCCGCAGCGCCCAGCAGCTCGCCGATGAGCTCGACGGCCTGGGTGCGACCCTGGTGGTCACGCCTGGGCTCGAGGTGACGACGATCAGCGGCCGGGCCCTCCCCGACGATCTGGGGACCTGGCTGGCCCTGGCCGCGGAGGTCCTCATGGAGCCCGCGTTCCCCGACGACGAGGTGGCGAAGGTGCGCGGCCAGCTCGTGACCACGGCCCGGGTGAACGCCATGGACACGCGCCATGCGGCCGAGCGCCTGTTCCGGCGACTGGCCTTTCCCCCCGACCACCCGCACAGCCAGCCGCCCGACGGCGACGAGGCAGTGCTGGCGGTGTTGCGGCCCGACGACCTGCGCGCGTTCCACCGCAGGCACGTGATCCCAAACGCCACGACGCTGGTCGTCGTCGGCGACGTGGACCCCGACCGCGCGGCCGACCTGGTGGCCGCGCGCTTTGCGGCGTGGCCGGCCGGCGGCCCCTGGACGCTGCCGCCGGTCCCCGCGTCCGCGCCGCCTGCGGCGCCCCGGCGCCGGGAGGTGACGCTCCCCGGCAAGACCCAGGCCGACCTGGTGCTGGGCACGGTCGGCACGAGCCGCACCGCCCCCGACTACTACCCGACGATGATGGCCAACCTGCTGCTGGGACAGCTCGGCATGATGGGGCGCATCGGGCAGGAGGTGCGCGAGCGCCAGGGCATGGCGTACTACGCCTTCAGCGACCTGCGCGCGGGCCTGCTGGCGGGCCCGTGGTGGGTCCGGGCGGGCGTCAACCCCGCACACCTGGAGCGCGCCGTGGAGGCGATCCTGCACGAGATCACCGGGCTCGCCCGCGACGGTCCGACGGCGGAGGAGCTGGCTGACGCCCGCGCCTACCTGGTGGGCTCGCTGGCGGTACGTCTGGAGACCAACCAGGGGCTCGCACAGGCCCTGGCCGAGATCGAGCTGTACGACCTGGGCCTGGACTACCTGGAACGCTACCCGGCCATCGTGGCGGGCATCACCCGTGACGCGGTCGTCGAGGCCGTGCGCCGCTTCCCCACGGAGGCTTACACGCTGGCGATCGCCACGCCGGAGCGCTCGTGATGCGCATCGGCATCCTGGGGGGTACGGGCGACCTGGGCTGCGGGCTTGCCCTGCGCCTGGGGGCCGCCGGACACGAGGTGGTGCTCGGCTCGCGCTCTGCGGCGCGGGGCCAGGAGGTGGCCGCACGTCTGGACCAGCCCCTGGTACGTGGTGCCGCCAACGCCGAGGCCGCGCGCGAAGGCGACGTGGTGATCGTGGCGTGTCCCCACGAGGGTCATGCGGCCCTGGTCGCCGACATGGCGCCGCTGCTGGCCGGCAAGGTCGTGGTGGACGCGGTCGTGCCCCTGGGCGCCGGCCTGACCTACGCGCCCCCACCCGACGGCTCGTGCGCCCAGGAGGCGCAGCGGCTGGCGCCCGACGCCAAGGTCGTCGCCGCGTTCCACTCGGTCTCCGCGCGCTTGCTCGCCGAGGTCGGCCGCCCGCTCGACCAGGACGTGCTGCTCTGCGGTGACGACGATGCGGCCCGGGCCGTGGTGCTGGACCTCGTCGCGTCCATGGGAGCGCGCGGCGTGGACGCCGGAGACCTGCGGTGGGCGCCGACGCTCGAGGCGCTGGCCGTCCTGGTCATCAACCTGAACGTCCGCTACGGCCGACGGCACCTGGGGATTCGCATCGCGCACCTGCCGGCGGACGCCCGGCCCCGGGTGCGGCCGGCGCGGCCCGCGCCATGAAGACCGTGCTGGCGTGGGCGCCCGAGCCGTTCCCCGACATCCGGCCGGGCGACGACCTGCTGGCCGCCATCGTGGCGGCGCTGCGCGGCGCGGGCCTGACACCTACAGACGGCGACGTCGTCGTGGTGGCCCACAAGGTCGTCTCGAAGGCCGAAGGGCGCGTGGTCGACCTGCGCCGCGTGACCCCCTCGGCGCAGGCGCTGGCCCTGGCCGAGGCGGCGAAGAAGGACCCCCGGCTGGTGGAGGTCATCCTCGCGGAGTCCAAAGCGGTCCGCCGCGTGCGGCCGGGGCTGATCATCGCGGAGCACCGGCTGGGCTTCGTGTGCGCCAACGCCGGTGTCGACCACTCCAACGTCGGCCTGGGGGACGACGTGGTGGCGCTGCTCCCGGCCGACCCGGACGCGTCGGCCGCACGCCTGCGGGCCGGGCTCCAGGAGGCGTTCGGCGCCGACGTGGCGGTCATCGTCAACGACAGCCACGGCCGGCCGTTCCGGCAGGGGACGACGGGGACCGCCCTCGGGGCCGCGGGCCTGCGCGTGCTGCGCTCGTACGTAGGGGAAGAAGATCGGTATGGCTACGTGCTGCGGGTCTCCACGGAGGCGGTGGCGGACGAGTACGCGGCCCTGGCGAACCTCCTGCAGGGACAGGCCGCCGAGGGCACACCGCTGGTGCTGATCCGGGGGCTCGACCACCGCGGCGCAGGGCGGGCGGCCGAGCTGATGCGGCCCGAGGAGGAGGACCTGTTCCGGTAGGGGCGCCCGGGCCCGCGCGACGGCCCCACACGACAGCCCCACGAGGGGGAGCACACCCGTGAAGATCGCGTCCATCAAGACCTACACCCTGTCGGCCTCGCTGGAGCGGCCGCTGCTCTTTGGCATCGGCGCGTTCGGCACGTTCACGGCCACCCTGGTGGAGGTCCGCACCGACGAGGGCCACGTGGGGTGGGGCGAGGCCATCGCCCGCAAGGCGCCCGAGGTGGTGACCACCGTCATCCACCGGCTGCTGGCCCCGCTGCTGCTGGGCCGCGATCCGCGCGATCTCGAGGGGCTGTGGGACCTGCAGTTCGAGCAGCTGCGGCGCTGGGGGCACTCCCGGGGGTTCGTCCTCGAGGCGCTGAGCGGCATCGACATCGCGCTCCACGACCTGCTGGCGCGCGCGGCCGGCCTGCCCCTGTACAAGTTCCTGGGTGGGGCCGGGCGGACCGCGGTGGCCTGCTACGCCTCGTCGGTCTACTTCGCGCCGATCGACCAGATGGCCGCCGAGGCCGCCGCCCAGGTCGCGGCCGGGCATGTGGCGATCAAGGTCAAGATCGGCCGGCCGCCGGAGCTCGGCGGCCTGCGCGCCGACATCGCCTCGGTACGCGCCGTGCGGGAGGCGGTCGGGCCCGACGTGGAGATCATGCTGGATGCCAACGGCGCCTACGACGCGGCCACCGCGGTCCGGGTCGCCCGGCAGCTCGAACCGCTGGACATCGCCTGGCTGGAGGAGCCCGTGCCCCCCGACGACGTCTCGGGCTACGCGCTGCTGCGCCAGCGCACGGCGATCCCGCTGGCCTGCGGGGAGTCGGAGTTCGGCGTCTTCGGCTTCCGCGACCTGATCGAGCGGCGGGCGGTCGACATCCTGCAGCCCGAGATCGCGCGCATCGGCGGGTTCGTCGGCGCCTGGCGGGCCGCGGCGCTGGCCCACGCCTACAACCTGCGGATCGCGCCGCATACCGGCTTCTCCGGCGGCGTCGCGCACCTGGCGGCGCTGCACCTGGCCGCCGCGCTGCCCAACTTCGTCACCTACGAGTACTTCTACGCGCCCAACGCCCTGCGGGATCTGTTCGTGCAACCCTTCCCGGCGCCGCAGCACGGCACGGTGGCCCTGCCGACCGCCCCGGGCCTGGGACTGGACCTCGACTGGGACCGTGTCCGCCGCCACGAGGTGCCCCTCACGGCGCACACGTCGAGCCGATGATCGTCATCGTCACCGGCATCTCGGGCACCGGCAAGCTCCGTGACGCCGGCGGGGCGCCCGGCTACGTGGCGCGGGTGGTCGACGAGGGCAACCAGCGCATCCAGCAGGAACTGCGGGCCGGGCGCTGGGTCTGGCCGATCCGCCGCCTGCGCTACGTCGATCTGGGCGGGCGCATGCTCGAGCGCGCCCGCGACCTGGGGCTGGACGTGCGCACCGAGACCATCCTCGACATGGCGCCCGAGGCCCTCCAGGAGCTGCGGGCCGTGGTCTTCACCGAGGTCGTCAACGACCCCGCGCTGTGGGAGCCCGACCTGTGCACCATCCTCGTGACCCACGCCTGCTTCTGGTGGAAGGGGCACCTGATCCCCGGCTTGGACACCTACTACCTGAAGGTGCTGTTCGACGAGACCCGGCGGCGCCAGCCCGCCGAGGAGGGCGCGGTGCAGGAGGTGCTCCCGGGGCTGCGCCTGGCCCCACCCGTGCGGCCCGAGGGGATCTTCTACGTCACGCTGATCGACAGCATCTACCAGATCCACCGCCGTCTGGAAGAGACCGAGCAGTGGCGCGGCAAGCTGGAGGCGAGCGACCTGATCGCCTGGCAGGAGCAGGAGGTCTTCGTCTCCAAGATGTTCGCCGCCTACGAGCGCGTGCCGCACTACCTGGTGGCGCACGACGAGCCGATCTGGACCCTCTTCGACCTCATCTGCAAAAAAAGGCGCCGCGTCTACCTAGGCTACCCCATCACCAACCTGCGCCGCGAGGGCCAGACCGCCCTGATCGCCCTGGCCCGCCAGTTCGGGGAACGCCTGCGCCGCCACTTCGTCGTGTTCGACCCGCTCTCGGTGAAGGACGAGGAGGCGGCGGCGTTCGGCCAGCTCGACGACGCGGAGTTCGCCCGGCAGTTCTCGGCCGAGCAGCGCGCCGAGCTCGAGGCCTGGGCCGGGTCCCTGGCGCAGCTGCGGCGCTGGGCCCAGCGCCTCGACGACCGCACCCGCCTGGCGCTGGGCCGGGCCACCGTCGTGCGGGACCTGCGCCTGATCGACCAGTCCGACCTCAACGTCGTCTTCTACCCGACCACCCAGATGTCGTTCGGCGTGCTCTCGGAGATGATCCACGCCCACACCACGGGGAAGAAGGTCTACGTCCTCTACCCGTTCAAGAGCATCTCGCCGTTCTTGGAGTTCTACGCCACGGCGGTGCTGAACCCGGGACCCGACGAGCCCGATCCCCAGACGCCCGACGAGGTGGCGGCGTTCATGCGCCGTGCGGCCGACCGGCTGCTGGACCTGCTGCTGGCCGAGGAGGGGCGGGGGGCGGTACCGGCTTCGGGTACGTAGTCAGTCCTGGCCGGCGTGCTCGGTCTCGGCTGGTTCCCCGTACCGCGACCGGCATGAAACCGCTGCAGTCCGCAAGACATACATGCTAAAATTACGCTAAACACCAATGTGGGAATCTAGGTGTGGAGGTCGCCGAGACGCTGGAGGTGATCCGCGAGGATCCCAACGATAACCGGGTGCTGGAGTGCGCACTCAGCGGGGCTGCCGACGTTGTCGTGACCGGGGACCAGGACGTGCTGCGGCTGGGAGCGTTCCGTGGGATCCCCCTGGTCTCGCCGCGAGAGTTTCTGGAGCGGTTCGCGTGACGACGCGTATGACGGTCGCGGGCCTGAGAATCCTGCCCCGGTGGACGGCGTCTTTGACCGCGCGCTGGAGCACGGTTTCGTGTCGGTGGCGCCGGCGCCGCTGGCCGGCCACGCGGCACGTGCTACGCGGCGAGACCTGGAGGGCGACGGCGCCTAGTCCTCCTGGCCTGCGTTGAGACGCCGAAACCGTTCGATCTGCGCCGGCAATCCGACCACCGTCACGCGGTCCCCCGGCATCAGCACCGCGTCTGGCGGGGGGTTCCAGAGCACGGGCGCTCCCGGGCGCTCGATGCAGACCACGGTGGCGCCGGTGCGCTCGCGGATCCGCGCGCGCCGCAGGGTCTGGTGGGCGAGCGGCCCGTCGATGACGTCGACCTGCGCGGCACCCGGCAGCGCCACGCCGGTGGGGACCTCGGCCGGTGGGGCGCCGGGCCGTTCCACCTCGCGCATGCGCCGCAGGTACGCCCGCACGTCCGGGGACGGGACGTCCAGCCGGTGCAGCGCGTGGTCCACGAGGGTCAGGCCGGCCTCGACCTCCGGCAGGATGACGTCGGTGGCCCCGGCCGACAGCAGCATCGCCCGCTCGTCGTACGAGTGGCCGCGGGCGAGCACGGCGGCCTCGGCGCGTAGCGCCCGCAGCCGGGCCAGGGCCAGCGCGCTCTTGACCGCGTCCGGGATCGCGAGCACCACCAGTCTGGCCTGCACGGCGCCGGCCTGGCGCAGCGCCATCTCATTGGCCGCGTCCCCGAGCACCGCCGGGATCCCTCGACCCCGCAGCGCGCGGACGACCGTTGGGTTGAGGTCCACCACGGCGAACGGCAGACCGAAGCTCTCCAGCGCCTCGCCGACGGCGCTGCCCACCCGGCCGTAGCCCACGATCACGGCCGCCGGCGCCGAGGCCGGCGGAGCCGTCTCGGCCGCCGGCGGCCCCCGGTCGGTCCAGCGCTCCAGCGGCCTGCTGCGCCGAAAGACCAGGGCGTTGACCAGCAGCGTGATCAGCGAGGCCGCCAGGATCGCGCTGTAGGTCCGGGCCGAGAGCAGCCCCATCTGCAGGCCGAGCTGCGCGATGACGAACGAGAACTCGCCGATCTGCGTCTGGCCCAGGCCCACGGCGAGCGCCACCGAGGGCGGCAAGCCAAACCCCAGCGCCACGGTGGTCCAGACCGCGCCTTTGGCCACCAGGACCACCGCCACCATCAGGAGCAGCAGGCCCGGCGCGTCCGCCAGCGCCCGGACGTCGACCAGCATCCCCACGGACACGAAGAAGACGGCCACGAAGAGGTCGCGCAGTGGCAGCAGCCGGGCCAGGGTCTCGGTGGCATAGTCCGATTCGCTGATCACGAGCCCGGCCAGGAACGCGCCCAGGGCGAGGGTGAGCCCCAGGCCCGCGGAGAGCGCGGCGGTGCCCGCCCCGATGGCCACCGCGACCAGGACGAGCAGCTCGGGGTTCTGGCTGTGCGCGATCCACCCCAGCATCGCCGGCACGATCCGGTGCGCGAGCAGGAAGAACGGCACGAGCACGGCGGCGCCCCGCAGCAGGGCCCAGCCGAGGTCCTGCGTGGGGACGGGACCGCCTGCGGCCATGGCCGGGAGCAGGAAGATCACCGCCACCACGGCCAGGTCCTGGGCCAGCGAGATGCCGATCGAGGCGTGCCCCACCGGGCCCTGGAGGTCGCCGCGGTCGGCCAGCAGCCGCGCCAGCGCCATGGTGCTGCAGACCGCCAGCGCCAGCCCGCTGACGACGGCCTCGCCTGTGGGATAGCCGCGGCCCGTCAGCGCCCAGGCCGTCAGACCCACCACCGCGGCCATCCCCAGCGGCGCACCCGCGCCGGCCAAGGCTCGCACGCGCCACAGCTCGCGCAGCGAGAACTCGACCCCCAGCGCGAACATCAGCAGGACCACGCCGAACTCCGCGAAGAGACGGAACGTGTCCGGGGCGCCGGCTGCCGGGCCCAGGGTCGCCGTCACCACGAGCCCGCCGACGATGTACCCCAGGAACGTGGGCTGGCGCAGAAGCTGCGCGAGCCCGCCCCCAGCCACGGCCGCGATCAGCAGCAGCGCGAGATCCCGGAAGAGGATGCCCTCACCCATGTGCGATGGGGAAGGGTGCAGGCGGTCCTGCACGAGGACGGTGCGCGGGCCCGCGGCGGTACCGTGCCGACGCCGCCGGGGGCACTAACAGATCCCGCCAGCAGCCCGGATCGCGGCGCGCAGCTCGGCCACGTCGACCGCGCGGGGCGGGATGCCGTGGCGCACGGCCAGGGCCGCCGCGGTCCCGGCGGCCTGCCCGGTGGCGTAGCAGGTGGGGATCACGCGCGTGGAGCCGAAGGCGACGTGGTCCACGGAGATGCACCGCCCGGCCACCAGCAGCCGCTCCGTGGCCTTGGGTACCAGGGCCCGGTAGGGGATGTCGTAGAACGGTGCCTGCACCTGTTCGAGCCGCGTACGCGTGCCCGTCGGGTCGTGGATGTCGATCAGGTACGAGCCCCGGGCCACGGCGTCGGGGAAGCGGCGGCCCTCGCGCACATCGGCCCCGGTGAGGACGTACTCGCCGACGATCCGGCGCGTCTCGCGCACGCCCAGCTGCGTCGCCATCTCGAGCAGGCGCGCCTGGGCGAAGCCCTGGCAGTGCCGGCGAATGAACTGCACCAGCCACCACGCCTGCCGGCGGCCTTCGAGTTCGCCCTGGGTGAGGCTGCGGGGGTCGGTGCCGTCGACGCCCAGCACCCGCGTGACGTTGACGCGCCAGACGCCCGGCTCGGGCTCGCGGTAGAAGTTCAGGTACTCGCGGGGCAGCGTCCACTCGCCGCGGGCCTTGGCCTCCTGCACGACGCACTCGTACATGCGCTCGCCGGGGTGCACCCGGGCGTGCTCGGCGACCCAGGCCGCCACCGCCTCGTCGTCCACGCCGCCCAACCGGAAGAACATCGTGGCCGGCTGCATGCGGCCGTCCTCGGGGCGGCCCTTCATGTACTCGGCGCCGGCGGCCGCAGCGACGTCGCCGTCGGCCGAGCAGTCGACCACTACCTGCGCGCGGATCATCCCCAGGCCCGCCTTGTTCACCACCACCACGCCGCGCACGCGGTCGCCATCGCGCAGCGTGTCCACGAACGTCGTGTGGAAGAGCAGCTCCACGCCGGCGTCGACCAGCAGCTCCTGGGCGGCGAGCTTGAGGGCCTCGGGGTGGAACGGCGTCACGTGGGCGTGGCCGATGCCGATGTAGGCGCCCCACCAGCCGGCCTCGCGCACCTCGCTCGGGTCGACGGCGCCGCCCAGGGCGAGCATCCGATCGACGACCTCGCGGAAGATGCCCCCCACCACCGGCTGGTGCCCCTCGGTCGTGTACGAGGTCATGAAGGGACCCACTAGGCCTGCGGTGGAGGTACCGCCCAGGAACCCGTAGCGCTCGACCAGCAGCGTGCGGGCGCCGGCGCGGGCGGCGGCGGCGGCCGCAGCGATGCCCGCCGATCCGCCGCCCACGACCAGGACGTCGGGGGTGGCGATCACCGGCACGGTCCAGCTGAGGCGTTCGGTCTCCATCGCGCGGGCGCTCCTCACCGTGAGCAGGATGCCTACCGCACCTAATTTCACCACAGGCGGGAGGCGCGTGCACGGGGGCGCGGGCCGGCAGGGGTGGGGTGACGTCCGGTGCCCAATCCGCCACAGGTGGAGATCGTGCGCACGTGGGACCGCTGCTGGCGTGCGGTGGAGGGTTCGCATCGTTGCCTGCGCCAGGGACCCAGGCGTCTACGGATCCCGTGGCGGCCGTCGCGGTGGGGCCGCGGTCGCGTGGGACGATCACGAGGACATCTGCGCGGGTACCGTCGAACCTGCCCGCAGTCAGGCGCAGTACCGAGCCACGAGACGGCGAGGGGCTGCGCAGCCACGCCCCGTCGAGCACACGGGCAGGGCGGGGCGGGCCAGTCAGCAGCGAGGAGGCGAGATGCTGCGCATCGATCCCTGTGCGAACGTGACCGCGGCCGACTGCAGGGCACGGCGCGGGCACAAGTGGACCAAGTACGGCGACGACGTGCTGCCCGCCTGGGTGGCGGACATGGACTTCCCGGCGCCCGAGCCGGTGCGCGAGGTGCTGCGGTGGAGCGCCGAGCGGTCGGCGCTGGGCTACGAGCGCCCCGAAGACACCCAGGAGGTGTACGAGGCGGCGGCCGCGTGGCTGGCCGCCCGGCATGGCTGGGCGCCGGCGCCCGAGGCCATGACCGTGCTCACCGACGTCATCCAGGGCCTGGCGCTGGCCCTGTTCGCCTTCACCGAGCCCGGCGATGGCGTCATCGTCCAGACCCCCATCTACCCGCCGTTCCTCACCACGGTGGCGGCCATGGGCCGCCGGCTGCTGGACAACCCGCTGCGTGACCCCTGTGGCGAGGCCGCCGTCGACGTGGAGGGGTTGCGTCGCGTGGCCGCCGACCCCGGGGCGAAGCTCCTGCTGCTGTGCAACCCGCACAACCCCACGGGCCGCGTCTTCCGCCGCGACGAACTCGAGGCGATCGCCGCGGTGGCCCTGGAGCGCGACCTGGTGGTGGTGGCCGACGAGATCTGGATGGACGTCGTCTACCCCGGCGCACGGCACGTCCCGTTCGCGTCGCTGGGCGCCGAGGTGGCTGCGCGCACGCTGACGCTCGTCTCGGCCACCAAGGCGTTCAACATCGCGGGGGTGCGGTGCGCGCTGGCGATCTTCGGCAGCCCGGCCCTGCGCGTCCGCGTCGAGACCCTGCCCTCGCGCCTGCGCGGAGTCCCCAGCGTGCTGGGGCTGCGGGCTACGGCCGCGGCCTGGCGGGAGGGCGGCCCGTGGCTGGCGGCCGTGCTCGCGCAGCTCGACGCGAACCGGCAGACGGTGGCGCGGTTCGTGCGCGAGCGACTCCCCGCCGTGCGGCACCGCGCGCCCGAGGGCACCTACCTGGCTTGGCTGGACTGCACGGCGCTGGGGCTGCCGGCTCCTGCGGCGGCGTTCTTCCTCGAGCGCGCGCGCGTGGCGCTCAGCGACGGGGCGGAGTTCGGCGGGCCGCCCTCCTGCGTCCGGTTGAACTTCGCCACGACGCCGGCGTTGCTGGGCGAGCTCCTGGAGCGGATGGCTCAGGCGGTGGACCGGTAGGGCTCGTGCTGCGCCGCCGCGGCCAGGCCGCAGGCCGCGCTGCATGCGGGTGGGAGCATCTCGGCCTGCCGCCGATGCTCCCGATCGATGGGCGCTTGGCGGGATGCGGCATGAGAGGGTTGCCGGCTGCCCGCAGGGCGCCGTGTGTCCACGACACCCGCGCGCGGCGCCAGCCGGCGCTGCTCAAGAGACGCAGCTCAGTATCCGAAGCGCGGGTCCAGGTAGTCGCGCAGCGCGTCGCCGAACGCCCCCGCGGCCAGCACCGCCAGGGTCATCACACCGCCGGGGATGGTGGCGATCCACCAGGCGTTCTGGAGGTAGTCGCGGCCCTGGCTGATCGTCACGCCCCACGACGGCAGCGGGTGGGGGATGCCCAGTCCCAGGAACGAGAGGGCCGCCTCGGCCAGCATCTGCAGCGCGATCTGCAGAGTGGCCAGGATCACCAGCGGGGTCAGGATGTTCCGGAGGAGGTGGCGGCCCATGATGCGCGCGTGCCTGGCGCCCAGCGCCCGTGCCGCCTCCACGAACTCCTTCTCGCGCAGGGCGAGGGTCGAGCCGCGGGCCAGCCGGGCGAAGACCGCCCACCGGATCACCGACAGGGTGAGGATGACGTTGGGGACCGAGGGCCCCAGCATGGCCGCCATGAGGATGGCCAGCAGCAGCGGCGGGATCGCCAGCTGCACGTCGACCAGCGCCATCAGCACCGTGTCGGTCGTCCCCCCGGTGTAGCCCGCCACCAGGCCCAGGGCCGTGCCCACCACGCCGGCGATGCCCACGGTGCTGGCGGCGACCAGCATCGAGACCCGCGCGCCGTGCACGACCTGTCCGAGCAGATCGCGCCCGAGCTGGTCGGTGCCAAACCACGCGATGCCGCCCTCGGGCAGCCGGGCGAGCGGCGGGAGCAGCCGCGCGTCCAGGCGCACGCTCAGCGGGTTGTAGGGCACGGCCGCCGGACCGACGAGCCCCGCCGCCGCCGCAAGCAGCAGCAGCGCGCCGGTGAGCACCACCCGCCGCCCCGTGCGGGTCGTCCACAGCCGGCGGCGGGGACGCGCGGCGTCGCGCGCGTCGGCGTCGCCAGCCGGGCGCCGGCGACCCGCGCGTGCGGGAGCGCCATCCGGTGCAGGTTCTGGCGCGGCTGCGGTGGGGAGGGTCGGCGCGGCGGGGCCCGCGGCAGCGCCCGACGCAGGGTTCTCCGCCGGACGTCCGGCAGCTGATGTGGGATCGAGGGGCATCTCGGCGCGGGGCGCGGTCACGTGTAGCGGATGCGCGGGTCGAGGTAGGCGTAGACCAGGTCGACCAGGAGGTTGAGCGCCACCACCGCCAGCGCGGCGAACGTCACCGCGGCCTGCACCACCGGGTAGTCGCGGTTGTTGATGGCCGTCACGATCAGCCGGCCCAGGCCCGGCCAGGCGAAGACCGTCTCCAGCACCACCACACCGCCCAGCAGCGCGCCCAGCTGCAGGCCCAGCATCGTGACCACCGGGATCAGCATGTTGCGGTAGACGTGCCGCACGAGTACTGCCGGCTCCGCCAGCCCCTTGGCCCGGGCGGTGCGCACGTACTCCTGGCCCAGCGTCTCCAGCAGCCCGGCCCGGACGAGCCGGGTCATGACGCCGATCAGCTGCACCGAGAGCGTGACGGTGGGCAGCACCAGGTGCCAGACGGTGCCGCGCCCGAACGACGGCAGCCAGTGCAGCATGCGGGCGAAGACGATGATGAGCACCAGGCCCAGCCAGAAGTTCGGCACGGCCTGGCCGACCAGCGAGAACACGCCGATGGCACGGTCCACGGGCGTCTGCGCGCGGCGCGCGGCCGCGGATCCCAGCACGAAGCTGACCACGGTGGTGAGCGCGATGGCTGCTGCGGCCAGCTCGAGGGTGGCGGGCAGCCGCTCCACCACCATGGCGAAGGCCGGCCGGCCCTCGTGGTAGGACCGGCCCCAGTCGCCGGCGATCGCCTGGCGCAGGAAGAGGAGGTACTGGACCACCAGCGGCCGGTCCAGCCCCATCTTCGCCCGCTGCTCGGCCACCAGGTCGGGGGTCGCGAACGTCCCCAGCAGGACCGCCGCCGGATCGCCGGGGATCACCCGGACGACCAGGAAGATGGCGGTGAGCACCCCCCAGACGACCAGCGTGGCGGCCAGGAGCCGGCGCAGCAGGTAGGTGCCCATGGAGGCCGGGGACGGGGGCGGGCGCGGCCGGAGGCAAAGAAAAAGGCCCTTCCGCGTGGAAGGGCCTTGGGGAAGGCGGTTCAGGCAGCGAGTCATCCACGCATGACAGGCCGCCGGCAAAACACCGAAGTGGTGCCGGTGGTGGT